>NZ_JBHJUO010000006.1:0-421398 GCF_042268445.1 Streptomyces sp. NPDC056169 | reverse complement strand
ACGCCCGGTTACATTCCGAACCCGGAAGCTAAGCCTTTCAGCGCCGATGGTACTGCAGGGGGGACCCTGTGGGAGAGTAGGACGCCGCCGAACAACCCGCCCTTTTAGCTCAGTCGGTAGAGCGTCTCCATGGTAAGGAGAAGGTCAACGGTTCGATTCCGTTAAAGGGCTCCAAGAAGAAAGGCCCCGCCATTGGCGGGGCCTTTTTTGCGTTGCCGTGGAAAGCACGGAGGAGAGGCGGCCCCTTTCGGGGCCGCCTTGGTGGATCAGTGGAGATCCGGCTCTCGCAGGCGCATCGCCAGGATGGCCATGTCGTCGGAGGCGGGGGCCTGGGCGAAGCGCTCGACCGCGCGGAGGACACGGGCGGCGACCGCGCCGGCCGTCAGGCCCGTACACGTCTTGAGGACTTCGGTGAGACCGTCGTCGCCCAGCATGCGGGTGCCTTCGCGGCGCTCGGTCACGCCGTCCGTGACGCAGAGGAGGACGTCGCCCGGGTCGAGGGTGATCGTCTGCTCGTACAGCTCCAGGTCCTCCATGACGCCGAGGAGCGGCTGGGGCTCGGCGGCCGGCTGGACCGTGCCGTCCTGGCGGAGGCGCAGGGGCAAGGGGTGGCCGGCGCAGACGACCTTGAGGATCGCGGAGCCGTCCTCCTGCGGGCGCATCTCGCCGTAGAGCAGGGTGAGGAAGCGGCTGCGGGCGCCCTCGTCGAGGATCGCGGCGTTGAGCCGCTCCAGGACGGCCGGGCCGCCGAAGCCCTCGCGGGCCAGGAGACGCAGGGCGTGGCGGGCCAGGCCGGTGACGGCCGCGGCCTCCGGGCCCGTACCGCAGACGTCGCCGATGGCGAATCCGTACGCGCCGTCGCGGATCGGGAAGAGGTCGTAGAAGTCGCCCCCGACCTCGTTGCCCTCGCCGGCCGCTCGGTAGATGACGTCGACCTCGACGCCGGGGATCACCGGGAGGCCGGGCGGGAGGAGGCTGCGCTGGAGGGACTGGCTGATCGCCACGCGCTCCGAGTACAGCCGGGCGTTGTCCAGGGCCAGGGCGGCCCGGCGCGAGAGGTCCTCGGCGAGCTCCAGGATCTCCTGGCGGAAGTGGTCCTCGGAGGGGCGGCCCAGGGTCAGCATGCCGATGACCCGGTTGCGGGCGACCAGGGGCAGGACGACCGTCTCGCCGGCGACCGCGCTCGCGGTGGCCAGGGTGGTGTCGATGCCGGAGGAGAGCGGGCTCGTGGGGTGGTCGAGGGCGCGGACCGAGGCGCTGAGCGCCGCTCGGTGCGCGGCGTCGCCGGGGGCCGTCCAGACGCGGGCGCCGGGTGTGGGCACCGGGTCGGGCGGGGCGATCGAGGAGAGCAGGTCCTTGAGGCCGTCGATGCGGTCCTCGTCCTCGTGGAGCACGTACGAGAGGTACGGGTCGGAGGCCTGGTCGGCGATCGTGTAGACCGCGCACCAGGTGGCGAGGGTCGGGACCGTCATCTGGGCCATCAGGGCCAGGGTCTGGTCGCGGTCCAAGGTGCCGGCGAGGAGGTCGGAGGCCTCGACGAGGAAGCTGAGGGAGCCGCGGCGGAGGCGTTCGAGCTCGCCGAGGCGGGCCGACTCGACCGCGAGGGCGATGCGGTCGGCGGCGAACTGGAGGCGGAGGGCCTCCTCGTTGGAGTAGCGGTTCGCGGATTCGGCGGCCACGCCCAGGGAGCCGGTGAGCCGGCCCTCGACCTTGAGCGGGACGGTGACCACCGAGCGCATGCCGGTGCCTTCGAGGAGGGGGACGGCGCCGGGGACGGCCGCCAGGTCCTCGTGGACGGCGGGCATGCGGGCGGAGCCGTAACGGCTGGCGCCGGTCTCGACGGGGACGCGGGCGAAGCGCTGGCGGGCGGCCGGGAGGCCGGTGGTCGCCCGTACTTCGAGTTCGGTCTCGTCGTCGGTGGCGAGGAGGAGGAAGGCGGCGTCGCCGTCGAGCATGTCGCGGGCGCGTTCGACCGTGCGCTGGAGGAGGCCGTCGAGGTCGTCGGGGGCCGGGGAGCCGATGAAGACCTCGAAGGGGTCGGTGGCGCGGCTCTCGGAGCCCGGTTCGGCGGCGGGGCGCTGCGGGGTCTGGATGACCGCCCGCTCGTGTTCCCGTACGAGGAGGCAGACGGTGGAGGGTTCGCCCTGGGAGTCGCGGACCCGGAGGTGCGAGGCGTAGACGGGGACGACGCGGCCGTCGGCGCAGCGGATGCCGTAGCTGCCCTCCCAGCGGGAGAGGCGCAGGGCCTCGGCGAGGCCGGTGCCGATGCCGGGGGTGTGCGGCCAGGCGGCGAGGTCGCCGAGGGGCTTGCCGGTGACCTGGTCGGCCTCGTAGCCGAAGAGCTCCGCGGCGTCCTCGTTCCACGCGGTGACGGCGCCGCCGCGGTCGATCTGGGCGACGGCGACGCGGACGCGGCTCTCGGCGGCCGGGAGGAGGGCGTCGGGGAGGACGGGGCCGGCGGAGCGGGTGCCGACCGGGCGCTGCGGGAGGTCGAGATGGAACCAGACGTGCTTGCGGGTGGGGGAGTAGTCGACGCCCCAGCGGTGGGCGAGGGCGGCGCAGAGCAGCAGGCCCCGGCCGTTCTCGCGGTCGGGGCTGCCGAGGGTGCGGCCGCCCTGGACGGGGATCTCGCGCTCGGGGTAGCGGTCGGCGACCTCGACGCGGATGCTGTCCTCGGAGCGGAGGCAGAGGACCTCGGCGGAGGTGCCGGCGTGGATCACGGCGTTGGTGACGAGCTCGCTGGTGAGGACGACGGCGTCGTCGACGAGTTCGGAGTGTCCCCAGCCCTGGAGGGTGTCCCTGACGAACGCGCGGGCGGCCGCGACGGACCGCCCGACGGGCTCGAAGCTGGCAGTCGCCCGCGCGGTGATCACAGCACTCCTCGTACGCGTTTCGACGCCCGGCTCTGCCATGCTCGGTATGCCCCTCCCACTGCCCGGTGGTCGTGCGCGCACCACACCGTCCCCGCCGGGCGGACCGGGGTGGTGGGACAGTCGGATGCCAGGTTACTTACCTTCGCTGTCCGCGCGGATGCCGGTCGTCACAGTTTCCGCCCGCCAGGGGTGGGGACGCTGTGCGAAGCTGCCGAACTGTTATCGCCTTGTACGGTCGCGGTGAAACACTGGGCAGGCTATCGGCGAGAGCCGGAAGTGTTCGGTCGACCCCTTTCGGGAGGGACACGGTGGAGTCTGGCACGGCGGCGCGGCGTGGCGGCAGCGGTACGCGCGCGAGGGGCGGACGTTCCCGTGGGGGGACGGTGCAAGTGGACGCGGCGGCGCTGGAGCGGTTGCTGGCCGCGTTGGTGTCGATGCGGGACGGGAACTTCCGTAAACGGCTGACGGTCTCCGGTGACGGGGTCATGGCGGAGATCTCCGCCGTGTTCAACGAGGTCGCGGACCGGCAGATGCACGTGACGGGGGAGCTGTCGCGGGTCCGGCGGGTGGTCGGCCGTGAGGGCAAGCTGTCCGAGCGGCTCGAGGCGGGGGCGACGGAGGGGGCGTGGGCCGCGGCGATCGAGGCCGCGAACGCGCTGGTCGACGATCTGGCCCGGCCGGTGTCCGAGGTGGGGCGGGTCCTGTCGGCGGTGGCCGAGGGTGATCTCGACCAGCGGATGGACCTGCGTTCGGAGGGTGCCGACGGAGCCGTACGGCCGCTGCGCGGGGAGTTCCTGAAGGTCGCGCGTACCGCGAACAACCTCGTGGACCAGCTGTCGGTGTTCGCCTCCGAGGTGACGAGGGTCGCCGTCGAGGTGGGGACGGACGGCAAGCTGGGCGGGCAGGCGCAGGTGCGTGGGGTGTCCGGTTCGTGGAAGGACCTCACGGACTCGGTCAACACCATGGCGAACCGGCTGACGGCGCAGGTGCGGGACATCGCGCTGGTGACGACGGCGGTGGCGGACGGCGACCTGTCGCAGAAGGTCACGGCGAACGTCGCCGGCGAGATGCTGGAGCTGAAGAACACCGTCAACCGGATGGTGGACCAGCTGTCGTCGTTCTCCTCCGAGGTGACCCGGGTCGCCCGTGAGGTGGGTACGGAGGGCGAGCTCGGCGGTCAGGCCGAGGTGGCCGGGGTCGCGGGTGTCTGGAAGGACCTCACCGATTCCGTCAACACGATGGCGGGAAATCTCACCAATCAGGTGAGAGGGATCGCCGAGGTGACGACCGCGGTCGCCAACGGCGATCTGTCGCAGAAGGTGCGGGTCTCCGCGCGCGGTGAGATCGCGCAGCTCGCGGACACGATCAACCAGATGACCGAGACGCTGCGGACGTTCGCCGACGAGGTGACCCGGGTGTCGGGCGAGGTCGGCGCGCAGGGTCTGCTCGGTGGTCAGGCGCAGGTGCCGGGCGCGGCGGGGACGTGGAAGGACCTCACGGACTCGGTCAACACCGTCTTCCGGAACATCACCACGCAGGTGCGGGACATCGCGCAGGTGACGACGGCGGTGGCCAACGGTGACCTGTCGCAGAAGGTCACGGTGGACGTGGCCGGCGAGATGCTTGAACTGAAGAACACCGTCAACACGATGGTCGACCAGCTGTCGGCCTTCGGTTCCGAGGTGACCCGGGTGGCCCGGGAGGTCGGCGTCGAGGGTCTGCTCGGCGGTCAGGCCGAGGTGCCGGGCGCGGCGGGGACGTGGAAGGACCTCACCGACTCGGTGAACACGGCCTTCCGGAACCTGACGGGTCAGGTGCGGGACATCGCGCAGGTGACGACGGCTGTTGCCAACGGTGACCTGTCGCAGAAGGTCACCGTGGACGTGGCCGGCGAGATGCTTGAACTGAAGAACACCGTCAACACCATGGTGTCGCAGCTCTCGTCCTTCGCCGACCAGGTGACGCGGATGGCGCGGGACGTGGGTACGGAGGGCCGGCTCGGCGGTCAGGCGCGGGTGGACGGGGTCTCCGGCCGCTGGCGCGAGCTCACGGACTCCGTGAACTTCATGGCCGGCAACCTGACGTCGCAGGTGCGGCAGATCGCCCAGGTGACGACGGCGGTCGCCCGCGGCGATCTGTCGCAGAAGATCGACGTGGACGCGCGGGGCGAGATCCTTGAGCTGAAGAACACCATCAACACGATGGTCGATCAGCTCTCCGCCTTCGCCGACCAGGTGACCCGGGTGGCCCGTGAGGTGGGTACCGACGGGCGTCTCGGCGGGCAGGCGCAGGTGCCGGGCGTGGCCGGTGTGTGGCGTGATCTGACGGACTCGGTGAACGGCATGGCCGGGAACCTGACGACCCAGGTCCGTAACATCGCGCAGGTCGCCACTGCGGTCGCCCGGGGTGATCTGTCGCAGAAGATCGACGTGGACGCGCGGGGCGAGATCCTTGAGCTGAAGAACACCCTCAACACGATGGTGGACCAGCTCTCGAACTTCGCCGAGCAGGTGACCCGGGTGGCCCGCGAGGTGGGCACCGAGGGGATCCTGGGCGGTCAGGCCGAGGTGCAGGGGGTCTCCGGCACCTGGAAGGACCTCACCCAGTCGGTGAACTTCATGGCGAACAACCTGACGATTCAGGTGCGCAACATCGCCGAGGTCACGACGGCGGTCGCCATGGGCGACCTCTCCAAGAAGATCACGGTCGACGCCCGGGGCGAGATCCTGGAGCTGGTCACGACCGTCAACACGATGGTCGACCAGCTGTCGAACTTCGCGGACGAGGTCACGCGGGTGGCCCGCGAGGTGGGTACGGAGGGCATCCTCGGCGGCCAGGCGCGGGTGCGCGGGGTCACCGGTACGTGGAAGGACCTCAGCGACAACGTCAACCTGATGGCCAACAACCTGACGAGTCAGGTGCGGAACATCTCCCGGGTCTCCGCGGCCGTCGCCAACGGCGATCTGACGAAGAAGGTGACGGTCGAGGCGCGGGGCGAGGTCGCCGAGCTCGCCGAGACCGTCAACACGATGGTGACGACCCTGTCGTCCTTCGCGGACGAGGTCACGCGGGTGGCCCGCGAGGTGGGCACGGAGGGCGAACTGGGCGGTCAGGCCCGGGTGCCGGGTGTCTCCGGGACCTGGAAGGACCTCACCGAGTCGGTGAACTCGATGGCCGACAACCTCACCGGTCAGGTGCGGCAGATCGCCGCCGTCACCACCGCCATCGCCAAGGGCGACCTGACCAAGAAGATCGACATCGACGCGCGCGGTGAGATCCAGGAGCTGAAGAACACCATCAACACGATGGTCGACCAGCTGTCGAACTTCGCCGAGGAGGTCACCCGCGTGGCCCGCGAGGTGGGCACCGACGGCCAGCTGGGCGGTCAGGCCCGGGTGCGGGACGTGGAGGGCACCTGGAGCGATCTCACGGAGTCCGTGAACGAGATGGCCGGGAACCTCACGCGGCAGGTGCGGGCCATCGCGGCCGTCGCCACCGCGGTGACCCGCGGCGACCTCAACGTCAAGATCGACGGTGTGGACGCGGCCGGCGAGATCCAGGCGCTCCAGGACAACATCAACACGATGATCGCGAACCTGCGCGACACCACCCTCGCCAACGACGAGCAGGACTGGCTCAAGAGCAACCTGGCCCGTATCTCCGGCCTCATGCAGGGCCGCCGGGACCTCGACGACGTGGCCTCGCTCATCATGAGCGAGCTGACGCCGGTGGTCTCGGCCCAGCACGGCGCCTTCTTCGTGGCCATGCCGACGGGCTCCGCCCACAGCGACGCCGAACTCGTCGGTGGGGGCGACGGCGCGTACGAGCTGCGGATGCGCGGGAGTTACGGATACTCCACCGGTTCCATGCCGACCTCGTTCCGGCCCGGGGAGACGCTCATCGGGACGGCCGCCGAGGAGAAGCGGACCATCCAGGTCAACGTGCCGCCGGGCTATCTGAAGATCTCCTCGGGGCTCGGGGAGGCCTCGCCCGCGCATGTGATCGTGCTGCCGGTGCTCTTCGAGGGGAAGGTCCTCGGCGTGATCGAGCTGGCCTCGTTCCAGCCGTTCGCGCAGATCCAGCGGGACTTCCTCAACCAGATCGCCGAGCTGATCGCGACCACCGTCAACACCATCAGCGTCAACACCAAGACGGAGGTGCTGCTCCAGCAGTCGCAGGAGCTCACGGAGCAGCTCAAGGAGCGCTCGGCCGAGCTGGAACACCGTCAGAAGGAGCTCCAGGGCTCCAACCTGGAGCTGGAGGAGAAGGCCGAGCTGCTCGCCCGGCAGAACCGCGACATCGAGGTGAAGAACACCGAGATCGAGGAGGCCCGGCAGGTCCTGGAGGAGCGGGCCGAACAGCTCGCCGTCTCCATGCGGTACAAGTCCGAGTTCCTGGCGAACATGTCGCACGAGCTGCGCACCCCGCTCAACTCGCTGCTGATCCTGGCCAAGTTGCTCGCGGACAACGCCGAGACCAATCTGACGCCGAAGCAGGTCGAGTTCGCGGAGACCATCCACGGCGCCGGTTCGGACCTGCTCCAGCTGATCAACGACATCCTCGACCTGTCCAAGGTCGAGGCGGGCAAGATGGACGTGTCGCCGACGCGGATCGCGCTCGTGCAGCTCGTCGACTACGTGGAGGCCACCTTCCGGCCGCTCACGGCGGAGAAGGGGCTCGACTTCTCGGTGCGGGTCTCGCCCGAGCTGCCGGCCACGCTCCACACCGACGAGCAGCGGCTGCTCCAGGTGCTGCGCAACCTCCTCTCCAACGCGGTGAAGTTCACCGACTCGGGCGCGGTGGAGCTGGTGATCCGGCCGGCGAACGCGGACGTGCCGCAGTCGATCCGCGAGCAGCTCCTGGAGGCCGGTTCGCTGCGCGATCCGGAGGCCGATCTCATCGCGTTCTCGGTCACGGACACCGGGATCGGGATCGCGGCGAGCAAGATGCGGGTCATCTTCGAGGCGTTCAAGCAGGCCGACGGGACGACCAGCCGGAAGTACGGCGGTACGGGTCTTGGGCTCTCGATCAGCCGGGAGATCGCGCGGCTGCTCGGCGGCGAGATCTTCGCGGCGAGCGAGCCGGGCCGGGGTTCGACGTTCACGCTCTATCTGCCGCTGAGCCCGACGGAGCTGCCGTCGCACGGGTACGGGCAGGGGGCGGCGGACGCCGAGGATCCGCAGCAGGGGGCCGGGGAGGGGGCGGCCGGGGCCGTCCACGCCTTCCCGCACTTCCCGCCGCCGCCCGTACGGACCGAGGCGCGGTCGGGGGCCGGGGCGCTGTTCCGGCACCGGCGGAAGGCCGCCGCGGAGGCGAGCGGGGCGCGGACCGCGGTGCCGGGGCAGTTCGGTCAGCTGGGCGCCGTGGACCGGGGGGAGCCGGAGGCGGAGGTCGTGCCGCGTCGTACCTTCGGCTTCTCGGGCGAGAAGGTGCTCATCGTGGACGACGACATCCGTAACGTCTTCGCGCTCACGAGCGTCCTGGAGCAGCACGGGCTCGCGGTGCTGTACGCGGAGAACGGGCGCGAGGGCATCGAAGTCCTGGAGCAGCACGACGACGTGACGGTCGTCCTGATGGACATCATGATGCCGGAGATGGACGGGTACGCGACGACGACCGCGATCCGGCGGATGCCGCAGTTCGCCGGGCTGCCGATCATCGCTCTGACGGCGAAGGCCATGAAGGGCGACCGGGAGAAGGCGATCGAGTCGGGGGCGTCGGACTATGTGACGAAGCCGGTCGACCCCGACCACCTGCTGTCCGTCATGGAGCAGTGGATGCGAGGGGAGTGACTCCGTGCCGGGGGTCCGCGCGGAGTGCCGCGCGGGCCCCCGGGGCTCCGCTGACGGACTGTCGCCACCGGGGTGTGAGAGGGCGGGATACGGGGAACCTTCTGGTCTCCCACCGCGTTTCTGCTACGTGCACAGTGACATCGCGGTGACAGGGTGTGGCGACGGGCGGGGTGCGGCTACGATGACCGGCACAAGGACGGACGGCGCTAGGGAGTCGTCTTCTGGGGCGGCGCCCGGTGCTTCCCCCGGTTACGGGAGCCGGGGAGAGCCGTTGCCGGGACGAGGAGGACGGGGCATGGTGCAGAAGGCCAAGATCCTCCTGGTCGATGACCGGCCGGAGAATCTGCTGGCGCTGGAGGCCATTCTCTCCGCGCTCGATCAGACGCTGGTGCGGGCATCGTCCGGGGAGGAAGCGCTCAAGGCGCTGCTGACGGACGACTTCGCGGTCATCCTGCTGGACGTGCAGATGCCGGGCATGGACGGTTTCGAGACGGCCGCGCACATCAAGCGGCGCGAGCGGACCCGGGACATCCCGATCATCTTCCTCACCGCCATCAACCACGGCCCCCACCACACCTTCCGGGGGTACGCGGCCGGAGCGGTCGACTACATCTCGAAGCCCTTCGACCCGTGGGTGCTGCGCGCCAAGGTCTCGGTCTTCGTCGAGCTCTACATGAAGAACTGCAAGCTGCGCGAGCAGGCCGCCCTGCTGCGGCTGCAGTTGGAGGGCGGCGCCGAGGGCGGTCACGGCAAGGAGTCCGCCGGGCTGCTCGCCGAGCTCTCCGCGCGTCTCGCCGCCGTCGAGGAGCAGGCGGAGGCGCTGTCGAAGCAGCTCGACGACGACTCCGCCGACGCGGCGGCCGTCGCCACCGCCGCGCACCTGGAGCGCAAGCTCACGGGCCTGCGGCGCGCCCTGGACGCCCTGGAGCCGGGTACGGGCGCCGCGCCGACGCTGCCCGCCCAGACCTGACGTACCGTCACGCGGAGTGGGGCGCCGTGACCCGGCGTCAGCTCCGCGCCCCGGCACGGTTGACACGATCGAGTGAGCCGGACACCCGTCCGCTTACCGGCGGGTGAGAGCGGACAGCCCGTCCCCTCACCGGTAACCTCAGCATCATGGCTTCACGTACGTCCGGCAAGGGTTCTCAGGGCACGGCGGGCGCCGCAAAGCCGCGCGCCGGCCGGACGGCGGCCGCCGCGAAGAAGGCGGCGCCAGCGAAGTCTCCTGCCAAGCCGCCCGCCAAACCCGCCGCGAAGAAGGCGACGGCCAAGAAGGCCGCGCCCGCCAAGCGCGCGCCCGCGCGGAAGACCGCCGCGAAGAAGGCCGCGCCCCGCCCGGCACCGTCCCCCACCGGGGGCGTCTACCGGCTCGCCCGCGGAGTCTGGCTGGGCATCGCCCACGCGGTGGGGGCGATGTTCCGGGGGATAGGGCGTGGCGCCAAGGGCCTCGACCCCGCCCACCGCAAGGACGGGCTCGCGCTGCTGCTGCTCGGCGTCGCGCTGATCGTCGCCGCGGGCACCTGGTCGAATCTGCGGGGCCCGGTCGGCGACCTCGTCGAGATGCTCGTCACCGGGGCCTTCGGCCGGCTCGACCTGCTCGTCCCGCTGCTTCTCGGCGTCATCGCCGTGCGGCTGATCCTCTATCCGGAGAAGCCCGAGGCCAACGGCCGGATCAGCATCGGCCTCTCCGCCCTCGTCATCGGCGTCCTCGGTCAGGTCCACATCGCCTGCGGTTCACCGGGCCGCGGCGACGGCACCGAGGCCATGCAGGACGCCGGCGGCCTCATCGGCTGGGCCGCGTCCCAGCCCCTCGTCTTCATGATGGGCGAGGTCCTCGCCGTACCGATGCTGGTCCTGCTCACGATCTTCGGCCTGCTCGTCGTCACCGCCACCCCCGTCAACGCCATCCCGCAGCGCCTGCGCGCCCTCGGCGCCCGGCTCGGCATCGTCGAACCCGCCGACGACCCGGCGGAGTCCGAGGGGCACGAGGGGTACGACGAGGATTGGCGCGAGGCCGCGCCGCGGACCGCCCGTCCCGCGCGGCGCCGGGCGACCGGCCCGGCGGAGCCGTACGACGTGGACCGGGCCGAGGCCGAGCTCCTGGAGCGGCGCGCCGGCCGGGCCCCGCGCAGCTCCGCGCCCGACCCCTTCGACCACGGCTTCGACCCGGTGGACGTCGCCGCGGCCGCGGCCGCCGCCCTCGACGGCGCCGTGCTCAACGGCATGCCGCCCTCCCCGATCGTGGCCGATCTGACCAGGGACGTCACCGCCGAGCGCGACGCCGCCCTGGCCGCCTCCGCCGAGACCTCCGGGTCCGTCGCCCCGGCCGCGCCCGTACCCCCGGCGCGCGGTGGCGAGGAGCGGCCCGGAGGCGTACCCGACCTGACGAAGCCCGCGCCCGAGCCGACCGATCTGCCGCCGCGGGCCGAGCAGCTCCAGCTCTCCGGCGACATCACGTACTCGCTGCCGTCGATGGACCTGCTGGAGCGCGGCGGGCCGGGCAAGACGCGCAGCGCCGCGAACGACCTCGTCGTGGAGTCGCTCTCCAACGTCTTCTCGGAGTTCAAGGTCGACGCGGCCGTCACCGGCTTCACCCGCGGTCCGACGGTCACGCGGTACGAGGTCGAGCTCGGCCCCGCCGTGAAGGTCGAGAAGATCACGGCCCTGACCAAGAACATCGCGTACGCCGTGGCCTCGCCGGACGTCCGGATCATCTCGCCGATCCCCGGCAAGTCCGCCGTCGGCATCGAGATCCCCAACAGCGACCGCGAGATGGTCAACCTCGGGGACGTGCTGCGGCTCGCGGACGCGGCGGGCGACGACCACCCGATGCTGGTGGCGCTCGGCAAGGACGTCGAGGGCGGCTACGTGATGGCCAACCTGGCGAAGATGCCGCACATCCTGGTCGCCGGTGCCACCGGCTCCGGCAAGTCCTCCTGCATCAACTGCCTCATCACCTCGGTGATGATAAGAGCGACCCCCGAGGACGTCCGGATGGTGCTCGTCGACCCCAAGCGGGTCGAGCTCACCGCCTACGAGGGCATCCCGCACCTGATCACCCCGATCATCACCAACCCCAAGCGGGCCGCCGAGGCCCTGCAGTGGGTGGTGAAGGAGATGGACCTCCGCTACGACGACCTGGCCGCCTTCGGTTTCCGGCACATCGACGACTTCAACCAGGCCATCCGGGACGGGAAGATCAAGCTGCCCGAGGGCAGTCAGCGGGAGCTCAACCCCTACCCGTACCTCCTGGTGATCGTCGACGAGCTCGCCGACCTGATGATGGTCGCGCCGCGGGACGTCGAGGACTCGATCGTCCGCATCACCCAGTTGGCCCGCGCCGCCGGCATCCACCTCGTCCTCGCCACCCAGCGGCCGTCCGTGGACGTCGTCACCGGTCTGATCAAGGCGAACGTGCCCTCGCGGCTCGCCTTCGCCACCTCCTCGCTCGCCGACAGCCGGGTCATCCTGGACCAGCCGGGTGCCGAGAAGCTGATCGGCAAGGGCGACGGGCTGTTCCTGCCGATGGGCGCGAACAAGCCGACGCGTATGCAGGGCGCCTTCGTCACCGAGCACGAGGTCGCGGCCGTCGTGCAGCACTGCAAGGACCAGATGACGCCCGTCTTCCGGGAGGACGTCACCGTCGGCACCCGGCAGAAGAAGGAGATCGACGAGGACATCGGCGACGACCTCGACCTGCTGTGCCAGGCCGCCGAGCTGGTCGTCTCGACGCAGTTCGGCTCCACGTCGATGCTCCAGCGCAAGCTGCGCGTCGGCTTCGCGAAGGCCGGCCGGCTGATGGACCTGATGGAGTCGCGGAACATCGTCGGACCGAGCGAGGGCTCCAAGGCGCGTGACGTCCTGGTGAAACCCGACGAGCTGGACGGGGTGCTCGCGGTCATCCGGGGGGAGTCGGGGGCGTAGGGCGGAGGGGACCGGGTACGCGGTAGGCGTCGGCGTACCCGATCGAGACCGGGCCGAGACTCACTCGTAAGGGAACGGGGGCAACCGTTTCCCCTGGCCGTACGTCAAGTTGGACGGTGGGACAGATGGATGTCCCAGCCTCATGGCGTACAAACAGCACCCGCCCGGTTGCCCCACCCTTTCGTACCACCCATAGACTGAACGTCCAGCAGGTGGCTACACGCTCGAAAGGCGCTCTCGTGTCCATCGGCAACTCCCCCGAAGACGACCGGACGTTCCCGGCAGACGACCGGGACTCGATCGGTCGCGCTCTCCAGCAGGCCCGAATCGCCGCCGGTCTCACCGTCGAAGAGGTCAGTGCCTCCACCCGTGTCCGGATCCCGATCGTGCACGCGATCGAGGAGGACGACTTCTCGCGCTGCGGCGGCGACGTCTACGCCCGCGGGCACATCCGCACCCTCGCGCGCGCCGTCGGCATCGATCCGGCCGATCTGATCGAGCAGTACGACGCCGACCACGGCGGCCGTCCCGCGCCGACCCCCGCCGCCCCGCTCTTCGAGGCGGAACGTATCCGCCCCGAGCCGCGGCGGCCCAACTGGACCGCCGCGATGGTCGCGGCGATCGTCGCCGTCGTGGGCTTCGTCGGCTTCACGATGTTCGACGGCAACGAGGCCCCCAAGGGCACCACGACCGCCGACGGCGGTCCGGCCCCGGCGCCGGAGAAGGCGACGTCCGCCGCCAAGCCGAAGCCGGTCAAGCCCGCCCCGAAGCCCAGCGAGAGCGCGATCGCCGCGGTCCCGCAGGACAAGGTCACGGTCAAGCTCACCGCCGTCGACGGCAAGAGCTGGATCTCGGCCAAGGCCGAGGACGGGAAGCTGCTCTTCGACGGCCTCCTCCTGGAGGGCGAGTCCAAGACCTTCCAGGACGACGCGCGCGTCGACCTGGTCCTCGGCAACGCCGGTGCCATCGAGCTCTACGTGAACGGCAAGAAGGTCGAAGAGAAGTTCGAATCCGGTCAGGTCGAGCGGCTCAGCTACACCAAGGGCGACCCCGAGGCCGGATGATCCGCCCGGGGCCGTCGGACCCCGTGATGTGACCTCTGTCGCGCAGGTGAACCCTGCGCGACGGGGGAACGGCCGGGACGAAGTAGTCTTGAGCCCATGCCCGAACGCCGTACCGTCGCCCTTGTCACTCTTGGCTGCGCCCGTAACGAGGTGGACTCGGAGGAGCTCGCAGGCCGCTTGGCAGCGGACGGCTGGGAGCTCGTCGAGAACGCCGAGGACGCGGACGTAGCCGTCGTCAACACCTGCGGATTCGTCGAAGCCGCCAAGAAGGACTCCGTCGACGCCCTCCTCGAAGCCAATGATCTGAAGGATCACGGCAAGACCCAGGCCGTCGTCGCCGTCGGCTGCATGGCCGAGCGCTACGGCAAGGAGCTCGCCGAGGCCCTCCCGGAGGCCGACGGCGTCCTGGGCTTCGACGACTACGCCGACATCTCCAACCGCCTCCAGACCATCCTCAACGGTGGCAGTGTCGAGGCCCACACCCCGCGTGACCGGCGCAAGCTGCTGCCGCTGTCGCCCGTGGAGCGCCAGGAGGCCGCCGCGGCCGTGGCCCTGCCCGGACACGGTGACGCCGCCGAGGCGCCCGTCGACGCGCCGGCCGACCTCCCCGAGGGCCTCGCGCCCGCCTCCGGGCCGCGCGCGCCGCTCCGCCGCCGCCTGGACACCAGCCCGGTCGCCTCGGTGAAGCTGGCCTCCGGCTGCGACCGCCGCTGCTCCTTCTGCGCCATCCCGTCCTTCCGCGGCTCCTTCGTCTCGCGCCGTCCCTCGGACGTGCTGAACGAGACGCGCTGGCTCGCCGAGCAGGGCGTGAAGGAGGTCATGCTGGTCTCCGAGAACAACACCTCGTACGGCAAGGACCTCGGCGACATCCGGCTCCTGGAGAGCCTGCTGCCCGAGCTGGCCGCCGTCGACGGCATCGAGCGCGTCCGGGTCAGCTACCTCCAGCCCGCCGAGATGCGCCCCGGCCTCATCGACGTCCTCACCTCGACCGAGAAGGTCGCGCCCTACTTCGACCTGTCCTTCCAGCACAGCGCCCCGGACGTGCTGCGGGCCATGCGCCGCTTCGGCGACACCGACCGCTTCCTGGAGCTCCTGGAGACCATCCGGTCCAAGGCCCCGACGGCCGGTGCGCGCTCCAACTTCATCGTCGGCTTCCCCGGCGAGACCGAGGCGGACTTCGCCGAGCTGGAACGCTTCGTCACCCACGCGCGGCTCGACGCCGTCGGCGTCTTCGGCTACTCCGACGAGGACGGCACCGAGGCCGCCACGTACGAGCACAAGCTCGACCAGGACGTCGTCGACGAGCGCCTCGCCCACCTCTCCCGGCTCGCCGAGGAGCTCACCGCGCAGCGCGCGGAGGAGCGGATCGGAGAGACCCTGGAAGTACTCGTCGAAGCCGTCGACGAGGAGGACGGCTGGATCGGCCGCGCCGCACACCAGGCGCCCGAGACCGACGGCCAGGTGGTCCTCACCACGGCCGACGGTACGAGCCCCGACCTGACTCCGGGCCGTATGGTCAGGGCGAAGGTCGTCGGCACGGAGGGCGTCGACCTGGTGGCCGAGTGTCTTTTCGAGGAGGCAGCCAGATGACCGGAGTCCCGGCATCCGCGACGGGCGGGACCGGCAGGCCGGCGCCCCGCGGAAAGCTGGGCACTGCGGCCGTCAATCAGGCCAGCCTGTGGAACATCGCCAACATCCTCACCATGATCCGGCTCGTTCTCGTGCCGGCCTTCGTGGTGCTGCTGTTCCAGGACGGCGGTCACGACCCCGTCTGGCGCGCCTGGGCGTGGGCGGCGTTCGCGGTGGCCATGATCACGGACGTCTTCGACGGACACCTGGCCCGTGCGTACAACCTCGTCACCGACTTCGGGAAGATCGCCGACCCGATCGCCGACAAGGCGATCATGGCCGCCGGTCTCATCAGCCTCTCCCTGCTGGGCGACCTGCCCTGGTGGGTGACCGGGGTCATTCTCGCCCGCGAGCTGGGGATCACCCTGATGCGGTTCTGGGTGATCCGGCACGGGGTCATCCCGGCGAGCCGCGGCGGCAAGATGAAGACGCTCGCGCAGGGCACGGCGGTCGGCATGTACGTCCTCGTGCTCACCGGTCCGCTGGCCACCTTGCGGTTCTGGGTGATGGCGGTGGCCGTCGTGCTGACGGTCGTCACCGGTCTGGACTACGTCCGCCAGGCGATCGTCCTGCGCCGCGAAGGCCTCGCGGAGGAGCGGGCGGCCGCGCGGTCGGAGGCGGCGACGCGATGACCGAGGCCGCCCGGGTGCTGGCGCTGCTCGCGGAGTGTGGTCACACACTGGCCGCCGCGGAGTCGCTCACGGGTGGTCTGGTGGCCGCGGAGCTCACGGGTGTGCCCGGGGCATCGGCCGTCTTCCGGGGATCGGTCACGGCCTACGCCACGGACCTCAAGCACGAGCTCCTCGGCGTCGACAGGGCCCTCCTCGCGGAGCGCGGAGCGGTGGACCCGGAGGTCGCGCTGCAGATGGCGGCCGGTGTGCGGGCCCGGCTCGGCGCCGACTGGGGGATCTCCACGACCGGGGTCGCGGGGCCCGAACCGCAGGACGGTCAGGCCGTCGGAACCGTCTACGTGGCGGTCGCGGGGCCGGCCGGAGCGGGCGCCGGGGCCGGGAAAGTGGTCTCGTTGAGGTTGAACGGCGGCCGCGCGGAAATCCGTAGAGAGAGCGTACGGAGCGTGTTGGCACTGCTCGATGAGGAACTCTCGGGAAATGCGCGGGCACAGGATACGGAACACAACGGGGGGAATTGATGTTTGCAGCCCTGAGTGAACACGACATCGCTCCCCGCACGGCCGCAGCGCGAGGCGGTACGGTGGGGCGAGAAGGATGCGGCTACGCGGTCCGAGGAGGGAGCCACCGATGATTCTGCTCCGTCGCCTGTTGGGTGACGTGCTGCGTCGGCAGCGCCAGCGCCAAGGCCGTACTCTGCGCGAAGTCTCCTCGTCCGCCCGAGTCTCGCTCGGCTATCTCTCCGAGGTGGAGCGGGGGCAGAAGGAGGCTTCCTCCGAGCTGCTCTCCGCGATCTGCGACGCGCTGGACGTACGGATGTCCGAGCTCATGCGTGAAGTGAGCGACGAGCTGTCACTGGCCGAACTGGCCGAGTCGGCAGCGGCGAGCGAACCGGTGCCGACGCCGGTACGCCCGATGCTCAATTCGGTGTCGGTGACGTCGGTGGCCGGTGTGTCCACCGGGCGGGTGACCATCAAGGCGCCCGCGGAAGCGGTAGACGTCGTCGCTGCCTGAACCGAAGTGGGGTCAAGCCCCGGTCGGTGCCCTGTCGGGGCACTGGCCGGGGCTTTTCTCCTTTTTGCGGAGATGTGCCGAGAGAGGCCGAGATTTGTCTGAGATGCCGGGTTCCGGTGTCGCGTGCCATGGTGGGGGGACGTACGACTGGTCGGCACGCGCCGGGTTTGCCTCCGGTGCGCCCTCCCGCTGGGTGATCCTGCCGGTCTAGCGTCGACCGGAGGAGGCGGCCATGGTACGGCGACGTGTTCCGCCGGCGACGCTCGCGCTGGTCGCGGTCGGGCTGGTGGCCGGGGGGCTCTGGTGGTGGGCGGTGCTGCGGCTGCTGCTCGTTCCGGGGGACGCCGGGACCGTCGAGGGGGCGGTGGCCGCGGGCGGCTGGGGACTGAGCCTGCTGCCGGTACACGTGGCCGCCTCGGTACGGCGGCACGGTGTCGGCGGTCGGACGCCGGGTGCCGGTGGTCGGACGCCCGGTGCCGGCGGGCAGTGGGCGGGTGTCGGTGGACAGCAGGCTGGTGTCGGTGGGGCCGGGGTTACCAAGGCATCGCGACGCCGCCGTTGGGGCGCAGGATCTGGCCCGTCGTGAACGAGGAGGCGTCGGAGGCGAGGTGGAGGACCGCGTGCGCGATGTCCTCCGCCTCGCCGACCCGGCCGAGCGGTGAGTGACGGACCATCGCGGCCTCCGCCTGCTGCTGGGCGGCCGGCTCGTGGCGATCCGTCATGGGGGTGCGGATCCAGCCCGGCGCGACCGCGTTCACCCGGATGCCGTACGGGCCGGCCTCCACCGCCAGGGTCTTCGTCAGCTGGACGACGGCCGCCTTGGTGACGCTGTAGCAGAGCAGGCCCGGGCTCGCGGTGTCCATCGCGCCCGAGGCCATCGTGACGATCGAGCCGGCGGTGCCGGAGGCGATCATCGAGCGGGCCGCCTCCTGGCAGGCGTACAGGACTCCCTTGAAGTTCACCGCGAGGACGCGGTCGAGGTCCTCGTCGCGGGTCTCCAGGACGGTGCTCGTGTGCATGATCCCGGCGACGGCCGCCATGACGTGGAGGGGGCCCGCGGAGCGGACGGCGGCGGCCAGCGCTGCCCGGTCGGTGACGTCCAGGGCGTGCGCGTGCGCGGTTCCCCCCTCGGCGGTGACGAGGGCCGCCGTCTCCTTGAGTCCGTGCTCGTCGCGGTCCGCGCAGTGCACGGCCGCGCCCGCCTGGGCGAGGAGCAGCGCGGTGGCGCGGCCGATGCCGCTCGCGGCGCCCGTGACGAACGCGGTGCGGCCGGTGAGGTCGTACGCCGAGAGGGTCATGTCCGGACCGTACGACCGGATCTGACGGATCGTCAATTGGTGGGGCCCTGTTGACACTCCGGGCACCAGTACGTGATCCGGTCGCCGAGTTCGGCCTTCCGGATCCGGGCGCCGCAGCGCAGACAGGGCAGGCCCTCGCGGCCGTAGACGTGGAGCGGGGTGCCGGGGCGGCGCGTGGTGGTGGTGCGCCGGTCGGGGCGGTCCTTGTTCGCCTCCAGGAGGCGGTGGGCGGTGGCGACCAGGCGCGCCGGGACGTCGGGGGCGAGCGCGCCCACCGGGAGCCACGGGGTGACGGCGGCCAGGAACGCCAGCTCCGACTTGTACACGTTGCCGATGCCGGCCAGATTGCGCTGGTCGAGCAGCGCCTCGCCGAGCTGGCGGTCCGGGTCGGCGAGGAGGCGTCGTACGGCCTCTTCCGGGTCCCAGTCCGGGCCCAGGAGGTCCGGGCCGAGGTGGCCGACCGCGCGGGCCTCCTCGGCGGTGCGGATCAGTTCCAGGACCGGGAGCCGGTAGCCGTACGCGGTGGACTCGGTGTTCCCGAGGATCGCCCGGATCTGGTGCTCGGGGCCGCCGTGCGGGCGCTCCCCGGTGGCGTACACCCGCCAGGCGCCGTCCATCCGCAGATGGGAGTGGAGCGTGAGGCCGCCCTCGATCCGGGCGAGGAGGTGCTTGCCGCGCGGGGTGACGTCGAGGAGCGTGCGGCCGGTGAGGTCGGCGGTCGCGAACCGGGGCACGCGCAGGTCCGCGCGGGTCAGGACCCGCCCGGCCAGTGCGGTGTGCAGGCGCTGGGCGACCTGCCAGACGGTGTCTCCTTCGGGCACGGTTCCATGATGCCGGGTGGGGTGCACCGGGGCTTTGGTGGTGTGGGGCTTCGGGGCTTCGCGGTCGGGCTTAGTGGCTTCGGTGGTGCGGGATTGTGGGGCGGGTCGGGGTCGGGGGCGGGGTGCTCAGGCGCGGAGGCGGAGGCCTCTCGGGGTGGCGAGGAATCCCGCCGCCTCCAAGGGGCGGGCGAGGGGGGAGGTCAGCGCCGTGGCGCCGTTGATCCGCTCCACCGTGACCGTGCCCAGCGAACCCGCCCGCGCCGACGCGGCCAGGGCCTCGGCCGCCGCCGTCAGGGCGGGGTCGTCCGGCTCGGCCGGCCACGAGAGGAGCGTCTTGCCGCCCCGCTCCATGTAGAGCGTCAGCTCGCCGTCGACGAGGACCACCATCGCCCCCGCCTTGCGGCCGGGCTTGTGTCCGGCGCCGGTCGGCGGCTCGGGCCAGGACAGGGCCGCCCCGTACGCGTTCGCCGGGTCGGCCGCCGCGAGGACCAGGGCGCGCGGGCCGGCCGCAGCCTCCGCGCCCCGGTCGCGGGCCGTCGCCGCCGCCCGCAGCCGGTCCACGGCCCCGTCCATCGCGAACTGGGCCGCGCCGAGGCCCTCCACCACATAGCCGCGCCTGGCCTGACCGCTGTCCTCGAAGGCGGACAGGATGCGGTACGTGGCCGAGAAACCGCCCTCCACGCCCTCCGCCGCCACCGCGCCCCGGGTGACCACGCCGTGCCGGTCCAGGAGGGTGCGGGCGAGGGCGTGTGCCCGGTGGGTCGGCTCCGGCTCGGCCGGCGGGAGCAGCGCCCAGCGGCCGGAGACCGTCGGCGGGCCCGTGCGCGAGGCCGGGCGGGCCGCGGCGCCCAGCGTGCCGTACCGCCCGCGCGGGACCGTCCGGCGCGCGCGGTGGGCGGTCGCCCCGGCCGTCCGGCCCGAACCGAGGAGCGAGCGCAGCGGGGCGAGGGTGTCGTTGGTGAGCCGGCCCGACCAGGCCAGGTCCCAGAGCGCGTCGGCGAGCTGCGGGTCGGTCGCGTCCGGGTGGGTGGTGGCCCGGACCTGGTCGGCGATCTGCCGGAAGAACAGCCCGTACCCGCCGGAGAGGATGGTGAGCACCGACTCGTGCAGTGCGGACAGCTCCAGCGGGTGCGGCGGCGGAAGGAGCAGAGGCGCCGCGTCCGCGAGGTAGAGGGAGATCCAGCCGTCCTTGCCGGGCAGGGATCCGGCACCGGCCCACACCACCTCGCCGGTGGTGGTCAGCTCGTCGAGCAGTGCCGGGGAGTAGTCCCGGACGCGGGACGGCAGGATCAGCTTCTCCAGCGCGGACGCGGGCACGGGCGCGCCCTGGAGCTGCTCGATCGCGCGGGCGAGGCCGTCGATGCCGCGCAGGCTGCTGCCGCCGATGTGCTGCCACTGGGGCAGGAAGGTCGCGAGCGCCGCCGGGGGCACCGGCTCCAGCTCGTGGCGCAGCGCCGCGAGGGAACGGCGCCGCAGGCGGCGCAGCACGGCCGCGTCGCACCACTCCTGGCCGATGCCGGAGGGATGGAACTCGCCCTGCACGACCCGCCCGGCGGCGGCGAGCCGCTGGAGCGCGCCGTCCGTGACGGCGGCGCCGAGGCCGAAGCGGGCGGCGGCCTGCGAGGAGGTGAAGGGGCCGTGCGTGCGCGCGAAGCGGGCGAGGAGGTCGCCCAGCGGGTCCTTGACCGGTTCGGTGAAGGCCTCGGGCACACCGACCGGCAGGGCCGTGCCCAGGGCGTCACGGAGCCGTCCCGCGTCCTCGATCGCCGCCCAGTGGTCACCGCCGCCGATCCTGACCCGGATCGCGCGGCGGGCGTGGGCGAGGTCGGGCGCCCAGCCCGGCTCCGCGCCGCGCTCGCCGAGCTCGGTGTCCGTGAGCGGGCCGAGGACCCGCAGCAGGTCGGCGACGCCCTCCACGTCCTTGATCCGCCGGTCCTCGGTGAGCCACTGGAGCTCCCGCTCCAGCTCGGTGAGGACCTCCGGGTCGAGGAGCTCGCGCAGCTCGGCCTGGCCGAGCAGCTCCGCGAGGAGGCGGGAGTCCAGCGAGAGCGCGGCCGCCCGCCGCTCGGCGAGCGGGGAGTCACCCTCGTACAGGAACTGCGCCACGTAGCCGAAGAGGAGCGAGCGGGCGAAGGGGGAGGGCTCGGGGGTGGTGACTTCGACGAGCCGGACCCGGCGGGCCTCGATGTCGCCCATCAGCTCGGTCAGACCGGGGACGTCGAAGACGTCCTGGAGGCACTCGCGGACGGCCTCCAGGACGATCGGGAAGGAGCCGAACTCGCTCGCCACCTGGAGGAGCTGGGCCGCCCGCTGCCGCTGCTGCCAGAGCGGGGTGCGCTTGCCGGGGTTCCGCTTGGGCAGCAGCAGGGCGCGCGCGGCGCACTCGCGGAAGCGGGAGGCGAACAGCGCGGAGCCGCCCACCTGGTCGGTGACGATCTGCGCGATCTCGCCCTTGTCGAAGAGGGCGTCGGCCGCGCCGACGGGTGCCTTGTCGGCGTCGTACGCCGTGTCGAGATGCCGGCCCGGATCGACCGGTTCGTGGTCGAGGAGGTCCAGACCCATGTCCAGGCCCATCAGGTCCGCGTCCGGGAGACGCAGCACGATGCCGTCGTCCGCGTGCATCACCTGCGCGTCCATGCCGTACCGCTCGGCGAGCCGGGCGCCGAGCGCCAGCGCCCACGGGGCGTGCACCTGCGCGCCGAACGGGGAGTGGATGACGACCCGCCAGTCCCCGAGCTCGTCCCGGAACCGCTCGACCAGGATCGTCCGGTCGTCCGGCACGTGCCCGCAGGCCTCGCGCTGCTCCGAGACGTACGCGAGGACGTTGTCCGCGGCCCAGGCGTCCAGGCCCGCGGCGATCAGCCGCAGCCGCGCGTCCTCCGGCCCGAGGGCGCCGAGCTCCCGGAGGAACGCGCCCACCGCGCGCCCCAGTTCGAGCGGGCGGCCCAGCTGGTCGCCCTTCCAGAACGGCAGCCGGCCCGGGACGCCGGGCGCGGGGGAGACGAGCACCCGGTCCCGGGTGATGTCCTCGATCCGCCAGGACGTGGTGCCCAGGGTGAAGACGTCGCCGACCCGCGACTCGTACACCATCTCCTCGTCGAGCTCTCCGACCCGGCCCCCGCCCTTCTTCGGGTCCGAGCCCACGAGGAACACGCCGAACAGGCCGCGGTCGGGGATCGTGCCGCCCGAGGTGACGGCGAGCCGCTGCGCGCCCGGCCGGCCGGTGATCGTCCCGGCGACCCGGTCCCAGACCACGCGCGGGCGGAGCTCGGCGAAGGCGTCCGAGGGGTAGCGGCCGGCGAGCATGTCGAGCACGCCCGTGAACGCCGACTCCGGAAGCGAGGAGAAGGGCGCGGCCCGGCGCACCACGGCGAGCAGCTCGTCCACCTGCCAGGTGTCGAGCGCGACCATCGCGACCAGCTGCTGCGCCAGCACGTCCAGCGGATTGGCCGGGATCCGCATCGACTCGATCGCACCCGACCGCATCCGCTCCGTGACCACGGCCGCCTGCACCAGGTCGCCCCGGTACTTGGGGAAGACCACGCCCGTGGAGACCGCGCCGACCTGGTGCCCCGCGCGTCCCACGCGCTGGAGCCCGGAGGCGACCGAGGGCGGCGACTCGACCTGCACGACCAGGTCGACCGCGCCCATGTCGATGCCCAGCTCCAGGCTGGAGGTGGCCACCACGGCGGGCAGCCGGCCGGCCTTCAGGTCCTCCTCCACCTGGGCGCGCTGCTCCTTCGACACCGAGCCGTGGTGGGCCCGGGCGAGCAGCGGCGGGGCACCCTGCGCCGCCCCGGACTGGGCCATGACCTCGGCCGGGGGAGCCCCCTCGGGGAGGGGCTCGCCCGTCGCCCGCTCGTACGCGATCTCGTTGAGCCGGTTGCACAGCCGCTCGGCCAGCCGCCGCGAGTTCGCGAAGACGATCGTCGAGCGGTGGGACTGGACGAGGTCGGCGATCCGCTCCTCGACGTGCGGCCAGATCGACGGCTTGTCGCCGCCGTCCTTGCCCTCGGAGGCGGGGGAGCCCCCGAGCTCGCCCATGTCCTCGACGGGGACGACGACGGAGAGGTCGAACTCCTTCTCCGACGGCGGCTGCACGATCTCCACCGCACGGCCGGGGGACAGGTAGCGGGCCACCTCGTCCACCGGGCGGACCGTGGCCGACAGGCCGATCCGGCGCGCGGGGCGCGGCAGCAGCTCGTCGAGCCGCTCCAGGGAGAGCGCCAGGTGCGCGCCCCGCTTGGTGCCCGCGACCGCGTGGACCTCGTCCAGGATGACCGTCTCCACGCCCGACAGGGCCTCCCGGGCGGCGGAGGTCAGCATCAGGAACAGCGACTCGGGGGTGGTGATCAGGATGTCCGGCGGCCGGGTCGCGAGGCTCCGGCGCTCCGCGGGCGGGGTGTCGCCGGAGCGGATGCCGACCCGGATGTCCGGCTCGGGCAGCCCGAGCCGGACCGACTCCTGCCGGATGCCGGTCAGCGGGGAGCGCAGATTCCGCTCGACGTCCACGGCGAGGGCCTTCAGCGGCGACACGTACAGCACACGGCAGCGCTTCTTCGCCTCGGCCGGCGGAGGCGAGGACGCCAGGCGGTCCAGGGAGGCGAGGAACGAGGCCAGTGTCTTGCCCGAGCCCGTCGGGGCGACGACGAGCACGTCGGAGCCCTCGCCGATGGCCTTCCAGGCGCCCTCCTGCGCCGCCGTGGGCGCGGTGAAGGCCCCGGTGAACCAACCACGGGTCGCGGGGGAGAACGAGTCGAGCGCGGACCTGACCATGTCCCCCATCGTGCACCCGCCCACTGACAACCGCCCGGACCTGGGGAAACCCGATGGCAGCGGCGGGGGCCGGCGAAGGCGGCACGACGAGCACCTGACGCAGAATGGAGGCATGGCGAGCGGGGAGCGTGCACGGTACTGGCAGTACTCCGAGCTGCCCGGGGTCGACCTGCTGCACGCCCACTACATCCACAAGGCCTTCGCCCGGCACACCCACGAGACCTTCGTCTTCGCCGCGATCACCGAGGGCGTCGAGGCCTTCCACTACCGCGACGAACTGGTCCACGCCGGGCCCGGGCAGATCGCCCTGGTCAACCCCGACACCTCGCACACCGGGCACGCGGGCGTGCCCGAGGGCTGGACCTACCGCACGATCTACCCGGACGCCGGGCTCGTCCGGTCGATCGCCGCCGACACCCTCGCGCTGCGCGGCTCGGTCGTCTTCACCTCGCCCGTCATCGACGACCCGTACGCCGCACAGCTCGTCGTCGGCGTCCACCGGGCCGCGGAGGAGGGCAACGCGCTCGCCGCGGACAGCCTGCTCCGACTCGTCACGGCACGGATGCTGCGCAGTCACGGCGGGCTGATCACCCCGCTCCCGCCCCGCTCCGCCGGCGCGCGGAACGCGGCACGCGCGCGTGCCGTCCTGGAGGAGCGGATGGCCGACCCGCCGACCCTCGAACAGCTCGCCACCGAGCTCGGCACGAGCCCCTTCGCCCTCCTGCGGGCCTTCCGGGACGCGTACGGGATGCCGCCGCACACCTGGCTCACCGACGCGCGCGTGCGGCGGGCGAGGCGCCTGCTCGACGCGGGGACGCCCCCGGCGGACGCGGCCGTCGCCGTCGGCTTCACGGACCAGCCGCACCTCAACCGGCACTTCACGCGGAGTGTCGGGGTGCCGCCGGGCGCCTATCAGCGCGCGCGGGGCGTACGCGGTGTCTCCGGTGGCGCGAGCGGCAGCCCGTTCGGCAGCCCGGACGGCGTTGCGGGCGGTGGCGCGGGTGAGGGCTTGGGCGGCGGTCCGGGCGGTGGCGCGGGTGAGGGCTCGGGCGGCGGTCCGGACGGCGGTCCGGGCGGCGTTGCGGGCCGGGGCGCAAGAACGTACAAGACCGCGCAGCCGCCGCGTCCGTAACCTCTCTGACGTGGCAGAACAGACAGCACCTCCCGTCATACGGAACGACGGCGCGCGGGCGAAGCCCGACGCGGCCGTCGTCCGCGACGCCCTCGGCGTCGGCGTCGCCGTCGGACTCTCCGGCTTCGCCTTCGGCGTCACCTCGGCCGGCGCCGGCCTCGGCCTCCTGCAGACCTGCGTGCTCAGCCTGCTCGTCTTCACGGGCGCCTCGCAGTTCGCGCTCGTCGGCGCGCTCGCCGCGGGCGGCAACCCCTTCACGGCCGCCGCCGGGGCCTTCTTCCTGGGCACGCGCAACGCCTTCTACGGGCTGCGCCTCTCGCAACTCCTCGCCCTGCCGAAAACCGTCAGGCCGTTCGCCGCGCACTGGGTGATCGACGAGACCACGGCGGTCGCGCTCGCCCAGCCGTCCCGGCGGGCCGCGCGCCTCGGCTTCACCCTCACCGGTCTCACGCTGTACGTCCTGTGGAACCTGACCACGTTCCTCGGGGCCCTCGGGGCCGAGGCGCTCGGCGACACCGCCGCCTGGGGCCTGGACGCCGCCGGACCCGCCGTCTTCCTGGCCCTGCTCGCCCCGATGCTGAAGTCGGCGACCGAGCGTGCCACCGCCGGCATCGCCGTCCTGCTCGGCCTCGGCCTGCTCCCCGTCCTCCCGGCCGGCGTCCCGGTCCTCGCGGCGGCGCTCGCCGCGCCCCTGGTGCTGTGGTTCCAGGGCCGCCGTGTCTCCCCGGCCGGACGGGAGGAACGCCCCCGATGAACGCCATGAACGCCATGAGCGCCATCGACGCGGTGGACTCGATGAACGCGCTGGACTCGATGAACGCGGTGAACTCAGTGAACTCAGTGAACTCGACGAACGTGTGGATCGCGATCGGCCTGACCGCCGTCGGGTGCTACCTGGTCAAGCTCCTCGGCCTGCTCGTCCCCGCGGGTGCGCTGGAACGACCGCTCGTCCAGCGACTCGCGGCCCTGCTCCCCGTCGCCCTGCTGGCCGCGCTCACCGCGCAGCAGACGTTCGCCACGGGCTCCTCCCTCGTCCTGGACGCCCGGGCCGCCGGACTCGCGGCCGCCGCCGTCGCGCTCGTCCTGCGCGCCCCCTTCCTGGTCGTCGTGGGCGTGGCGGTCGCCGTCACGGCGGGGGCACGGGCCCTGGGCTGGTGAAGCCCCGGGCCCGTACGGAACCCGCTCAGTGCGCCACCGGGACCCCCAGCGACGGGGTCTCGGGGACGCCCAGCCGGTCAGCGTCCCGCTCCGGGCGGAGGAACAGGGCCGTCAGGGCGCCCGCCACCGCGAGCAGACCGGCCGTGAACAGCCAGCCGTTCTCGTACCCCTGGGCCGCCGTCGCTCCCGCGTCGACGATGCCGCCGAGGACCAACGGCGCCAGGACCCCGCCCAGGGCGAAGACGCACACCACGGCGCCGAGCACGACCCCGCGCTGCGCGGGCGGAGTGATCCGGGCGACCGCCGTCTGGCTCACGGTCATCATCGGCAGCGCGAGGGCCATCGGGCCGAACATCATCGGCACCCGCAGCCAGTCCGCCCCCGCCGTCGCGAAGACCGTCACCGCGGCGGCGGAGAGCAGGAGCAGCACACCCGCGCCCGCGCCCGCGGGGAGGCGGCCGGGCCGGCCGCGACGGGCCGCGCGCTGCGCGACCAGGCCGTGGACCAGCAGGACGACCCCGTTGGCGACGGCCCCCGCGCCCACCATCAGACCGGCACGGTGCGCGTCCCAGCCGAGGACCGTCTCCAGGTAGTCCGGCAGCCACGTCAGCTTCGAGCTCATCAGCCAGTACGCGGCGAACGACCCCACGCTCGCGGTCAGGAACGTGCCGCTCAGCAGGATCCTGCGGAGCGGCACCTCCGCCGCCGGGGCCCCCGCGCCGTCGGCCCGCCGCGCGGCCGGGCCGACCGGCGGCGCGAGCGGCCCCTCGGAGCCGTACCGGCGCCACACGACGGCCCAGACCAGGCCGATCACGCCGACCGTGCCGAAGGCCCAGCGCCAGCCCCACCCCGAGATCACCGCGGACAGGACGGGCGCGGCGACCGCGACCCCGGCGGCCGCGCCCACCATCAGGACGGCCGTCGGGAGGTTCCGGTCCCGCTGCCCGAACCAGCCGTGCAGATGGTGGACCGCGACCGGGGCCGCCGGGCCCTCCGCCGCGCCGAGCAGCACGCGCGTGAGGACCAGCGTCCCGAACCCGGCGGCGGCCCACACCATCGGCAGCTGGGCCGCCGACCACAGCAGGGCCATCCCGAGCAGCAGGACCGAGGTCCGCACCTTCTTCGTCAGGACCGACACGGCGAGCGCCGAGACCGAGAAGAGCGCGAAGAACGCCGCCTGCGCCGCCCCGAACTCCTGCCGGGAGATGCCGAACTCGCGCATGATGTCCGGCCCGGCGAGCCCGAGGACGGCCTTGTCGGCGAAGTTGACCAGCATGAATCCGAGCAGCAGCCAGGTCGTCCCCCAGGGGCTGCCCTGCGCGGCCCCGGCCCGTGCCGTCCCGCCCTTCGCCGGCCCGGCCGTTCGCGCGGTCCCGCTCATCCGCAGCACAGGTCCTCGTCCGCGACCACACCCACGCTGATCGTGCCGGCGGCCCGCTCGCGCCCGGCGGCCGAACGGGTCAGCTCCGTCGTCACGTCCGTGCCCTCGGCCACCGCCGCCGACTCCGCCGCCGCCCAGTGGAACACCCCGCGCGCCATCGTCGACGTCTCCCGGCCGGCCCGCGTCCCGTACACACGGGCCCGGATCCGGGCCACCTCGACGTCCTCGGGGGCCGCGAGCGCCGCCGTCTCCGCCAGGTGCGAGGCCAGCCGCAGATCGCCTTCGTGCAGGAGCCGGGCCGCGCGCTCGGCGAGGGCGAGCGCCCCGCCCGCCGCGTCGGCCAGCTCGGCGGCGACCGCCGCCTCCGGGGCCGGCTTGAGGTGCGCCGGGTTCTGGTCGTACCAGCCGCCCCACAGCCGCCACAGGTTCCGCACGACGAACTCCGGCTCGTCGTAGGCGGGGTGGAGGTACGGCTTCGCGAGGAGCTCCTCGGGGACCTTCACGCCGTGGATGACCGCGTCGAGCCGCAGCCCCGCGTTCATCAGGTCACGGGTCTGCGAGCAGAGCGATTCGAGGAGGGTCGCCGTGTCGTCCAGAGCCTGGGCCACCCGGTCCGCGCCGACGATCGGGATGCCGTGGCCGGGCAGCAGCACCTCGGCGCCCAGCTCGCCCATGGCGCGCAGCGCCCGCGCCCACTCCTCCGGGTAGCGCTGCACCTTCTGGGGGTTGCCGGCGTTGGGGGAGTTCCAGATGAAGAGATCACCCGTGCAGAGGGTTTTGAGCTCCGGCACCCACACATAGGTGTGGTCGTCCGTCTCCCCGCGCGCGTGGATCAGCTCGAACGTCAACTCGCCGTGACGGACGGTCAACCGGTCCCGGTACGTCGTGTCCGGGTAGCGGTACTCCGTCGGCCAGTCGAGGCCCGGCACGCCGAACTGGCGCCGGTTGATCCAGGAGTTGTAGCCCGAGGTCTCCACGTACCGGTCGAAGCGGGCGGCGACCGCCTCGTGGGCGATCACCTCGGGCCGTACGGGCTCGGCGTCGAAGGGCGCGACCCCGAAGACGTGGTCGACATGGCCGTGCGTGTAGACGACGGCCCGGACCGGGTCCGGGCTGAAGGCGCGCACCGCCGTGTGCAGCAGCCCGGCGGTGCGGAGGTCGCCGGAGTCGACCAGGACGAGGCCCGCGCCCGAGTCGAAGACGGCCACGTTGGCGAAGGCCGGAAAGAAACCGATCCGGTCGCGGACCGGGATCAGCTCCTCCGACGTGAACGCGCCCGTGAGGTGGGGCAGCAGGCTCTCCTCGCCCCGCCAGACGCGATCGGCGTAGTCGATATACGTACGAGAGTTGTGCTCGGTCATACCAGCGGCTCCTTCGGTGCGGTACGGCGGAACGCCTGGGCACCGAGTTTCGGCCTGTCATGAGCGCCGCGACATCCTGCGGCGTCACAGCTTTCCCCGCTGTGTACTGTGACCCGTCACAGTCGGCCTGCCCGCCATGAGCGAGTCGGCCCGCCGGGAGCGAGGAGGATCGGTCGTGCCGGAGATCTCCGAGGGGGCCCGCGCGCTGGCCCTGCGCTGCGAGGCCCGGGTCAACGAACTGGCCCGCAGGATGACCAGGGACTCCTTCGCGCGGCTGCCCGGCTACGACCGCCTCCCCGACGAGATGAAGGACGTCGAGATCGCGGCGACCGTCCGCCACGGCGTACGCCTCTTCCTCCGCCGCGCCCTCACACCGGAGGCCGGGGAGCGCGGCGCCATGCGGCTGTTCCGCGAGCGGGCCGCGCAGCGCGCCGAGGAGGGCATGCCGCTCCACCTCCTGCTCCGCAGTCACGCGCTCGGCATGTACGTGCTGTGGCAGGCGCTGCGCGAGGTCGCCCGGCCCGGCGACGAGGCCGCCCTCGTCGAGCTCGCCGACCTGCTCCTGGAGTCCCAGCAGGGCATCGTCGGCGCCGTCGCCGAGACCTACCTCGACGAGCGCTCCGCCTTGGAGACCGAGCGGCGGGCCCAGCGCCGCTCGCTGCTCCGCGGCCTCCTCGACGGCACGCTGCCCCCGGCGCTGCTCGCGCAGGCGCCCTTCGGGATCGACGGACCGTGCCTCGTCCTCGCCGTCGGCGTCGACGGCGCGGGCGTCCCCGCCCCCGTCCCCGCCCCCGCGGCCGGTCCCGGGGAGGGGGACGTGGCGGCCCGCAGACGGCTGCGTCGCGTCCAGACCGCCCTGGACCACTGCTTCGGCGTGGAGGTGCCCGCCCTCCTCGACATCGGTACGGAGCCGGGACGGGCGATCGTCCCCGGTGCCCCCGAACCGCCGGAGGACCTGGCAGGGCGGCTCTCCCGGGCCGCGGGAACCACGCTGAGGGTCGCCGTCGTGCCCGCCGAGGGCCCCGGGGAGGTGCCGGAGGCCGCCCGTACCGCCGGGGAGGTCCTGCGGGTCGCCGCCGGGTGCGGACTGCCGCCCGGGCTGCACCGGCTCGACGACGTGCTCCTGGAGTACCACCTGTCCCGGCCCGGGGAGAGCGGCCGGCGGATCGCGGCGCTCCTCGACCCCGTCGCCGACCGGCCGGAGCTCCTCGACACCCTCCGCGCGCACCTCGCCCACGGGCAGGACCGGCGCGCCACGGCCACCGCGCTCGGGACGCACCCCAACACCGTCGACAACCGGCTCGCCCGGATCGCCGAGCGGACCGGCATCGACCTGGCGACGCCGAGGGGCACGGCGACGGCCCTCGCGGCCCTGCTGCTGCGCGAGGCGCCGGAGGGATAGGTGCCGGAGGGGCGTACGGCTGAGGGATGGACGTCCGAGGGACGGACGCTGGAGGGACAGGTGCTGGAGGGACAGCCCCCCGCCCGGGGAGGGCCTCGTCAGTCGACGGTGCGGCCGTGCGCGCGGAGGGTGCGCAGCGCCTCCACCGTGACGATCGGGCGCCACTCCAGGGCCGATCCGGGGGCCCAGGCCCGCCAGCGGATCGGCCAGCCGCCGTCCTCCTCCTGGTCGGCCGCGAGCCGGTCCAGTGACCGGGCCATCTCCTCGTCCGTGAACCAGCCGGCCGCCAGCGAGTGCGGCACGCGCGCGTAGTCGTGCGGGAAGTGGTGCTCGCCGGGCGCGTACCCGTCCGGGACCGGGTACTCCTCCTGCCGGTCCGGTTCCAGGACGGCGAGCCGCTGCTCGCGCACCAGCCTCCCCAGCCGGTCGGCCGCCGCCTCCGCGCGCGGCCGGTCCGGGGCCCCGTCCAGGAAGGCGACGGCGGCCTGGATCTCGTACGGATGGGACTTCTCCAGCGACTCCACGGCGCCCCAGCAGTACTCGGTGGCCCGGAACAGCCACGCGTGCCACACCTGGTTGCGGTGGAGCAGCCCGACCACCGGGCCGGTCGTGAGCAGCGCGCTCGGCGGGGCGTCGACGACCGGGACGAAGGGCGCCGAGGGGTAGCCCCGCTGGGACGGGTGGATCGCCGGGAGCGCCCCCTCGTGCGTCGAGATGTCGGTGAGGTAGCGGCAGATCCGCTCCACGCGCATCCCGCCGCAGCGGCCGATCGAGTCGAGGACCCGGAGTGCCTGCGCGGTGTGGAGGGGCTGGCTGACCGGTCCGCGCAGATCGGGTTCGAGTGCGTGACCGTAGCCGCCGTCCGCGTTCAGGTACGACGAGAGGGCCGTCTCGACCTGGTCCGCGCCACCGCGCAGGAAGTGGTAGGCGAACCGGTGCTGTTCGAGGACGCGGGCCGTCAGCCAGACGAAGCGCTCGGCACGGGCCAGGGGACTGGAGGGCGGCGAGGAGAGGGGTTTTTCGGCCATGCTCCGACCGTAGGGCGGAAAGTCGCGGTGACAAGGCTTCCGGAGCGGGCTGCACTCTTGGGAGCGGGATACTGACGTCATGCGGTTGACGATTTTCTGGGAGCGGATGGCGGACCACTTCGGTGCGTCCTACGCGGATTCCTTCGCACGTGACCATGTGATGACGGAGCTCGGCGGGCGGACGGTGCGGGACGCCCTGGACGCCGGCTGGGAGGCCAAGGACGTGTGGCGGGCGGTCTGCGCGGCCGTCGACGTACCGGCCGACAAGCGGTGAGTGGCCGGTAGACGGCGGGGTGGCGGCAGGGATGTGCGGGGTCCTGGGTGGAATGTCCGTGCGGTGCGCGAGACTGGCGGGGTGGCCCCGACTGACGACACCGAAAAGACAGCCCAGACCGAGCCGACACCCCCGACCGAGTCGACCGAGCCGACCCGGGTCGAGCTGACCGAACGGGCCGAGCCGGCCGACCGGGCCGAGCCGACCGCTCCACCGGTGGCTCCGCAGCAGGCCGTGCGCATGCCCCGCTGGCTGCCTCGCGCGCTCGTCCTCGCCCTGGCGCTCTACGCCTGCTTCCTGCTGGGCAGCTGGGCCTTCCACCAGCTCGTCGGACTTCTCGTCAACATCCTGCTCGCGTTCTTCCTCGCCCTCGCCATCGAGCCGGCGGTCGGGCGCATGGCGGCGCGCGGGATGCGGCGAGGTCTCGCCACCTTCCTCGTCTTCCTCGGTGTCCTGATCTTCAGCGTCGGCTTCGTCGTGCTCCTCGGCTCGATGCTCGCCGGGCAGATCGTGGACATGGTCGAGAACTTCCCCAAGTACCTCGACTCGCTGATCAACTGGATCAACCAGAGCTTCCACACGGACCTGTCCAGAGTCGAGGTCCAGGACAGCGTCCTGAGCTCCGACTGGCTGCAGAAGTACGTGCAGAACAGTGCGTCCGGCGTGCTCGACATCTCCGCCACCGTCCTCGGCGGCCTGTTCCGGCTCCTGACGATCTTCCTGTTCTCGTTCTACTTCGCGGCCGACGGGCCCCGGCTCCGGCGCGCGCTCTGCTCCGTCCTGCCGCCCGCCCGGCAGACCGAGGTGCTGCGGGCCTGGGAGATCGCGGTCGACAAGACCGGCGGCTACCTCTACTCGCGCGGCCTGATGGCCCTCGTCTCCGGCGTCGCCCACTTCGTCCTCTTCGAGATCCTGGGCGTGCCGTACGCGCCGGCGCTCGCTGTCTGGGTCGGCCTGGTGTCGCAGTTCATCCCGACCATCGGCACGTATCTGGCCGGCGCCCTGCCGATGCTGATCGCCTTCACCGTCAACCCCTGGTACGCGCTGTGGGTGCTCGGCTTCGTCGTGATCTACCAGCAGTTCGAGAACTACGTGCTCCAGCCGAAGCTCACCTCGAAGACGGTGGACATCCATCCGGCCGTGGCCTTCGGCTCGGTGATCGCGGGCACGGCGCTGCTCGGCGCCGTCGGCGCGCTGATCGCGATTCCGGCCGTGGCCACGCTGCAGGCCTTCCTCGGCGCCTACGTGAAGCGGTACGACGTGACGGACGACCCGCGCGTCCACGGCCACCGGAGATACGGCGAGGCGGTGGTGGCGCGGCTGCAGAAGGCCCTGACCCACAAGAAGGAAGCCTCTTCGGAGGAGTCCTGACCCATGGACGCGGCGCGCCGCCGGCTCAGAGGTACGACGGGCGGGTGACCCGGTGCCGGAAGGCGTGCCAGGTCCAGGCCTGGACGGCCACGAGCAGCGGGGTGACGACGAGGAGGGCGGGGACGAGCAGGGCCAGCGTGGTGGGGGAAGCCGCCTTCTCGGTCAGCGGCAGGGCCGTTCCCGCCCAGAGCGGCAGCCCGCCGAGGAGGACGCCGGTCAGGGCGAAGGACTGCCACGGGCGCCCCGCGCGACCGACGAGCCTGCGGGCCCGCTCGTACGGGAGTCCCGTGAGCCGGAGCGTGGCGAATCCCAGCCCGTGCGCGGCGAACAGGGCGGCCACCGCCAGGGCGGTGAGCACGGCCGTCACGCCGGTGGCCGGCGCGTAGGGCCGTCCGGTGAGCAGGGCCGCGAGCAGCCAGCCCCAGGAGAGGGCGACCGTCCAGCTGCCGCACGTCACGGCGGTGTCGCAGCCGGCGCGCCAGCGCGGCCCCGGGCCCCGGCCGCGCGACCAGAGCCCCAGGTCCCGGACGATCCAGCCGGTCAGGAGGGCGACGAGCACCGGGGCCTGGCCGCTCAGGAGCTCCCCTTCGAGTGCGGGGAAGCAGCCGACGAGGACGCCCGCGGTGGCGACCAGCCAGACCTCGTTGCCGAGGAAGAAGGGCGCGAAGGAGGCGAGGACGAGGCGCCGCTCGCGGTCCCCGCGGCCGAGCCAGGGCATGAGCATGCCGGTGCCGACGTCCGCTCCGGCGAGCACGAACCAGCCCGCGGCGAAGAAGGCGAGCAGGACGATGGCCAGGGTCTCCACGGGGGCTCCTCGGGTCGGCGGCAGGGGGCGGGACGGTGGGGGCGGCGGGGGCTCAGTAGCGGGGGGCGGGCAGCGCGTCCGCGGGGTCGGACGGGGGTGGGCCGTGCCCCTCCTGAGGGCCGTCCGGGTCCGGGCCGTCCGGGTCCGGGCCGTCGGTGTCCGGGCCGTCCGCGTCCGGGCCGTCCCGTCCCGGCCGCTCGTCGTGGCCGAGTCCGGACTCCACGGGACCGCGGCGGGCGTGCCGGGCGAGGAGCCAGGCGTTGAGGACGACGAGCAGGACGAAGACCGTGGCGAAGACGGTGAGGGAGAGCCGCATGGTGCCGGGGGAGAGATCCGAGACGGCGTCCTCCGTCTTCAGCAGCCCGTAGACGACCCAGGGCTGCCGGCCGGACTCCCGGAAGACCCAGCCGCCGATCATCGCGAGATACGGCAACGGCACGGCGGCCATCAGGACGAGATGCCACAACCGGAACCGGAACACGACCTTCTTGAAGCAGGCCAGGATCACCCCGGCGAAGCACAGGTACATCATCAGGCCGAAGCTGATCAGCATCACCAGACCGCCGCCCCGGGTCCACGCCTCCGAAGGCACGTAGTCGCCGGGCCCGAACCGGGCCGACAGCTCCGCCTGGAGCCGCGCGATCTCCGCCGCCTTTCCGCTGAAGACGGCCGACTTCATCGGCTGGAAGGTGGTGAGGGTGGCGAACTGGATCCCGCCGAAGACCGCGGCGGCCATCAGCGCGGGCGCGGACACGAACACCCCGATCCGCAGACTGCGACCGAAGAACTCCCACTCGGGGCTGCGCCGGAAGAGGTGGTACGCGCTCACCCCGGCCATGAAGAACCCGGCGGTGAGCAGCGCCCCGGCGAGGACGTGCCCGAAGGCGAGGAGCGCCGAGGGGTTCGTCAGGACCGCGACCGGGTCGTCCAGGACGAGCTCGCCGCCCTCGGAGGAGTACCCCACGGGGTGGTTCAGGAAGCCGTTGGAGACGAGGATCCAGTACGCCGACAGGTAGGCGGTGAGGGCGACGATCCAGATGGCGGCGAGGTGGGCCCAGCGGTTGAGCCGGTGCCAGCCGAATATCCACAGGCCGAGGAAGGTCGACTCGACGAAGAAGGCCACGATGGTCTCCACCGCGAGCGAGGCACCGAGGATGTTGCCCGCCTCGTGCGTGAGCCCGCTCCAGGCCATGCCGAACTGGAACTCCATCACCAGACCGGTGACGATCCCGACCGCGTAGTTGATCACGTACAGCTGGCCCCAGAAGCGCACCATCCGGGCGTCCTGCGGCTTGCCGCTGATCGTGGCCCGGGTCTGGAGCGCGGCCACGACGGTGACGAGCCCCAGGGTGAGGGCGACGAAGAGGAAGTGGCCGCCGGCGGTGAGGGCGAACTGCAGCCGCGCGAGATCGAGTACGTCCTGATTCACCCCGTCAGTGTCGGCGTACGGTCAAAGGCTTCGCGTCGGCCCGGGGAGGACACCTGGGGGCACCTGACGTACCCCACCGGTTGTGCCGGCCCACGCGCGCGTACCCCGGGAGTTGTGGCTCCCGGACCCGTCCCCTAAGGGTCAGGCCAGCCAGCCGGGGGTGATCATTCCCGACTCGTACGCCAGGATGACCAGCTGCGCCCGGTCGCGTACGGCCAGCTTGGTCATGATCCGGCTGACGTGGGTCTTGGCGGTGGCGGGGGAGAGGACGAGCCGGCCGGCGATCTCGTCGTTGGAGAGGCCCGCGCCCACCAGGCCGAGCACCTCGCGCTCCCGTTCGGTGAGGGCGTTGAGCCGGGGGCTCGGGTCCGGCTGCCGCCCGGCGCCGCCGGCGCGGTCGGCGAACTCGGCGATGAGACGGCGGGTCACGGCGGGGGCGATCAGGGCGTCGCCGCGCGCCACCACCCGTACGGCGTGCAGGAGTTCCATCGGCTCGGTGTCCTTGACCAGGAAACCCGACGCGCCGCCGCGCAGCGCCCCGTACACGTGGTCGTCGGCGTCGAACGTGGTCAGGACGACCACGCGGATGCCTTCGAGCCGCTCGTCGGAGGTGATGCGCCGGGTGGCCTCAAGGCCGTCGAGAACCGGCATGCGGATGTCCATCAGGACGACGTCCGGGCGGAGTTCACGGGCGAGGGCGATGGCCTGCTCGCCGTCCCCGGCCTCGCCGACGACCTCGATGTCGTCCTCGTCGGACAGGATCGACCGGAAACCTGCCCGGACCAGGGTCTGGTCGTCGGCGAGCACGACACGGATCATCGGGGGTCCCCTTCGGGCGAGGGCGAGGGTGCTGTGGGTTCTGCAGGCGTGGGGGACTCGGCGTGTGCTGTCGGCGGGGCGAGCGGGAGCCTGGCGTCGACGAGGAAGCCGCCGTCGGCGTTCCCGGCGGTGAGGCCGCCGCCGAGCGCGCGGGCCCGTTCCGCCATGCCCCGGATGCCGCTGCCCGGGCGCCCTCCCTCGGGCTTGCCCCCGCCGTCGTCCGCGATCCGCAGCCGCAGCACGCGCGTGCCCGCGTGCGTACGCGTGCCGGTGCCGGTGCCGGTGCTCGCGTCTGCGGTGGCGTCCCAGTCGAGGGCGATCCGTACGGTGTGCGCCCCCGCGTGCCGGGTGACGTTCGTCAGCGACTCCTGCACGATCCGGTACGCGGCGAGGTCGACCGGCGGCGGCAGCGGTACGGGCGTGCCCGTGACGCTCGTACGGACGTCGAGTCCCGCGCTCCGGGCCCGTTCGGCGAGGTCCCCGAGGAGGGCGAGGCCGGAGGCCGGGGAGGTCGGCGTGGCCTCGTCGGCCCGGCGCAGCACGCCGAGCGTGGCCCGCAGCTCGCGCAGCGCGTCCTTGCTGGTGGACTTCACCGCCTCCAGGGCCTCGGCGGCCGTGGCGAGCCCGGCCTCGGGGGCCGGGTTCTTGCTCAGCCGGTGCAGTGCGGCGCCGGACTGGACGTTGATCAGCGAGACGCTGTGGCCGAGGATGTCGTGCAGTTCCCGGGCGATCCGCAGCCGCTCCTCGGTGGCGCTCTGCCGGGCCCGGGCCTCCTGTTCCCGCTCGGCGGCGAGCGCGCGCTGCTCGACCTCGTGCAGATAGGCGAGCCGGGTGCGCTGGGCGCGGCCCACGGCGACGAGGCTGATCAGCCAGCCGGCCAGCATGGCGAGCGACGTGTCGTCGATCTGCCGGTGGCCGGGCTGCTGCCGGATCTCGCCGAGGCCGACCGCGAGCAGGGTGACGGCGGCGAGCGCGACGGCGGCGGCGAACCGGCCCTCGGCGGCGGTCGTGTAGAGCGCGAGCGCGAAGGCGATCATGAGGGGGCCGTCCTGGGCGGACAGCGGGTAGTAGACGGCGCAGGCGAGCAGCGTGACGGCGGCGACGGCGACCGGTTGCCGTCGCCGGAAGAAGAGGGCCCCGCAGCCGATCAGGACGAGCGCCCAGCCGAGCACCGTGCGGAGCGCCGGTTCGCTCGCGTACCGCGCGGAGACGAGCGTCCAGAGCACCACGACGGCCAGGACGGCACAGGCGACGAGGGCGTCGACGGTCCGCGGCGGCAGACGGCCTCCTGGGCGGTCGCGGAGGGGCAGGGGCATGCGTCGAAGGATAGGCGGCGGGCGGTCGTGGGGCCTGTGATCGACCCTCCTCGCGGTCTCCGACCCACGCGGGTGAGTGTTGAGTTGTATAGTCAAAAAAGTGAGTAACGTGGTGGGGGAAGGCGGAGGCTTCATGTCGGACGGCACGTTTCTGCGGTACGTCGCCCTGGGCGACAGCCAGACCGAAGGGGTCGGCGACGGCGACGACACCGTCGGCCTGCGCGGCTGGGCGGACCGGCTCGCCGAGCTGCTCGCCCGCGACGCCCCGGACGTGCGGTACGCCAACCTCGCCGTACGCGGCCGCCTCGCCGGCCAGGTGCGCGCCGAGCAGCTGGCTCCGGCGCTCGCGCTGCGGCCGGACCTGGCCACGGTCGTCGCCGGGGTCAACGACCTGCTGCGGCCCCGCTTCGACGCGGACGCGACGGCCGGGCACCTGGAGGCGATGTTCGCCGAGCTCACCGGCCAGGGTGCCCGGGTCGCGACCCTGACGTTCCCCGACGTCGGCCGGCTGATCCCGGCGGCCCGCCCGGTCGGATCCCGGGTGCGGGACCTCAACGAGCGCATCCGGGAGGCCGCGCACCGGCACGGCGTCACGGTCGTCGAGACCTCGCACCATCCGGTCGTCACCGACCCCCGGCTGTGGAGCGCCGACCGGCTGCACGCCGGTCCGCTCGGCCACGCGCGGATCGCCGCCGCGGTCGCCCAGGCCCTCGACCTGCCCGGCAGCGACGACTCCTGGACCCGCCCGCTGTCCGCGCCGCCGCTCCCCGCGCGCACGGGCCTGCGTGCGGTGGGCGCCGAACTGCGCTGGGCCGGGGCCTTCCTCGGGCCCTGGCTGGGCCGTCGCCTCCGCGGCCGCTCGTCGGGCGACGGCCGCCGGGCCAAGCGCCCCGAGCTGTCGCCGGTGACCGCGGTCCGAGACCGGTCGTTGCCGGTGGAGGGTGGCCGTCAGTAGGTTCGGGCCGGTGAGGGACGAACCTACTGACGACCGAGGGGCTCGCCCGCGCGAGCTCGCCCGGGTGGTCACCGAGCGGTTCGGGCTCGACGCCGACGGGTACCGGCACGGGCCGTGCACGGCCGAGCGCGGGGCGGATCACAGCGCCGAGCGCGGCGCCGACGGCGCCAACGGCGTCTTCGGTGACGTGTGGACGCTGGTGTGGACCGACGGGCCGACGGTCGAGCAGGTGCTGCGGGAGCTCGGACCGGAAGGGGACGGGGAGGGGCCGCGCTGTCGGCGCCTGCTCTCGGAGGGGACCGTCGCCCTCGGCGCCGTACGCCTGGCCATGGGGGGTGCGCCCGGTGTCCGGCCGGGGATCACCCCGGAGGCCGTGGAGCGGCTCTGGTACGACGTGCCGTTCTCGGGCCCCGCCACCGACCGGGAGCGGGCGCTGGTCTACGCGGTGGTCTACGAGGCCCACGACAACGCGCGCGGCAACCGTGTCGGCGACGGCCGGATCTGTGACCTGGTGGCCGCGGCGGGCCTCGCGTGGTTCCTGGAACGCATGCGGGTCCCGCTCGCCCCCGCGGAAATCCTCACGGCGCGGTACGCCGCTGCCCACGGCCACCTGGCCTGGAAGTACCGGCTGACGCCGATGGCCGTGCCGACGCTCCTCGCGGCGGTCCGCGCGGACCGCCGCGCCTCGCCCGAGCTGCTCACCGCGGCTCTCGCCCTCGCGTCCGGGCCGGACGGCGGCGCGGACGAAGCCACCGTGACCGAGCTGCGAGGGCGCCTCGGTCCCCGGTGGCCGTGATCCCGCCCGCCGCGCGTGGCACGCTTGACACTGAAATCGAACATCCATTCTGATGGAGGTCCGGCCTGGGGAATCGTGGGCTTGTCGGCGAGTTGTCCACAGGTCGGAGGGGACGTCGGGGCCCATTGTCAGTGGCAGGGGTTAGCGTCTTTCACATGAAGCGATCGACTCAAGCAAACCGGGTGGAACCCATGGCAGGAACCGACCGCGAGAAGGCGCTCGACGCCGCACTCGCACAGATTGAACGCCAATTCGGCAAGGGCGCCGTGATGCGCATGGGTGACCGCGTCCAGGAGCCGATCGAGGTGATCTCCACCGGATCGACCGCCCTCGACATCGCGCTCGGTGTCGGCGGCCTTCCTCGCGGCCGTGTCGTGGAGGTCTACGGACCGGAGTCCTCCGGTAAGACGACCCTCACCCTGCACGCCGTGGCCAACGCCCAGAAGGCCGGCGGCCAGGTCGCGTTCGTGGACGCCGAGCACGCCCTCGACCCCGAGTACGCTAAGAAGCTCGGCGTCGACATCGACAACCTCATCCTGTCCCAGCCGGACAGCGGTGAGCAGGCCCTTGAGATCGTCGACATGCTGGTCCGCTCCGGCGCGCTCGACCTGATCGTCATCGACTCCGTCGCCGCGCTCGTCCCGCGTGCGGAGATCGAGGGCGAGATGGGCGACTCGCACGTCGGTCTGCAGGCCCGTCTGATGAGCCAGGCGCTCCGGAAGATCACCGGCGCGCTCAACCAGTCCAAGACCACCGCGATCTTCATCAACCAGCTCCGCGAGAAGATCGGTGTGATGTTCGGCTCGCCGGAGACCACGACCGGTGGCCGCGCCCTGAAGTTCTACGCCTCGGTGCGCCTCGACATCCGTCGCATCGAGACCCTCAAGGACGGCACGGACGCGGTCGGCAACCGCACCCGCGTCAAGGTCGTCAAGAACAAGGTCGCGCCCCCCTTCAAGCAGGCCGAGTTCGACATCCTCTACGGCCAGGGCATCAGCCGCGAGGGCGGCCTGATCGACATGGGCGTGGAGCACGGCTTCGTGCGCAAGGCCGGTGCCTGGTACACGTACGAGGGCGACCAGCTCGGCCAGGGCAAGGAGAACGCCCGTAACTTCCTGAAGGACAACCCCGACCTCGCCGACGAGATCGAGAAGAAGATCAAGGAGAAGCTGGGCGTCGGCGTCAAGCCCGAGGCTCCGACGGCCGAGCCCGGTGCGGACGCGGCGAGCAGCGCCGACGCGGCCGGCGCGGACGACGCCGCCAAGACCGTCCCGGCACCCGCGACCAAGACCGCGAAGGCGACCAAGGCCACCGCGGCCAAGAGCTGAACCGGTGACCGGTCGCACCGAATGGCCGGGTGACGGCCCCGACTCGTCGAGGGCCGAGAAGGAGCCGTCACCCCAGGATCCGGCTGAGCGGGCGCGCGCGATCTGCCTGCGCCTGCTCACCGGGACCCCCCGCACGCGCAAGCAGCTGGCCGACGCCCTGCGCAAGCGGGAGATCCCCGACGACGTGGCGGAAGAGGTCCTCTCCCGCTTCGAGGACGTCGGGCTCATCGACGACGCCGCCTTCGCGGGGGCCTGGGTCGAGTCCCGCCACCACGGCAGGGGCCTCGCCCGCCGGGCCCTCGCCCGCGAGCTGCGCACCAAGGGCGTCGAGCCGACTCTCATCCAGGAAGCGGTGGAGCAGCTCGACTCCGAGCAGGAGGAGGTCAGGGCGCGCGAGCTCGTCGACCGCAAACTGCGCGCCACCCGCGGCCTTGAGAGAGACCGGCGCCTGCGGCGCCTCGCCGGGATGCTCGCCCGCAAGGGGTACCCCGAGGGCATGGCCCTCCGCGTCGTCCGCCAGGCGCTGGAGGCCGAGGGCGAGGACACGGACGGGCTGGACGAGTCCTTCTGACCCCGGGGGGGGAGAGAGAAGGACTCGTCCGTCCCGCTCAGCCGGCAGGTGTCGGCAGCAGGACCGGGAGGCCCGCTGCCTTCCAGGCCTGGAAGCCGCCGATGAGGTCGGTCGCGCGGTGCAGGCCCAGGCGGCGGAGCGACTCGACCGCGAGGGAGGAGGCGTAGCCCTCGTTGCAGAGCACGACCACCCGCAGGTCGTGGCTGTCCGCCTCCGGCGCGCGGTGGCTGCCCAGCGGGTCGAGCCGCCACTCCAGCTCGTTGCGCTCCACGACCAGCGCACCCGGGATCAGCCCGTCCCGTTGCCGCAGGGCCGCGTAGCGGGTGTCCACCAGCAGCGCGTCACCCGCCTCGTACGCCTCGTGGGCGGCGCGGGGATCGATCCGGTCGATGCCCGCCCGGACCCGTTCGAGCAGTTCGTCGATGCCCACGCGCTCCTCGGCCACGCGCTCCTCGGCCACGCGCTCCTCGCCCACGCGCTCCGGGGCCAGGTGCTCGATGCCCACGCGTTCCTCGCTCACTGCCAGTCCTCCGGACGCTCGACCTGCTCCAGGCGGAGTACCGCGCCCGCCCGGCTGAACCGCCGGATCAGGGGGAGCGGCGGGTAGTACGCGTGCACCGACACCGCGTGGGTGTCCGGCGACTCGTTGAGCACCTCGTGCACATGGTGGCGGCCGAAGGCCCGGCCGTCGCCCTCGGACAGTCGGCGGGAGCGGTCGAGGCCGTCGGCCAGCTCCAGGGTCTTCCAGCCGCTCGCCGGCAGCCGGACCGCGAGGGCGTTCTCGGTCAGCGACCCCCGCGCGGTGGCGAAGGCGCCCAGCGACTCGGCGTGGTCGTGCCAGCCGGTGCCCGTGCCGGGCGGCCAGCCGATGAGCCAGGCCTCGCTGCCGCCGGGGCCGTCGAGCCGTACCCACGTACGGCCCTCGGGGTCGAGGGGCAGGGAGTCGACCAGTTCGCGGTCGGCGGCCGTGCGGCGGACGAAGTCGAGGAGTTCGGCCGCCGTCGGGGCGGTGGAGGGCGGTGTGGAGACGACGGGGGAGGGTGTGGGGACGCGCTGGGGCACGGGTGACCGTCCTGAGGTTCGCGAGGAGCGCGCGACGGCACCGGGCACACGGACGGACGTCAGTGGCGGGGCGCGCGCGGGGAAGGGGGCGAAGTCAGCAGGACGGACGACACATGCAGCCCGCGTAGCGGACGAGGTCCAGATGGACCCTCCGCCACAGGCGCACATCGGTGTCGGTCACGCTCCGGAGTACACCATGCGCGCCCGCGCGGAATCAATGCATGTCCACCGTGTGGTCGCTGTCGGTGGACACAACGGTGGACACATCGGGGGACAGGCCGGTGGACACGGCGGCGGGGACCGCGGCGGCCGCCCCGGCCGGAGGGTCGGCCGGCGTCTCGTCGGTGGCGGACCCGCCGCGGGCCGCGTCGGCCGCCGCGTACAGCTCCTCGGGGCGGACCCCGGAGAAGGAGGCGACGAGGTGCCCGTCCGGCCTGACGAGCAGGACGGCGTGGGCCGGAGCACCCGGATACGCCTCGGTCACCAGCACCTCGGCCTTGGCGGGGAGGGCCCGCACGGCCTCTTCGAGGCGGGGCATCACGCCGGCGCTCCGCCAGTGGCGGCGGTCCCAGACGCCGGTCCCGGGGGCGACGAGGAGGACCAGGAGCCGGCCCTGACCGAGCCGGTCCCGGAGCCGTACGGTCGTGCCGTCCGGAGCGGTCACCCGGACGTCCTCGACCGGGGCGCCCGTCGGCGTGCCCACCGGGGTCTGCCCCTCGGCGCTCTGATGCGCGAGGGGGGAGTGCGGATACGCGGGGGGCGCGCCGAGCGGGCCGCGCCCCAGGTGGCCGTCGGTCAGCAGGACGTCGTGGCTGCGCGCGGCCCCGAGGAGGTACGTCCGCAGGCCACCGCCGCCGCGCAGCGCCGGCAGCGACTGGTCCGCCGCGCGGAGCCGGGAGGCGATGGCCGTCCGCCGCTCGCTCTGGTAGCTGTCGAGCAGCCGCTCCGAGGCGCCGTGGTGCCAGGTGTGGGCGAGTTTCCAGGCGAGGTTGTCCACGTCCCGGAGCCCCTCGTCGAGGCCCTGGGTGCCGACCGCGCCGAGCAGATGGGCCGCGTCCCCGGCGAGCAGCACCCGGTCGACCCGCCAGCGCCGGGCGAGCCGGTGGTGCAGGGTGTGGACGCCGGTGTCGATGAGCTCGTACGGCGGCGTCACCCCGTCGCACCAGCCGGCCAGGGTCTCGCGGATGCGGGTGACCAGCGCGTCCGGGGTGACCAGCTCGCCGCGCGGCGGGAGCAGCCAGTCGATCCGCCACACCCCGTCGGGCAGCGGGCGGGCGGTGATCTCCTCGCCGACGCCCCGCCACGGGGGCTGACGGTGCAGCAGGGCCTCGCCGGGCCAGGGGAGTTCGGTGCGCAGGGCGGCGACCGCGTGCCGCTCCACCGCCGTACGGCCGGGGAAGCGGATGCCGAGCAGCTTGCGCACGGTGGACCGGGCCCCGTCGCAGCCGACGAGGTGGCTGCCGCGCCACCACGTGCCCTCCGGGCCCCGGGTGTGGGCGACGACCCCGTCCCGGTCCTGCTCGATCGTGTCGAGCCGGGCCTCGGTGACGAGCCGGACGAGCTTCTGACGGGCGATCGCGTCGCGCAGCCCGCGTGCCAGGGCGTGCTGCGGGATGTGCAGCGGGGCGGCCGGAGCGGAGGGGGCGTCGGGGTCCTCCGACCACTCCTCCGTACCGCTGAGTCCCAGGTCGAGCGTGGTGTGGCGGACCAGCTGGCGGCGGCGCATGCTGCGCCAGCCGACCCAGCGGACGCCCTCGTCACGGAGGGTGGTGCAGCCGAGGCGTTCGACCATGGCGGCGGTGTCGGCGCGCAGGACGGCGCTCCGCGCGGGGCGTGGTTCCTCCGTGCCGGTGCCCTCGTCGAGGACGACGCTGGGCACACCCTGCGCGGCGAGCGCGAGGGAGAGCGCGAGGCCTACCGGCCCAGCGCCCACGATGATCACCGGGTCCACGGCGCGGCTCCTGAAGGCCGGACGGTCATGAGGGCAGCACAGCTGAGTGTGGCACGAGCCCGGTGGTTGATCACAGACCGTATGCAACCCACTGAGGGTGCTTGCGTCAAGCGACGGGGTGGGCGCGGTGCGCCTGACCTGAAGTCAGTACCGCTCCGGCCCACCCCTGTTGTCCTGCGGATCCTGTCGGGGTCAGGCGCCGCTGACGGCGTCCGTCTTCACCTCGGCGGCTCCCGCCTGGGTCGGAAGGGCCACCGAGGTGGACTTCTTGCCCCGCCGCATGCGCCTCTCCAGGCGGCCGGCGAGGTGGGTGAGGAGCGCGTTGATGACGATGTAGATCAGCGCGATGACCGTGAAGGTGGCGATCGTGTTGGCGCCGTAGTTGGCCGTGATCTGCCGGTTCTGGCTGAGCAGCTCGGCGAAGCCGAGCATGGCGCCGCCGAGGGCGGTGTCCTTGACGATGACGACGAGCTGGCTGACGAGCGCGGGGAGCATGACGGTGACCGCCTGCGGCAGCAGGACGTACAGCATGGTCTGGCTCTTGCGCATGCCGAGCGCCTCGGCCGCGTCGCCCTGGCCCCGGGGCAGCGAGAGGACGCCGGCCCGGACGACCTCGGCGATCACCGAGGCGTTGTAGAGCACCAGGCCGGTGACGACCGCGTACAGCGGGCGGAAGTCGGAGCTGATGGTCGTGAACTCGCGGTACAGGGCGGCCGCGAACATCATCAGGAGCAGTACCGGGATGGCGCGGAAGAACTCCACGACGGTGCCGGCGGGCACGCGCACCCAGCGGTGGTCGGAGAGCCGGCCGATGCCGAGGAGGGCGCCGAGCGGCAGCGCGATCACGATCGAGAGCGCGGCGGCCTTCAGCGTTTCCACCAGACCGGGCAGCAGATACGTCGTCCAGACCCGGGAGTCGGTGACGAACGGCGTCCACTTCTCGGCCGCCAGCTGGTTCTTGTCGGCCATGGCGGACAGGACCCACCAGGCCACCAGGGCGAGGACGGCGAGGAAGACGATCGTGTAGACGACGTTCCGCCGCTTGGCGCGGGGCCCGGGAGTGTCGTACAGGACGGAACTCATCGCTTCACCGCCAGACGCTTGGCCGCCCAGCCCAGGAGCAGGCCGGTGGGGAGGGTGAGGAGGATGAAGCCGAAAGCGAAGACCGCGAAGACGGCGAAGAGCGCGTCGGCCTCGTTCTCGACCATCTCCTTCATCAGGAGGGCCGCCTCGGCGGCGCTGATGGCCGAGGCCACCGTGGTGTTCTTGGTGAGGGCGATGAGGACGTTCGCGAGCGGGGTCACCACCGCGCGGAAGGCCTGCGGGAACACCACCAGGGTGAGGACCTGGGTGAAGCTCAGGCCCAGGGCGCGGGCGGCTTCCGCCTGGCCCGGCGGGACGGTGTTGATGCCCGAGCGCAGCGCCTCGCAGACGAAGGTGCCGGTGTACGCGACGAGTCCGAGCACCGCGAGGCGGAAGCCGATGTCCTCGGAGCGCCCGCCGCCGAGCGTGACGCCGAGCGTCTGGTTGAGGACGAACGAGCACGCCACGAGGACCACGGTCAGCGGGGTGTTGCGGACGAGGTTGACGTACGCGGTGGCGAAGGCGCGCATGATGGGGACCGGGCTGACCCGCATGCCGACCAGGGCGGTGCCCCAGAGCAGTGAGCCGATCGCCGAGTAGAGGGCGAGCTTCGCCGTCACCCAGAAGGCGCCGAGCAGGTCGTACTGCCCGGAATCAAGAAAGTCGAACACGATGCCCGCGCTCTCCCCTGGTGGTCGGTCGGTGTGAAGGCCGGTGCGTGGGCAGCGGCCGGTGCCGGTGTGACGGCCACCCCGGTGCGGGGGCGGCCGTCACGGCCGGTGCGGGTCAGGTCAGTTCTCGACCTTGGGCGCGGGCTCGTACTTGTAGCCGGACGGGCCGAAGTGCTCCTTGACGAGCTTCTCCCAGGTGCCGTCGGAGACCATCTTCTCGAGCGCCTTGTTGATCTTGCCGCGCAGCTCGTCGTCGCCCTTCTTGACGCCGATGCCGTACTTCTCGTCGCTCATCCGGAGGCCGGCGAGCTTGAACTTGCCCGCGTGCTCCTTCTGCGAGGCGTAGCCCGCGAGGATGGAGTCGTCGGTGGTCAGGGCGTCAACGGCCTTGTTCTCCAGGCCGGTCAGGCACTCGGAGTAGCCGCCGAGCTGCTGGAGGTCGGCCTTCGGGGCGAGCTTGTCCTTGACGTTCTGCGCGGAGGTCGAGCCGGTGACCGAGCAGAGCTTCTTGGCGTTGAGGTCCTCGACCTTGGTGATCGAGCTGTCGTCGGCGCGCACGAGCAGGTCCTGGTGGGCCAGGAAGTACGGACCGGCGAAGTCGACCTCCTTCTTGCGCTTGTCGTTGATCGAGTAGCTGGCGACGACGAACTTGACGTCACCGTTCTTGATCAGGTTCTCGCGCTCGGCGCTCGGCGCCTGCTTGAAGTTGATCTTGTCTTCGGCGTAGCCGAGCTCCTTGGCGACGTAGCGGGCGACGTCGACGTCGAAGCCGGCGTACTTGCCGTCCGGGGTCTTCAGGCCGAGGCCCGGCTGGTCGAACTTGATGCCGACGTTGATCTTGTCGCCGTTGCTGCCGGAGTCGGAGCCGGACCCACAGGCGGTGGCGGTCAGCGCGAGGACGACGGCGGCCGCGGCGGCAGCGGAGGCGGTGCGAAGCTTCATGGTGGAACGTCCCTTGAGTAGGCGTGAGTTGGGAAGAATAGGTCCGAACTCGCTCAGTGGTGAAGGATCTTGGAGAGGAAGTCCTTGGCCCGGTCGCTGCGCGGGTTGCTGAAGAACTCCTCGGGCGACGCCTGCTCGACGATGCGTCCGTCCGCCATGAAGACGACCCGGTTGGCCGCGGAACGGGCGAAGCCCATCTCGTGGGTGACGACGACCATCGTCATTCCCTCCTGGGCCAGTTGCTGCATGACCTCGAGGACCTCGTTGATCATCTCGGGGTCGAGAGCGGAGGTCGGCTCGTCGAACAGCATGACCTTCGGGCCCATCGCGAGCGCGCGGGCGATCGCCACGCGCTGCTGCTGGCCACCGGAGAGCTGTGCGGGGTACTTGTCCGCCTGGGTGCCCACCCCGACCCGGTCGAGCAGGGTACGGGCCTTGGCCTCGGCGTCCTTCTTCTCCGTCTTCCGGACCTTGATCTGGCCCAGCATCACGTTCTCGAGCACCGTCTTGTGCGCGAAGAGGTTGAACGACTGGAAGACCATGCCGACATCGGAACGCAGCCGGGCGAGCTCCTTGCCCTCCGCGGGCAGCGGCTTGCCGTCGATGGTGATGGTGCCGGAGTCGATGCTCTCCAGCCGGTTGATCGTTCGGCACAGCGTCGACTTGCCGGACCCCGAAGGCCCGATGACGACCACGACTTCGCCGCGGGTGATCGTCAGGTCGATGTCCTGGAGAACGTGCAGCGCGCCGAAGTGCTTGTTGACCTCGGACAGGACGACCAGCTCGTCCGCGCTGCGCGGGGCGTCCTCGGGACCCTTGGACACTGACACTCCGCTCATGGGCCTCTTGCTCCGTCCTGCTCGGTTGGGGAGGACACTAGAGACCCGATGTGACGACCGTCATCACATCTGAGCGGAAATTGAGGATAACGATCCGGTCGCAAACGGACACAGTGCGTGAAGGCGACGCCCCGGGCGTACCGGGTGGATAACAGAAACGTCGGCGTAACAGGGGGAGACTTGACTGTGATGCCGATGATCGGCGTTCATGCCCTGGTACCACCTGGTACACAGAGAGCCGCCGCCGAGACGCGGACGAAAGATCGTCGCGAACGAGGACCGGCGGGCACGAAGATCGTCGCGAACGGGCACCGGCGCGAACGAAGATCACGGAGGAGGTACGCATGCGACTGCTGCTCGTGGAGGACGACGACCACGTCGCCGCCGCCCTCTCCGCCATCCTGGCCCGGCACGGCTTCGCCGTCACCCACGCCCGCAACGGCGAGGAGGCGCTCCAGGCCGTCCTGCCCACCGCGCAGGGCGAGCGGCCCTCGTACGGGGTGATCCTGCTCGACCTCGGCCTCCCCGACCAGGACGGCTACCAGGTCTGCGGCCGCATCCGGAAGCTCACCGCCACCCCGGTGATCATGGTGACGGCCCGCGGCGACGTACGCTCCCGGATCCACGGCCTCAATCTCGGCGCCGACGACTACGTCGTCAAGCCCTACGACACCGGCGAACTCCTCGCCCGCATCCACGCCGTCAGCCGGCGCAACGCCGGAACCGAGGAGACGACGCCCGGCGCCACCGGAGCCGCCGACGGCACCCTGCTGCGGCTCGGCTCCGTCACCATCGAGCTGCCCACGCGACGGGTCAGCGTCGAGGGCGAGGCCGTCGCCCTGACCCGCAAGGAGTTCGACCTGCTCGCGCTCCTCGCCCAGCGCCCCGGGGTCGTCTTCCGCCGCGAGCAGATCATCAGCGAGGTCTGGCGCACCAGTTGGGAGGGGACCGGCCGCACGCTGGAGGTGCACGTCGCCTCCCTGCGCTCCAAGCTGCGGATGCCCGCCCTGATCGAGACCGTGCGGGGCGTCGGCTACCGCCTGGTCGCCCCCGCCGCGTAACCCCCGGCCGGCCCGCTCGTGCGCACCCGACTCCTCCCGCTGCTCATCATCCTGATGGCCGGCGTCCTGCTCGCCCTCGGCTTCCCGCTCGCCGCCAGCCTCGCCGCGTCCGAACAGCAGCGGGTCGTCGTCGACCGGCTCGACGACGCCGCGCGCTTCGCCGCCCTCGCCCAGTTCGTCAGCGAGATCAACCCCGGCACCGACGAGCGGCGCACCACCCTCAACGGCGAACTCGCCAGCTACCACGACGTGTACGACATCCGGGCCGGCATCTTCTACCGCGACAACCGTGCCATGGCCGCCGCCCCCGAGGACTGGGTCGTCCCGTACGACGGCGAGGGCCGCCGCGCCTTCCAGGAGGCGCTGCTCGGGCGCCGCAGCCACAACCCGCCCCAGGTCTGGCCCTGGCAGGGCGACGCACGGCTCACCATCGCCTCCCCGGTCGTCCGGGACGGTGACGTCGTCGCCGTCGTCGTCACCGACTCGCCCACCGGGCAGCTCCGCTCCCGCATCCTGCGCGGCTGGCTGCTGATCTTCGCGGGCGAGGCGGCGGCGATGCTGGTCGCCATCGGCGCCGCCTTCCGGCTCACCGGCTGGGTCCTGCGGCCGGTCCGCGTGCTCGACTCCGTCACCCACGACATCGCCACCGGACGGATGAACTCCCGGGTCGCCGCGACCGGCGGCCCGCCCGAACTGCGGCGCCTGGCGCTCTCGTTCAACGAGATGGCCGACAACGTCGAGGACGCGCTCGAACAGCAGCGGGCCTTCGTCGCCGACGCCTCCCACCAGTTGCGCAACCCCCTGGCCGCGCTGCTGCTGCGGATCGAGCTGCTCGCGATGGAGCTCCCCGAAGGGAACGAGGAGATCGCCTCCGTCCGGACCGAGGGCAAGCGCCTCTCGCAGGTCCTCGACGACCTCCTCGACCTGGCGCTCGCCGAGCACATGGCGGCCGAGCTGCGGCTCACCGACGTGGGCGCGCTGGCGGCGGAGCGGGTCGCGTCCTGGCGGCCGGTCGCCGACGACAAGGGCGTCCTGCTGACCGGGGAGTGCGGGGCGGTCACGGGGTGGGCGGACCCGGTGGCCCTCTCCAGTGCCCTCGACGCGGTGATCGACAACGCGTTGAAGTTCACCCCGGCGGGGGAGGAGGTCATGGTCTCCGTCTCGGTGCCCCCGGGCGGGGCGGGCGTCGACGTCGTCGTGGCCGACCAGGGGCCCGGCCTCACCGAGGACGAGCTCGGCCGGGTCGGCGACCGCTTCTGGCGCTCCGGCCGGCACCAGAACATCAAGGGATCGGGCCTCGGCCTCTCCATCACCCGCGTCCTGCTGACGGCGGGCGGCGGCGGCATCGCGTTCGCCCCGAACGAGCCGCACGGACTGCGGGTCACCGTCACCGTCCCCCGGCACGCTCCGGCGCAGCGGTACGGGCGGGGCCCGGCGCTCTCACCGGAGCAGCGGTAGCCGTTCCCGGGCCGAGGGTCAGGGCTTCACCGAGCGGTAGTAGCGGCGGGCGCCCTCGTGGAGGGGCAGCGGCTCCGTGTAGACGGCCGTCCGCAGGTCCACCAGCTGGGCCGGGTGGACCTGGCCGCCGATCTCGTCACGGCTCCTGATCACCGTACGGGTGAAGCCCTCGACCAGGTCGGGATCGGCCTCGGCGGTCGTGACCAGGAGGTTCGCCACGGCCAGCGTCTCGACCGGCTGGCCGTTCTGCGCCGACGTGTACGCGTCGGCCGGGATCACCGCCGACCGGTAGTGCCGGGTCGAGTCGCCGACATCGTGCAGCCGGTCGACGAGGGTGGCGTCCAGCGGGATCAGCCGGACCTCGAAGCGCTCGGACAGCTTCTGCACGGCCTCGGTGGGCAGCCCGCCCGACCAGAAGAAGGCGTCGAGGTCGCCGTCCTCCAGGTGCCCCGGCATGGTGTTGATGCCCGCCGAGACCGCCTCGACGTCGCGTACGGGCGTGAGGCCGGCCGCCGCGAGGACCCGGTCGGCGATCAGCCGCACACCGGACCCGTCCTGGCCGACCCCGACCCGCAGCCCGCGCAGGTCCCGCACGGTCCGGATCGTCGAGCCCTTGCGCACCACCAGCTGGACGTAGTCGTCGTACAGCCGGGCGCAGCCGCGCAGCCGCTCGAAGCCCGGCTTGCGCTCGCGCTGGTACTGGGCGACCGCGTCGGCCGTCGCGACGGTGAAGTCCGCCTCGCCCGAGGCCACGCGGGCCAGGTTCTGCTGGGAGCCCTCGCTGTCCGTGAGACGTATCGACACCTCGGGCAGGTCCTCGGCGAGGGCCTGCTTGAGGAGCATTCCGTACCGCTGGTAGACGCCGGTGGGGACGCCCGTACTGAAGGTGACCGAGCCGCTCGGGACGGGTGAGCCGAAGGGAACCAGCCACCACACGAGCACCCCGCACACCACGAGCAGCGCGGCCGAGAGCGCCGCCAGGCGGCGGCGGGCGGCACGGGAGAGCGAGGCGAACATGGGGGCGATCCTGCCAGCTCACCGTCGTCGCTGACCAGGGACGGCCGGTGTGAGGCATTCGCGCGGGGCCGGCGAGGGCCCCCGCGCGAAGCCGGATCGGCCTCCGGCCGGTGTCAGTAGGCGAAGCCCGACTTGCCGGTCTTCGTCGTCGTGACGTGGGTGATGCCGCTGCCCGGCGGGAGGGCGACGGTGGTGCCCGTGCCCGTGGTCGCGGTGGTGGAGCCGTCGCCCAGCTGGGCGGCCGCGTTGGCGCCCCAGCCGATCACCGAGCCGTCGTCCAGCGCGGCCAGGGTGAAGTCGGCGCCGCCCGCGATGTCCTGCACGCCCTTGAGGCTGTCCAGGACGACCGGGGTGGTGCGGTTGGCGTTCGTGCCGTCGCCGAGCTGCCGGTCGGTGTTCTTGCCCCAGCCGGCGACGCTGCCGTCGTCGAGGACGGCGAAGGAGGACGCCGAGGTGGCGAAGATCCGGGCCACCGCGTCCAGGTAGGCGACGTCGACGGGCTTGGGCGCGTCGGCGACGGCGTCGTTGCCGAGCTGGCCCTCGGTGTTCTTGCCCCAGGCCTTGATCGTGTTGTCGGCGGTCAGCGCGAGGACGTGGTCGCAGCCCACCGAGATGGCTTCGACGTTCTCGAGGTCGGCGACCTTCTGCGGGGTCTCGCGGTTGGCGGTGCTGCCGGTGCCGAGCCGCCCGTTGGCGAAGGCGCCCCAGGTCCAGACCGTGCCGTCCTGACGCAGCGCGACGCTGAAGTCGCAGCCCGCGCCGACGTCCTTGACCTGGTCCAGGCTCTGCACGGGGGTCGGGGTCTTGTACGGGTTGGTGGTGTCCTGGCCGGTGCCCAGCTGCTTCGAGACGTTGCTGCCCCAGGCGAGGACCCGGCCGCCCTTGACGGCGAGGACGTGGTTGAGGCCGGCGGAGACCTCGCTCACGCCGGAGAGACCCGCGACGGTGGCGGGGAAGCTCTGCGAGGTCGTGGTGCCGTTGCCGAGCTGGCCGGTGGCGTTGGAACCCCAGCTCTTCACGGTGCCGTCCTTGAGGAGGGCGACGGCGAACTGGTTGGCGGCCGCGGCGGCGCCGCCGCCACCCCCGGAGAGCTCGCGGACGTCGTCGCGGGTGATGCCGGTGACGGCGGTGGGGGTCTGCTGGGCGAGGACGGCGCCGTTGCCGAGCTGGCCCTGGGCGTTCTCGCCCCAGGCGCGTACCCAGGGGTCGGTGCCGGCGGCGGCGTGGGCGGAGAGGCAGGGGGCGGCGAGGGCGGTGGCCGCCGTGACGGCGGCGAGCAGGGTGATGCGCTTGCTGTGGTGCATGGGGACCTTCCGGGTCAGTAGGCGTAGCTCGACTTGCCGGTGGGGGGAGTCGAGACGCGGGTCGTGCCGCTGCCTGCGGGCAGTGCGGTGACCGGGGTGGGGGAGCCGGTGGTGGTGGCGTCGCCGAGCTGGCCGGCCGCGTTCTCGCCCCAGGCGAGGACGGAGCCGTCGGAGCGGGCGGCGACGGTGTGTCCCCAGCCGCCGGCCATGTCGGTGACCTCGTCCAGACCGGGTACGGGGACCGGGGTGGTACGGGTGACGGTGGAGCCGTCGCCGAGCTGGCCGTGACCGTTCCAGCCCCAGGATCGGACCGAGCCGTCGTCGAGCACGGCGAAGCTGTGGTAGCCGCAGCCGTAGATCCGGGCCACGCCGTCGAGATGGTGCACCTCGACCGGCGAGGACGCGACCTCCTGGCTGGCGTTGCCCAGTTGGCCGTTGCTGTTGTAGCCCCAGGCCCGTACGGTGCCGTCGGCGAGCCGGGCGAGCACGTGGTGGCAGCCGGTCGCGATCTCGACGGCGTCCGTGAGGCCGGGGACCCGTTGCGGGGTGTTCCGGTCGGTGGTGTCGCCGAGGCCGAGCTGGCCGTTGTTGGCACGGCCCCAGGTCCAGACGGTGCCGTCCTCCCGGAGGGCGACGGCGTGGGTGCAGCCGGCGGCGACGTCCTTCACCTTGTCGAGGCTCTGGACCCGTACGGGTCGGGTGGCGGAGGTCGTGCCGCCGTCGCCGAGCTGGCCGTAGGTGTTGTCGCCCCAGGCGAGGACCCGCCCGCCGCGGACGGCGTAGGCGGCCTGATAGCCGGCGGCGATCTCGGTGACTCCGGAGAGTCCGGCCACGTCGGCCGGAAACGGCCGGCTCACAGTGGTGCCGTCGCCGAGCTGGCCCGCGAGGTTCCCGCCCCAGGACTGAACCGTGCCGTCGGTGAGGAGTGCCACGGCGAAGGCGTTGGCGGTGTTGTTCCCCCCGCCGGACAGTTCGCGCACGGAGGCGCGGGCGAGTCCCTGGACGGCTGCCGGGGTCTGCTGGTCGGCCGTGGTGCCGTTGCCGAGCTGTCCGCCCGCGTTCGCGCCCCAGGCCCGCACCCATGGATCCCGGGGCTCGGCGTGGGCGGGGGAGACGGCGAGGGCGAGGAGCGCGAGGGTGGCGGCGGTGACACCGCGTACGTACGCGTACGTCATCGGAGCACGCCCCGCTCAGTACGCGTACGTCGTGTTGCCGCCCAGGGAGACGGCCACCGCCTTGATCGCCGAGCCCTGGTTGAGGATCTTCACCGACTCGTACCGCGAGACCGTCGTGCCGTTGCCGAGCTGGCCCTCGCCGTTGTGGCCCCAGGTGAAGACGTCGTCCGCGGTGACCGCGACGCCGTGCCGGGCGCCGGCCGCGAGGTGCTGGACCCCTTCCAGGCGCGGGATCTCGACGGGGGCCGTGCGGTTGGTGCGGGAGACGTTGGCGTCGAAGGCCTCGTCGGACTCCAGGAGCTGGCCGTACTGGTTGTTGCCCCAGCCCCAGACGTGGCTGTCGCTCGTCTTCACGTAGTTGTGGTGGGCGCCCGCCTCGATGTCGGACACGCCCTCGATCCAGTCGACGTCGACGGGGAGGGTGGAGGACTTGGTGGAGGAGTTGCCGAGCTGGCCGTAGAGGTTGTAACCCCAGGACTTGACCGTGTCGTCGGCGGTCAGCGCGAGGGCGTGGTGGCAGCCGGCGTCGACCTCCACGATGTTCTCCAGACCCAGCACCTGCCGGGGTACGGAGCTGGTGGCGCGGTTGCCGGTGCCGAGCTGGCCGTGGATGCCGCGGCCCCAGGCGTACACCTTGCCGTTCTCCAGGAGGGCGAGGCTGAAGTCGCAGCCGGCCGAGATCTGCTTGACCTTGGGCATGCCCTGGACGCGGTCGGGGACGGTGCGACTGTCTCCGGTGCGGTTGTTGCCGAGCTGGCCGTAGGCGTTGTCGCCCCAGGAGTAGACCTGGCCGGAGGAGTCGAGGGCGAGGGCGTGCTTCCCGCCGGCCGCGATGTCCTTGATGTTGTCGAGGCGGGGGACGGTGGTGGGCACGGTCTGGTTGGCGTTGCCCCCGTTGCCGAGCTGGCCCGAGGAGTTGTGGCCCCAGGACTTGACCGTCCTGTCCGTACGGGCCAGGACGAACGAGTCGGACGAGGAGGTGCCGCCCGCCGAGACCTGGTCGACGTCGCCGCGGAAGAGGCTGGTGACGGAGGACGGGCTGAGGCTGTCGCTCAGGGTGCCGTTGCCGAGCTGGCCGGTGCGGCCCGCGCCCCAGCTCAGTACGGTCGGATTTCCCTCGTTGGCGGTGGCCGCGGGGGCCAGGGCGGGTACGGCGGTGAGCGCGGCGGCGGCCGTGAGGACGGCCGCGGCGAGCGGCCGGCCGCGCAACAGGGAGGGTACGGAGCGGGGGGCGCGCATCGGCGTGCCGGCGGGATCGCGTCGTGAACGGGACATGGCTCTGCTCTCCTTCGACGGGGACATACGGGAGCGCGGCGTCCGGCGGGTGCCGTGCGCGTCCGCAGGGGTGGGCGGAGGCGTACGGGGCCGGGCGCGGGTCATGCGAACACGGGGTGCCGGGCCCTTGGGCATGGGACGCCCAGGGCCGCTGCGACGGCCGGGACGGGCCGTCGGGCACATGAGCAGACTGTCCGAGAATGATCACCACAGCGAGCCGGAACCGCTGAAACACCCGTCTGACGGACGCCCGTTCGGGGTGGCGTTCCGGGGGCGCACTCGCCCCCGGCGCGTGCTGCCGGAGGCGTGCCGGCGGGTGCCCCTGGCGGGCCGCCGAACGGCGGCGGCCGGGGGAGTGAGGGGCCCGGCCGCGTACGGCCGCCCGCCCTCTCGCGTACGCCCCGGATTCCCTACGAACGGGTGGACCGGCGGCCCCGGGCGGCGGCCGGTGAGCTCCCCGCCGTCACCCCGTCCGAGGGGCTCCCCGTGCGCTCCGCCGAAGCGGTGAGCGGGCCCGGAGGAGCACGCCGCGCCGTGTGTCCTGCCGTGGCGCCGGGGCCCCGCCGGTTAGCGTCGGAAGGCGCTCGGTGATCTTGAGGACAGTCCCCTGTCCGCCCCTGGCGTCCCCTTCCGAGCGCATCAACTCACCCCTGTCCCAAGGGAGTTCCCATGTCCAGCATGAAGGCATCGCCGCGTCGTGCGACGTTGAGTGCCGCCCTTCTCGCCGCCACCCTCGCCCTCTCCCTGGCGCCTGCCCTGGTCCCCGCCCTGGCCTCGGTCGCGTACGGCGCGGAGTGCGAGCCGGAGGACCAGGCCTGCAAGGACCAGGAGGCCAACGCCGCGGAGGCGAAGGAGATCGACGAGCAGCAGAAGAAGACCCAGGAGGCGGCCGGCCAGGCCGACAAGGACATCAAGAAGATCGGCGGCGACCTGGAGAAGTGCCCGCCCGGTTCCAGCTCCTGCATGGAGAAGCTGGCCGGCAAGGGGGGCCGCGAGGAGGACGGCTTCAAGGACATGAACACCACCATCACCACGAACAAGCCGGAGCCCGCCGACAACGCGGCCCAGGCCGTCGAGTCCACCTGCACCGCCTTCCCCGCCTCCCTCCCGCAGGGGTCGAGCGACCCGGGACAGTCCCCCTTCCCGGCCTCTCAGCTCTGCTCGCTGCTCGGCTCCTGATTCCTCCCCGCCTCCCCCCCCGAAGTGCCCTCGAAAGGGGTTCCTCGTCATGTCTCCGCGCCGTCCCCGCGCCCGCCTGTCCGCCCTCGCCCTCGGGCTCGGACTCACCGCTCCCCTCGCGCTCCTCGCCCCGCCCGCCGCCGCCGGGGAGACCCCCGGCGAGATCCCCGCCGCCCCCGTCGCCCGCGCCGTCACCGCCGACGGCCGCCCGGCGAGGATCGCCGACGTCCTGGAGTACTGCGGGACGAAGCGCACGGCCTGCTCGTTCACGATCGACCCCAAGCGCGACCGCGAGTACGCCTCCGCCGTCAAGTCCCTCGGCAACGCCGTCGTCAACTGCACCAAGAGCGACATGGGCGTCGACCGGACCGTGACCCTGCGGACCAGCAGCACCGACAACATCGGCGGAGAGATCTCCGGGAAGATCACCGCCGAGGGCACGGTCACCGCCTCCGGCGAGGTCACCACCAACCTCTCCAACGACATCACCAGCGAGAACAAGACACCCAATCTCAAGGACGGTCCGACCTCGACGAACGGCACCAAGACGACCGTCGCGGGCGGCGGCAAGCTGGCCGGCTCGCTGAGCGCCAAACTCGCCTTCGAGGCCGCCTTCAAGGCCACCTACTCCAAGTCCTGGACGATCGAGAACACCGAGGCGACGGTCTACAAGACCACCGTCAAGCCGTACGACATGCTCGTCTTCGGTGCCAGCGCCTCCATGCGGCGCGTGGTCGGCGACCTCGTCACCGACACGGGGAAGAAGATCCTCAACGTGAGCGTGGACAGCCCCTCCATGGTCAACAGCAGCACCTTCGTCGCGCAGACGTACGCCGTCCCCGACAACCTCTGCGGCCGCAAGCGCCCCGCCGGTGACACCGCCTCCGACACCGACAACGCGGACTCCGGAACGGGCGGCGGGCTCCGGCACGCCGCTCGCGAGGTGCCGGCCACGCGGGCGATCCCCCGGGGCGCCGACCCGAAGCGCGAAGTCGTCCTGCCGTTCCACGGTTCCTGAACCCGGAGGAGTCCCCCGCCATGAAGCGCTCACACGCCGCACTCTCCGTCCTCGGCGCCGCCGGTCTGCTGCTCCCCGTCGCTCCTCCCTCCCTCGCCGCCCCCGCCGAGCGGTCCGCCCCCGCCGCGCAGGCCGTCCCCGTCCTCAACGGCGACTTCGCCGATCCCGGCATGAGCGGCGACGGTCCGACCACCGTCGGCATCGCCTTCTGGACCGGCCTCAACCAGCGCTACTCGCCCACCGCTTCCGGCCGCACCGACGGCTCCCACGGCGTCGCCCTCCAGAAGGACGGCAACTCCCTCCAGCAGCGGCTGCGCGGGGTCCGTGCGGGGTCCAAGGTCACCGTCACCTACGAGGACAGCCCCGCCGTCTCCAAGGAGTGCACCGGCGAACAGGTCGTCAACGGCCAGCCGTACGCGGTCACGGCCTCCGGCGGCCCGGTCCGCGAGGTCACCACTGCGGGGGACCCCGACCGCGTGAAGGGCACGCCCGGCACCGGCCGGTGGACCGGCCGCAGCTACGAGTTCACCGCCGGGGAGAACGAGCCGCTGCTCACCTTCACGAGCCGGGTCACCGACTCCCGTACGCACGTGACCTGTTCACCGATGATCGCCCGCATCCGGGCGGTCGAGGCCCCGACCGCCGTCGACAAGACCGTCGACAAGACGGCGCTCGGCACCTCCGAGGCGTACAAGGGCAACGAACGGGAGAGCACCCTCCACAACGCGGCCGCCGCCTGCAACGGGGAGAACGCCTGCACCTTCCGGCCGGACACCCGCACTTCCTTCCGGTACTACGACCGGGCGCGGGTCGTCGGCGAGGCCTTCGTCAACTGCACCCGCAACACGCTGGAGCACTCCCGCGTCCTCTCCTTCTCGGAGCGCGGGCACGACAGCATCGCCCAGACCTACGCCGCCGCCGGCCTGCCGCTCAACGACGTGGCGAAACTGCCCACTTCGGGTGTGCGGGAGGTGGACGAGAAGCGCGCCAAGGAGCGGCCCATGGCCACCCAGTTCGCCCTCGCCTACGAGAAGACCTGGCAGCGGCCGTGGCAGTGGTTCAGCAGCGACGAGCGGACCGTCGTGGAGAGGATCCAGCCCGGCGAGGTGAGTTGGGTCGAACTCCAGCCGAGCCGCGAGCGGGTCGAGGGCTGGTTCCTCAGCAAGAAGGACGACTACCGGCTGCACGCCGTGATCGACGCCCCCTCCCGCGCCGTCCCCGACCGGCTGCTCCAGCGCACCGGGCCCATGTCCGAGGCGGAGAAGCAGCGTTGTGCCGCCGCCCGGCCCATGACCACCACGCCGGTGGGCGCGGACGCGCCCGCGAGCACCAGCGACAAGGGCCTCCTCAGGACCTCGGCGTCGACGGCCCCCGGGGCGCGGTCGGTGATCCGGAGCATGCCGCTGCGGTGATGCGGCAACCCCGTGACGGGTTCCGTGGCATCGCCGTGCCCGGTGCTACGGAACCCCGAACCCTCCGCGTCGGTGAGCGCCGAGACGGGGACATTCCGGCCGTAGGGTCCCCAGGACTGCTCCGTACGCCACGGACCAGCACCGGACGGCCGGGAGGGACACCCCGTGGAATTCGGCGTCAATCTGCCCAACTACGGGCCCGAGGCCACCCCCGACGCCCTCGCCGACTGGGCGCTGCGGGTCGAGGCGCTGGGCTTCCACTACGCCATGGTCTCCGACCACGTGGCGCTCACCCCGGACGTGCAGCACCTCTTCCCCGCCCCGTTCTACGACCCCTTCGCGACCCTCGCCTGGCTCGCCGGGGTCACCAGGACCGTCGGACTCGGCACGACGGTGACGATCCTCCCGTACCGGCACCCCGTCCACACCGCCCGCGTCGCCGCCAACATCGACCGGTTCAGCAACGGCCGCCTGGTCTTCGGGGCGGCGGCGGGCTGGGCAGCCCGGGAGTTCGCCGTCCTCGACGTCCCCTACCGCGAGCGCGGCGCCATCAGCGACGAGTACCTCGCGGCCATCAAGGCCTGCTGGGCCGACGAGGTCGCCTCCTTCGAGGGCGCCCACGTCTCCTTCCGCGAGGTCCACACCGGACCCCTGCCCGTCCAGCGCCCCGGCCCGCCCGTCTGGGTCGGCGGGCACAGCCGCGGCGCGCTCCGCCGGGCCGTCCGCCTCGGCGACGCCTGGCACCCGACCTCCGTCTCCGGCGACTGGCTCCTCGGGGTCGGCCTGCCCGCGCTCCGCCAGGTCGCCGAGGAGCAGGAGCTGCCGGTCCCCGACCTCTGCCCCCGGATCAAACTCCGCGTCACGGACCGGCCGTTGGGCCCCGGCCGCCTCCTCGGAGAGGGCACGCGGGACCAGATCGCCGACGACCTCGGGCTCCTCCAGGACCTGGGCGCGCGGGCCGTCGTCCTCGACCCCACCTACCCGGGCGACCGGCGGGAGCCCGGCCGCACCGCGCGCGACCTCGACGTGCTGGAGACGCTGGTGAAGGAGGTCATCGACGTGGAGGCCGGCTGCGTACGATGACCGCGAAGCGGGAGGGGCACGGGAGGGGGCACGGGACGTGGCCGATCCGGATCTGCGGAAGCTGCGGGTGCTGAGGGAACTCAGCGAACGCGGCACGGTCAGCGCGGCCGCCCGGGCACTCCACCTCACCCCGCAGGCCGTCTCGCAGCAGATCAGCGCCCTCGGACGGGAGTTGGGCGTCCCCCTCACCGAACCGTCCGGGCGCAGACTGCGGCTCACCGGGGAGGCTCGGATCGTCCTCCGGCACGCCGACGCCGTCTTCACCCAGGTCGAGCGGATGCGCGCGGAGCTCGCCGCGCACCGCGGCGGCGAGCGCGGCGACGTGGCGGTGGCCGGCTTCTCCACCACCCTCTCGGCGCTGATCCTGCCCGCCGTGGCCAGGCTGCGGGAGACCCGGCCGCTGCTGCGCACCTCCCTGGCCGAGGTCGACCCGCCGGAGAGCTTCTCCCTCCTGCACCGCGGGGAGACCGACGTCGTCATCTCCGCCGACACCGAGCTGCACCCCGGCACGGCGGGCGAGGACGGCCGCTTCGACGCGCGCTTCCACCGGGTCGCACTCTGCGAGGACCCCTTCGACATCGCCCTGCCCGAGGGGCACCGGCTCCTCGGCACCCCCCGCCTCGTCCTCGCCGACCTCGCCCAGGAGACGTGGATCTTCGCCACGACGGGGATGTGCCACGACATCGGCGTCGCCGCCTGCACGGCGGCCGGGTTCACCCCGCGGGCCTCGCACGCCATCGGCGACTGGGACGCCACGCTCGCGGCGGTCCGGCTCGGCCTGGGGGTCGCGCTGGTTCCCCGGACGGCGCGGCCGGCGCCCCGGCCCGAGGTGACGGTGCGCGCGTTCAGCGAGGGGGCGCCGTCCCGTACGGTCTTCGCGGCCGTACGGGAGGGCAGCCAGACCTCGCCCGAGATCGCCGCCGTCCTGGACGCGCTGCGCACGGTGGCCAGGGCGGCCGTCGCCGACTGAACCGCTTCCCCCCCGCTCTCCGATGCGCCACGGTTCGTGGACGGTACCGTCCACCAGCCGTTGCTGGACCCGCCCGGACGCCGGCGCGAGGCTCGTTCCCGTACGGCGGAGAACTCCGCGCATCCCTTCCGGAGAGCTCCGTGCGCCCCTTCTCCAGAGCGGGAACACCCATGTCCAGAGCCACCTGCGCGCGGCTGGCCGCGCTGAGTCTCGTCTGGGGCTCCGTCTTCCTGTGGATCAAGATCGCGGGATACGGATTCTCCCCCGTCCAGATGGTGCTGATCCGGCTCGCGCTCGGCGCCGCCGTGATCCTCGCCCTCGGATGCGCGAAGGGCCTCAGGCTGCCCAAGTCGCCGTCCGTCTGGGGGCACTTGACCGTTGCCGCGCTGCTCGGCAACGCCGTGCCGTGGACCCTGTACGCCCAGGGGGAGATCGCCGGCTCCAGTAGCGTCGCCGCCGTGGTCAACGGCAGCGCGCCGATCTGGACCCTGGCGGCGGCCCTGCTGCTCGGTCAGGAGAAGCGGGTCTCCGGCGTCAGGGCGGGCGGCGTGCTCCTCGGCCTCGGCGGCACGGCACTCATCGCGTCACCGTGGAACGCGGCCTCCACCGGGACCGGTTGGAGCCTCCTCTGCTTCGTCCTCGGCTCGATCAGCTTCGGCGCCGGCTTCGCGTACATGGGCAAGTTCCTTGTGGGCAAGGGCATTCCACCGCTCGTGCTGGCGGGCGGACAGCTCGGCGCGGCCACCGTCCTGCTGCTCGCGGCCTTCCCCTTCCTGGGCCTCCGGGCCGTCACGTGGCGCACCGACTCGGTGATCTCCGTGCTCGTCCTCGGCGTGGTCTGCACCGGCTTCGCCGCGCTGCTCAACTTCGAGCTGATCATCAAGGACGGGCCGGCGGTCGCCTCCACCGTCACGTACCTCATGACCGCCGTGGCCGTCGTCCTGGGCGCCGTCGTGCTGCGTGAACCCCTCGGCTGGACGGTGTGGCTCGGGGCGGTCGCGGTGCTCGCCGCCACCGGTCTGCTCCGCCGCCGCCCGCAACATGCCGTTCATTCAACGGGCGGTGGCCCGGTGGTAGCGTCGAAATCGGAAACGCCCGGAATGTATGGGGGAGTTACGCGTGCCTTTCGTGGTCGAACTCGTTTTCCGTGGAAGTGAGACGGACCGGTCGAGTTCCGGAGAGGCGCACCGGGCGTACTGGAGGAGAATGGCCGCCCGCGGCGTTCTCCTCGCGGGCGGCCCGTGGCAGGACGGCACCGGGGAGCTCCTCGTCTGCGAGGCCCGCGACCGCCGGACGCTCTTACGGATCCTCCACGCCGACCCGTACGCGCGGGCCCAGGTCGTCCGGGAGCTGCGGATACGGGAGTGGAACGCGGTGCTGGGGCACGCGGCGCTCGCCGGCCCCGAGCGAGCCGCTCCGGCGCCCGTCCCGGCGCTGACCGCCCACGAGCGGCGCATCGTCACGATGATGCTCGACGGTCTCACCAACAAACAGATCGCCGCGTACTTCACGGTGTCGACCCGGGCCGTGGAGCTGCACATCACCCGCATCTACCGCAAGCTCGGCATCCGCCGGCGCCCCCAACTGGCGTCCGCCATCGACCGGTTCGCGTCCTCCCCGGCCTGAGGCGCGGCCGGGACGGTCTGAGGCGCGGACGGGGACGGTCTGGGGCGCGGGCGGAGACGGTCTGGGGCGCGGGCGGAGGGGCGGACGGCGGCGACCGGGGCGGACGGGAGGGGCCGCCCTGCCGGATCAGGACTCCAAGTACCGCAGCACGGCCAGGATCCGACGGCTGTAGCCGTCGGCCCTGCGCAGCTCCAACTTGTCGAAGACGGCGTTCAGGTACTTCTCCACCGCGCTGAGGGAGAGGTGCAGCTGCCGCGCGATGGCGGCGTTCGTGTACCCCTGCGCCAGCACGTCGAGGACCTCGCGCTCGCGCGGGGTCAGCCGGGCCAGCGGATCGCCGCGGGTGCTGCGGACGACCAGCTGGCGTACGACCTCCGGGTCGATCGCCGCCCCGCCCTCGTGGACCCGCTCCAGCGCGTCGAGGAACTCCTCGACCTGCGCCACCCGGTCCTTCAGCAGATAGCCCACCCGCTCCGCCCCGGCGGCCAGCAGCCGGGCCGCGTAGCTCCGCTCCACGTGCTGCGAGAGGACGAGGACGCCCGTCTCCGGCCACCGCTCGCGGATCTCCACGGCGGCCCGCAGCCCCTCGTCGGTGTGCGTCGGAGGCATCCGGATGTCGACGACCGCGACGTCCGGGCGCAGCGCCCCGACCTCCGCGACCAGGGTCACGGCGTCGCCGAGCGCGGCCACGACCTCGTGACCCTCCTCGGTGAGCAGGCGGACGAGCCCCTCTCGCAGCAGGGTCGAGTCCTCGGCCAGGATCACGCGCACGGCAGCTCCGCGACAAGAGTGGTGGGTCCCCCGAGGGGGCTGTCGACACGCAGGTCGCCGTCGAGCGCGGCGACCCGGCTCCGCAGGCCGGTCAGCCCGCTGCCGGCCGGATCGGCGCCGCCCCGCCCGTCGTCCTCGATCCGCAGCGTGAGCAGCGGTCCTTCGGGCGGGCCGCCGAGCGAGACGTCGACGGAGACGGCGGAGGCCGAGGCGTGCTTGGCGGCGTTCGTGACGGCCTCGGAGACCACGAAGTAGGCGGCTGTCTCCACGGGCCGGGGCAGCGGCCCGGCGACGTCGAACCGGATGCGCAGCGGGACGGAGCACCGCTGCGCCACCCCGCCCAGCGCCTCTTCGAGGCCCAGGCTGTCCAGCGCGGAGGGGTACACCCGCCAGGCCACGTCCCGCAGTTCGGCCAGCACGTCCCCGGCCTCGCCGTGCGCCTGGAGGAGCAGCGCCTCCGCCTGCTCGGGATCGCGGTCCCGGCTCCGGCGCGCCCGGCCGAGCAGCATGGCGAGCGCCACGAGCCGCTGCTGCACGCCGTCGTGGAGATCGCGCTCGATGCGGCGGCGCTCGGCGTCCACGGCCTGCACGACGGCCGCCCGGCTGACGGCCAGTTCGTCGATCCGGCGCCGCAGCAGCTCGCTCTCGGAGGGCCCGAAGCACTCGCGGGCGAGCCGGGCGTCCAGGGCGGTCAGCGCGTACAGGCCCTGGACGTCGAGGAAGAGCAGGACGCCGCCGAGGAGCAGCTGTGCGAGCAGCTCGCCCCAGCCGAGCGTGCCGCGCACGACGCCCCCGACGAGCAGCCCCGCCAGGACGGCGCCGAAGCCGAGGAGCCCGACGACGACCCCGAACACAACCCCCGTCCAGGAGCGGACCGCGAGATAGCGCAGGAGCCGCCGGTCGGAGACGGTGTACGGGCCGGGGAAACGGTCCCCGAAAAAGGCGGAACGACGGCTCCGCTCCAGCGCCGCGAGCCGCCGCGCGCCGGCCGTCAGGACCTCACGGGCGCGGGGCCGGGTGCGGGGCCACAGCAGGAATGGCCCGAGGACGACCCCGGAGACCAGGAAGAACAGGACGCCGAGCAGGGCGGTCGGACAGCCGAGGAGGGAGCCGGCGAGACGGCGGGCCGGTCCGGACACCGGGTCTCCTCGCTCGTCTCCTCGCTCGTCACCTCGCACGGTCTCCGAGGCTAGTCCCGGCCCCGGGGCCGTACAAGATCGCCCGGAGGGTGCGGGCGCCCGCTCGCCGGTCACGAGGTGCGGCGGTGCTGGGCGGTGCGCCCGCGGCCCCGGAGCCGTACGGCCAGGTACGCGGCCATGGCCACGAGCGCCAGCGCCAGGACGACCTTGGACAGCACGCCCACGTATCCCTCGACCAGGTCCCAGCGGTCCCCGAGCCAGTAACCGGCCATCACGAGCACGCTGTTCCAGACGAGGCTGCCGACCGTCGTGAGGAGGAGGAAGACGGGCAGCGGCATCCGCTCGACGCCGGCCGGCACGGAGATCAGACTGCGGAAGATCGGCACCATCCGCCCCAGGAGCACCGCCTTGGTGCCGTGCCGCGCGAACCACTCCTCGGTGCGCTCCAGATCGGAGACCTTCACCAGGGGCAGCCGCGCCCAGAGCGCGTGCATGCGCTGCCGACCGAACAGCGAACCGATCCAGTAGAGGGCCAGGGCCCCGACCACCGAGCCCAGGGTCGTCCAGAACAGCGCGGAGGGCAGACTGATCACCCCCTGCCCGGCGGCGAAGCCGGTCAGCGGCAGGATCACCTCGCTGGGCAGCGGCGGGAACAGGTTCTCCAGCGCGATGGCGAGCCCCGCTCCGGGGCCGCCCATCGTGTCGACGAGCCCGGCGGCCCACCCGGCGACACCGCCGGCGGGTTCCTGGGCGGCCTGGGCCAGAAGCAGCTGGTGGGTGAGCGGCATGTCGGGGTCTCCAAGTCGCGGGGGAGGCGCCGGGGCGAGCTCCCCGGCACGACTCCAACCTAGAAATCCCAGCTCAGCGCCGGTATGAGGGTTCCCGCCCGGCTTCCTGCGGAAAACCGCAGGGTGGGGTCAGCCCGGGAGCGGCGGGTCCGTCGGCCGGAACGGCCCGTCGAGCGCCGCCCACTGGAGCAGCATGATGGTCTTGGCGTCGGCGATCCGGCCGTCGCGGACCATGGCGAGCGCCTCCGTGAAGGGGAGCTCCACGGTCGTGATGTCCTCGCCCTCGGCGGCGATTCCGCCGCCTCCGCCGGCGAAGTCCGCCGTGTCGTAGGGGGCGGCGAAGAAGTGCAGCCGCTCGGTGACCGAGCCGGGACTCATGTAGACGTCGAAGACGTGCTCGGCGGCCCCGATGGTGTGCCCGGTCTCCTCGGCGGCCTCCCGCCGGATCGCCTCCTCCGGCCGTTCGCCGTCCAGCAGTCCCGCGGCGGTTTCGAGGAGCATGCCGTCGGGGTGCCCGTTGACGTAGGCGGGCAGGCGGAACTGACGGGTCAGCAGCACCGTACGGCGCTGGGTGTTGTGGAGCAGGACGGTCGCGCCGTCGCCGCGGTCGTGGGTCTCGCGCTGCTCGCGGCTCCAGTGCCCGTCGCTGTGCCGGTAGTCGAAGGTGGTCTTGCGCAGCACGTACCAGTCGCAGGAGAGCACCTCCACGTCCAGGATCCGCACGCGCGGATTGCCGGTGAGGTCGCGGCCCTGCCGGTCGAGGCCGGTGCGGCCCCGGCGGTCGGGGGTGTCGATGCCGGCGGTCATCGGGCGGAGTCCGGGACGGCGGGCGGTACGGAGTCCGGGACGGCGGGCTTTACTGAGGTCGGGACGACGGTCGGGACGACGGCCGGGACGGCGGCGAGGGAGCCGTAGACGTCCTTGCCCTGCGCGCGGGCCCGGTCGACCATCATGTCCGCTCCCTCCGAGGGGCCGCCGATCCGCAGGACCGCGTCGCAGCGGGTGAGCAGCCGTTCGGCGACCGGGTGGAAAACCTCCTGGAAGAGCGCGTCGCCGGGGCGGGCGCCGCCGGCGGCCTCCAGGAGCGGGAGGGCGAGGGCCTCGCCGGTGACGGGCAGGTGCCCGGCGCGGAAGAGGACGAGCGCGGCCTCGTTCATCGCCCGGACGTGGGCTTCGAGCTTGCGCGGGTCGTCATCGGTGCCCGAGCGGTAGGGGCCGGCGACCAGGATCATCAGCGGGCGGGAAACGGTGGTCACGAGCGGAATCACTCCTCACTGCACGTACCGGCACGGGTACGGCACGGGTGCGGGACGGGGTGTGCTGCGCGGTGTCAGGCCAGACGGACGTCGACGCCCGCGTCCCGCAGCGCGTCCAGCGTCTGGGGGCCACCGGGGTGCGTGGTCGCGTCCTCGGCGGCCCGGTCGGTGACGAAGTGGTGCGCCGCGCCGAGCGGGGCGACCCGGCTGAAGGCCCGTACGCCGAGCTTGGTGGCGTCCGCCACCGCGACCGTGCGCGTGGCCCGGGCGAGCCCGGTCTGCTTCACGGCCGCGTCGTCCAGGGAGAACTCCGACCAGCCGTGCTCGGCGTGCACCCCGCCGATGGACATCACGAAGCAGTCGAAAGCCAGCGACTCCAGGGTCCGCAGGGCGAGCGGGCCGACGAGGGAACGCTCGCCGGGCCGGGAGCGGCCGCCGACGACCAGGAGGTCGATCCCCGGCCTGTCGGCCAGGACCACGGCCGCCTGGATGCTCAGCACGGCGACCGTCAGCGGGCCTCGCTCCGCCAGGTGCCCGGCGACGTGCACGGTCGTCGTCCCCGCGTCCAGGAGGACCCGCGAGCCCGGCTCCACCAGCGCCGCCGCGGCCGCGCCCAGGCGGTCCTTGGTGGCGGCCTGCCACGGCTCCCGCGCCGAGAAGCCGGCCTGTTCCTCGCGTACGCGGGTGGCGACGGCGCCGCCGTGCACGCGGCGCACGAGGCCCTGACGCTCCAGCGCGTCGAGGTCCCGGCGGACGGTCATTTCGGATACGCCCAGTCGATGGGAGAGCTCCGACACGGAAACCCGGTCGGAGCCCTGCACCAATCGCAGGGTCAGGTCCAGACGATTGGCGACACCCATGACTCAGTTCTACCACGATGATGTGCGAACGAACACGTCTCTGTGTGAACGGCTCGGTGAGGACCAGGCGAGAACCAGGCGGGAACCAGCGGGGGGCACTCCCCGGACCGCCTACCCTTGTCCCAATGACCAGTAGCAGCGACCGGAGTCCCGCAGTGAGCGTTGAAGGATCCAAGACCTACGAGATTCGTACCTACGGGTGCCAGATGAACGTGCACGACTCCGAGCGGCTCTCCGGTCTGCTGGAAGAGGCGGGCTACGTCAAGGCCCCCGGCGGATCCGACGGCGATGCCGACGTCGTGGTCTTCAACACCTGCGCGGTGCGCGAGAACGCCGACAACAAGCTGTACGGCAACCTCGGCCGGCTCGCCCCGATGAAGACCACGCGCCCCGGCATGCAGATCGCCGTCGGCGGCTGCCTCGCCCAGAAGGACCGCGAGACCATCGTCAAGAAGGCCCCCTGGGTCGACGTGGTCTTCGGCACGCACAACATCGGCAAGCTGCCGGTGCTCCTGGAGCGCGCCCGCATCCAGGAGGAGGCGCAGATCGAGATCGCCGAATCCCTCGAGGCCTTCCCCTCCACGCTGCCGACCCGGCGCGAGTCCGCCTACGCGGCCTGGGTGTCGATCTCCGTCGGCTGCAACAACACCTGCACCTTCTGCATCGTCCCGGCGCTGCGCGGCAAGGAGGAGGACCGCCGTCCCGGCGACATCCTCGCCGAGATCGAGGCCCTGGTCGCCGAGGGCGTCTCCGAGATCACCCTGCTCGGCCAGAACGTCAACGCGTACGGATCGGACCTGGGCGACCGCGAGGCCTTCTCCAAGCTGCTGCGGGCCTGCGGGCAGATCGAGGGCCTGGAGCGGGTCCGCTTCACCTCCCCGCACCCCCGCGACTTCACCGACGACGTGATCGCGGCCATGGCCGAGACCCCGAACGTGATGCCCCAGCTGCACATGCCGATGCAGTCCGGCTCGGACGCGATCCTCAAGGCGATGCGCCGCTCGTACCGGCAGGAGCGTTTCCTCGGGATCATCGAGAAGGTCCGCGCGGCCATCCCGCACGCCGCCATCTCCACCGACATCATCGTGGGCTTCCCCGGCGAGACCGAGGAGGACTTCGAGCAGACGATGCACGCGGTCCGGGAGGCCCGCTTCGCGAACGCCTTCACCTTCCAGTACTCCAAGCGCCCCGGCACCCCGGCCGCCGAGATGGACGGCCAGATCCCCAAGGACGTCGTGCAGGAGCGCTACATGCGCCTCGTCGCGCTCCAGGAGGAGATCTCCTGGGAGGAGAACAAGAAGCAGGTCGGCCGCACCCTGGAGGTCATGGTCGCCGAGGGCGAGGGCCGCAAGGACGGCGCCACGCACCGCCTCTCCGGCCGCGCGCCCGACAACCGGCTCGTCCACTTCACCAAGCCGGAGCAGGACGTCCGGCCCGGCGACGTCGTGATCGTCGAGATCACCTACGCCGCCCCGCACCACCTGCTCGCCGAGGGCCCGACGACGTCGGTACGCCGCACCCGCGCGGGCGACGCCTGGGAGAAGCGCACCACGGCGGCCGCCGCGAAGCCGGCGGGCGTGCTGCTCGGCCTCCCGAAGATCGGCGTCCCGGAGCCCCTCCCGGCAGCGGACGCGCCGGCCTGCGGGAGCCACTGACACCCGGGGGCGGTGACCCGGGCGCGGGCCCGGGGCGGTGACGAGGGCGCGGGCACGGCCGCGCAGTAGGGTGCGGATCATGCTTGTCGCCGCAGCCGTCTGCCCCTGCCCGCCGCTCCTCCTGCCCGAGGTCGCGACCGGCGCCGCCCCCGAGCTGGACGCCGCGCGCACCGCCTGCGCCGACGCCGTCGGACTGCTCGCCGCCGCGCGCCCCGACCGGCTGTACGTCGTCGGTCCCGCCGACGCGGCCGCCGCCGGCGTCTTCCCGGCCGGTTCGACGGGTTCCTTCGCCGGCTTCGGGGTCGACCTCTCCGTACAGCTCGGTGACGGGCCCGCGGCCGACCGCCCCCTGCCCGCGAGCCTCGCCGTCGGCGCCTGGCTGCTCGGCCGCGCCGACTGGGCCGACGCGCCCGTCGAGGGCCGGGGTGTGAACGAACGGGAAGCGGCCGGGACCTGCGCCGCCGTCGGCCGTGAGCTCGCCGCCTCCGCCGGGCGGGTCGCGCTCCTCGTGATGGGCGACGGCAGCGCCTGCCGGACCGTCAAGGCGCCCGGCTACCTGGACGAGCGGGCGGCCGGTTTCGACGCCGAGGCCGCCCGCGCCCTGGGCGCGGCCGACGTGGCCGCGCTGCTCGCGCTGGACGAGGAGCTCGCGTACGAGCTGAAGGCGGCCGGCCGCGCGCCCTGGCAGGTCCTGGCGGGCGCCGCCGAGGGTGCCGGGCTCGAAGGTCGCCTCCTCCACGAGGACGCCCCGTACGGCGTGGAGTACGTCGTCGCCGCCTGGTCCTGACGAAGTCGCGGCGGACCGGCGGCAGCACGACACGAGAACGGCGGACGGCCGCGGAGCGTGATGCTCCGCGGCCGTCCGCCGTGCGGAGGGACTGTCGTGTGCGGGTGACGCCGGTCGTCAGGCGGCCGGCGGCGGGGTCGCGCCGCCGCTCCCGGGCGTGCCGTCGTCCTTGTGGCCGATCCGGTCCAGGGCGTCCTTGGCCTTGCCCGTACCGGACTGGATCTTGTCGCTGTACTTGCCCTTGGTCTTCTCGTCGACCAGCTTCGCGGCCTTGTCGAGGCCGTCGTCGATCTTCCCCCCGTGCTGCTGCGCGAGGTCGGCCACCTTGTCCTTGGCCGGGGCGAGCTTGGCCTTCAGCGAATCCAGGAGACCCATCGGGGCACCTTCCCTCCGCGGACCCGCGCGGGGTCCGTTCTCCGTGTCCTGCCCCCAGGACCCCGGGGGCCTACTTGCGGGCGCCTTCGCCTGCCTCGTTGTCCGCGGCGGCCTCGGCCGACTGCTGCTTCGGGATCTCCACGACCTCGGAGGCGACCGCTCCGGCCGCCGGCTCGTCCGTGTCGACGCCGTGCGCGTCGTCCGCCGGCTCGGTTCCGGCCGTGACCTCCACGACGTCGGCGGCAGCGGACCCGGCCTCGACCCCGGCGTCCGTCTCCACCGCGACCTCGGCCTCGGCGCGGGTCTCCGCCGCCTCGGCCTCCGTCACGCCGTCCACCGACGTCCCGACGGTCCCGGTCTCCTCCGACGAGGCCTCGACCACATCCTTCTTCTTACGGCGAAACACTGCAAAAACGCCCATATTCACTCCATAGCGTACTCGGATGGGAGGGGCTCGGCGGTGATCGACGGCCGGAACCTCGCAACAGGCAACGAAGCCGGATGGGGCTCGTCACGTAGCTCGTTCGGGGAGGGGCCGTGAGGTTTGCGAGACTGGTGCGGTGAGAAGCGCAGCTCCCGCCCCGCGGGTCATCGCCGTCGTCGGCCCCACCGCGGCCGGAAAGTCCGATTTGGGTGTCTTTCTGGCCCAGCAGCTCGGCGGCGAGGTCGTCAACGCCGACTCGATGCAGCTCTACCGGGGGATGGACATCGGGACCGCCAAACTGACGATGGAGGAACGGGACGGCGTTCCGCACCACCTCCTCGACATCTGGGACGTGACCGAGGCCGCCAGCGTCGCCGAGTACCAGCGCCTCGCCCGCGCCGAGATCGACCGACTGCTCGCCGCGGGTCGCACCCCGGTCCTCGTCGGCGGTTCCGGCCTGTACGTACGGGGGGCCGTCGACGCCCTGGAGTTCCCCGGCACCGACCCCGCCGTCCGGGCCCGGCTGGAAGCCGAACTGGAAGAGCGCGGCTCCGGCGTCCTGCACGCCCGGCTCGCCGAGGCCGACCCCGAGGCCGCCCGCGCGATCCTGCCCAGCAACGGACGCCGCATCGTCCGCGCCCTCGAAGTCATCGAGATCACGGGCAAGCCCTTCACCGCCAACCTGCCCGGCCCCGACTCCGTCTACGACACCGTCCAGATCGGCGTCGACGTGGCCCGCCCCGAACTGGACGAGCGGATCGCCGCGCGCGTGGACCGGATGTGGGAGGCAGGCCTCGTCGACGAGGTGCGCACCCTGGAGGCCCAGGGCCTGCGCGAGGGCCGCACCGCCGCCCGCGCCCTCGGCTACCAGCAGGTGCTCGCCGCGCTCGCGGGGGAGTGCACCGAGGACGAGGCGCGCGCGGAAACCGTGCGCGCCACCAAGCGCTTCGCCCGCCGCCAGGACTCCTGGTTCCGCCGCGACCCGCGCGTCCACTGGCTCAGCGGAGCCGCCGATCACCGCGGGGAACTCCCGCGGGAGGCGCTGTCGTTGGTCGAACGAGCGGTTACAGCCTGATCACGTGATGGCATCGGGACGCCCTGCCCGTCAGTTCGGCGGTCAGGAGCGTGCCATCATCGAGAATCGATCGACCAAGTGGAGTCCGAGTGGGGAGGGCGCGTGGCGATGGAGGCCGGCCCTCGCGACAGAGAACACCAGGAAGCGGTCCTTGGCGACCCGACGGGCGAAGCCCCGGTCGGGGCCCCGGGCCTGACACCGGACGGTCCTGACGACGCGGAAGGCACCGCCGTCGAGGTGGACGCCGGCGAGGTCGAGGTCGAGCTCAGACCGCAGCGCCGCCTGCGGATCTGGCAGCTCGCCCCGATCGTCGGCCTCGCCGCCGTCGGCTCCCTGATGTTCGCCTTCCCGCTCGCCTTCGGCTCCGGTGACGGCGGCGCCGTCCTCGCCATGCTCGGACTGCTGATCAGCTCCTGTGCGGCGGGCTGGGGCATGATGGCCGCCCGCAAGGTCGGCTACACCTGGCCCGGGCTTCCGCAGCGCGGCTCGGGCGAGCGCCCCGACTGGCGCGTCCTCGGCCTGTACGTGGCGACGATCGGCGTCCTGGTCGCCCTGGCCGTCTGGCGCGTCGCCCGCCTCCGCTGAGCCCTCCGGACGCCCCGCGGCGGACGGCCGCGCCGCCTGTCGGACCCGCCCCGTACAGTTGATCTCGTGACCAGCACGCAGACCTCGCCGCTCCCCTTCCTCAAGGGCCACGGCACCGAGAACGACTTCGTGATCGTCCCCGACGCGGACAACGCCGTCGAGCTGAGCCCGGACGCCGTCGCCCGGCTCTGCGACCGGCGCGCCGGCATCGGCGGGGACGGACTGCTGCACGTCGTGCGCAGCGCCGCCCACCCCGAGGCCCGGCACCTGGCCGACGAGGCCGAGTGGTTCATGGACTACCGGAACGCCGACGGCTCGGTCGCCGAGATGTGCGGCAACGGGGTCCGGGTCTTCGCCCGCTACCTGGAGCACGCCGGGCACGTCACCGCGGGCGAGGTGGCCGTCGCCACCCGAGGCGGGGTCAAGCGCGTCCACCTCGACAAGGACGGCTCCGTCACCGTCTCCATGGGCCGCGCGGTCCTGGCCGACGCCGGGGTCACCGTCACCGTCGACGGCCGCAGCTGGCCCGCGCGGAACGTGAACATGGGCAATCCGCACGCGGTCGCCTTCGTCGAGGACCTCGGCCACGCGGGCAACCTCTTCACCGAGCCGCCCTACGAGCCCGCCGCGGTCTACCCGGACGGGGTGAACATCGAGTTCGTCGCCGACCGCGGCCCCCGGCACGTCGCCATGCGGGTCCACGAGCGCGGCGCCGCCGAGACCCGCTCCTGCGGCACGGGCGCGTGCGCCGTCGCCGTCGCCACGGCCCGCCGCGACGGAGCCGACCCCGCCGCGAGCGGAGTCCCCGTCACGTACACCGTCGACGTCCTCGGCGGGACCCTCGTCATCACCGAGCACCCCGACGGCGAGATCGAGATGACCGGCCCCGCCGTCATCGTCGCCGAGGGCACCATCGACCCGGCATGGCTGTCGGTCCCCGGCGCATAGCTTTCCGGCGCGCAGATTTCCGGAGCTCAGGTCTTCGGCGGGTCCGCTCCGTTCCCACCGGAACCCTGGGAATCGAAACAGTCAACGACTGATTTGTCGCTCGAATGGGTGATCCGATTCACGCTGAGCGAGAGCGTGACTGCGCCACGTGGTGGGGTCGGTAGCATCAAGCACCGGCCCCCCGGGCACGCCTGGCCCGCCCACCGCCGGTCGACGTTGCCGGAGGTGCCCCATGAGCGCAGAGGCCACCAACCCTGTGAGCGCGGCGGACGCCGCCGTCACCGACACGACCGCCCGCAGACGCGGACGCGCCCGGATCGACCTGCGCCGCCTCGGCCGCGCCGCCCTGCTCGGCGCCACCGCCGGACCGGCGCCCCGTGACCGGCTGCCCGACGCCATCAGTCACGTCGCCGAGGCGCACCGGGCCCACCACCCCGAGGCCGACCTCGCGGTCCTGCGCCGGGCCTACGTCCTCGCCGAGTCCTCGCACCGCGGCCAGTTCCGCAAGAGCGGCGAGCCGTACATCACGCACCCGCTCGCGGTCACGCTCATCCTCGCCGAACTGGGCGCGGAGACCACCACCCTGACCGCCTCGCTCCTCCACGACACCGTCGAGGACACCGAGGTGACGCTCGACCAGGTGCGGAGGGAGTTCGGGGCCGAGGTCGCCTACCTCGTCGACGGCGTCACCAAGGTGGAGAAGATCGACTACGGCGCCGCCGCCGAGCCCGAGACCTTCCGCAAGATGCTCGTCGCCACCGGCGACGACGTCCGGGTCATGTCGATCAAACTCGCCGACCGCCTCCACAACATGCGCACCCTCGGCGTGATGCGGCCCGAGAAACAGGCCAGGATCGCGAAGGTCACCCGGGACTTCCTCATCCCGCTCGCCGAACGGCTCGGGGTCCAGGCCCTCAAGACCGAGCTGGAGGACCTCGTCTTCGCGATCCTCCACCCCGAGGAGTACGAGAACACCCGCGCGCTCATCGCCGACAACTCCCACGCGGGGGACGCCCTGGACGCCGTGGCCGAGCAGGTCGGCGCCGTCCTCCGCGAGGCCGGCATCGGCGCGGAGGTCCTCGTCCGGCCCCGGCACTTCGTCTCCGTGCACCGCGTCCGCCTCAAGCGCGGCGAGCTGCGCGGCTGCGACTTCGGACGGCTCCTCGTCCTCGTCGCCGAGGACGCCGACTGCTACGGGGTCCTCGGCGAGCTCCACACCTGCTTCACCCCGGTGATCTCCGAGTTCAAGGACTTCATCGCGGCCCCCAAGTTCAACCTGTACCAGTCCCTGCACACCGCGATCGCCGCCCCCGACGGGGCCGTGGCCGAGATCCTCATCAGGACCCACCGGATGCACACGGTCGCCGAGGCCGGAGTCGTCGCCCTCGGCAATCCGTACGCGGGCCAGGAGCCGTACGCCGGCCGGACAGCGCCCACGGGACCGTCCGCCCCCGCGCCCACCTCCGACCCGCAGCCCGAGGACGGCGAGCGCGTCGACCCCACCCGCCCCGGCTGGCTCTCCCGGCTCCTCGACTGGCAGCAGTCGGCCCCCGACCCCGACACCTTCTGGAGCTCGCTCCGCGCCCACCTCGCCGAGGACGACGAGATCACCGTCTTCCGCGCCGACGGCGGCACCCCCGGCACGATCAGCCTGCCCGCCGGAGCCAGCTGCGTCGACGCCGCCTACGCGCAGCACGGCGAGGCCGCCCACGGCTGTCTGGGCGCGCGGGTCAACGGCCGCCTCGCCCCCCTGAGCACCGTCCTCGGTGACGGGGACACCGTCCAGCTGCTGCTCGCCCAGGACACCGTGACCGGACCCGGCAGCTCTGGAGCCGGGGCCGGCCCCGGAGCCGCCGGGTCCGGTCCCTCTCCCGAGTGGCTCGACCACGCCCGTACCGCCGCCGCCCGGATCGCGATCACCGCCTGGCTCCGGGCCCACCCCGAGGCGGCCGCGGCCCCCGCCGACGCGGGCCCCCGGCCCCAGATCAACGTCACCGCCGACCGGCACTCCGGCGCCGAGCTCCACGCCGACCTGGACGGCGAGCCGCCCGCCGCCGTCCGCCCCGCCGGCTGCTGCACACCCGTACCGCCCGACGAGATCACCGGATTCCGCGTCCGCGGCGGCTCCGTCACCGTCCACCGGACCGGCTGCGCGGCCGTCGAGACCATGCGCGGAGTGGGCCGCGAGCCCGTCACCGTCCGCTGGGGCGACACCGCCCAGTGCAGGGTCACCCTCGTCGCCGAATCCTTCGGCCGGCCGCGCCTCCTCGCCGACCTCACCGAGGCCATCGCCACCGCCGGGGCCGCCGTCGTCTCCGCGACCGTCGAGCCGCCCAGCGAGCAGCGAGTCCGCCACACGTACACCCTCCACCTCCCCGACGCGGCCGGACTCCCCGCCCTGATGCGGGCCATGCGGGACGTCCCGGGGGTGTACGACGTGCACCGCGCCCGCCGCCGGAGCGCGGCGGAGCCGCGCGAGGCGTGACGTGACCTCCTTCGGGTGGCGGGCGAGCGCGCCGCCCGGAGGAGCGGGGAAACCCCTGGTAGCCGTAGGGCCAGTCCTCCGGAAAGGCCTGGCCCATGCCGCTCGTCCGAAACCCCCTGCCGCGCGCCCGGTGGCTGCGCGCAGCCGTCCTCGTCGCCGCCTCGACCGGGCTCGTCGCCGCCGCGCTGCCCGCCCCGGCGCCGCTCGGCATCGGCGACCCGCTCTTCCCGCACCTCGGCAACCCCGGCTACGACGTCCTCGCGTACGACCTCGACCTCACCTATCCGGGGGTCAACACGAAGCCGCTCGCCGCCGTGACCCGGATCGACGCCCTCGCCACCGAGGACCTGGAGCGGCTCAACCTCGACTTCACCCACGGGACCGTCTCCGCCGTCACCGTCGACGACCTGCCGGCCTCGTACACGAGCAGCGGCGAGGACCTGATCGTCACCCCCGCCGTGCCGATCGACGCCGGCGAGCCGATCGAGATCACCGTCACCCACACCAGCGACCCCACCGGCCCCGCCGACACCGGCGGCTGGGTCCGGACCGGCGACGGCCTCGCCATGGCCAACCAGGCGGACGCCGCCCACCGCGTCTTCCCGTCCAACGACCACCCCGCCGACAAGGCCTTCTTCACCTTCCGGATCACCGCCCCCAGCGCGCTCACCGTCGTCGCCAACGGCCTGCCCACCGGCCGCGACGACCACGGCGCCACCACCACCTGGACGTACCGCACCCGCCACCCCATGGCCACCGAGCTCGCCCAGGTCTCCATCGGCAGCTCCACCGTCGTGCACCGCACCGGCCCCCGCGACCTGCCCGTACGGGACGTGGTGCGGACCGCCGACCGGAAGCTGATGGAACCCTGGCTGCGCAAGACCCCCGGCCACCTGGAGTGGATGGAGCGGCAGGTCGGCCCGTACCCCTTCGAGACGTACGGTGTGCTCATCGCCGACGCCGACACGGGGTTCGAGCTGGAGACGCAGACCCTCTCCCTCTTCGAACGCGGAATCTTCACGGAGCCCGGCTACCCGGAGTGGTACGTCGACTCGATCATGGTGCACGAGCTGGCCCACCAGTGGTTCGGCGACAGCGTCTCGCCCCGCACCTGGTCCGACCTCTGGCTCAACGAAGGACACGCGAGCTGGTACGAGGCGCTGTACGCGGAGGAGAAGGCCGGCAAGCCGCTGGAGCGGCGCATGAAGGCGGCCTACGCGGCATCCGACGCGTGGCGGGCGGACGGCGGCCCGCCCGCCGCGCCCGAGCCGCCCTCGCCCGACCACAAGATCAGCCTCTTCCGGCCCGTCGTCTACGACGGCAGCGCCCTCGTCCTCTACGCCCTCCGCCAGGAGATCGGCACCGAGGCCTTCCGGCGCCTGGAGCGCCGCTGGGTCGCCGACCACCGGGACTCCACCGCCACCACCGCCGACTTCACGGCCCTGGCCGGCGAGATCGCGGGACGGGACCTCACCGCCTTCTTCCGCGACTGGCTGTACGCGGCGAAGACCCCGCCCATGCCCGGCCACCCCGACTGGCGCTCGCAACCCGTCGGGACCGGCAGGACCGCGCCGAAACCGGGGTGACGGGCCCGGCCGGGCCGTGCCACCATCGTCAGGTCGGCGACGCGGCCGGAACCGGGAATCTTCCGGTGCCGTCACGCGTTGCGACGAATACAGACTCAGTTGCGTCGCTGTCAGGCGACGTCATTCGACGTTAGGACCCAATGACCTCCTCTTCTTCCCCTTCCCAGGACGAGCAGCGCTTCGCGGAGACGAGCCGTACCGAGAGCCTTCGGGCCGATGCCCTGATGGAAGAGGACGTCGCCTGGAGCCACGAGATCGACGGACAGCGGGACGGCGAGCAGTTCGACCGCTCCGAGCGCGCGGCCCTGCGCCGCGTCGCCGGCCTCTCCACCGAACTCGAGGACGTCACCGAGGTCGAGTACCGCCAGCTGCGCCTGGAGCGCGTCGTGCTGGTCGGCGTATGGACCTCGGGGACCGTGCAGGACGCGGAGAACTCCCTGGCGGAGCTCGCGGCCCTCGCCGAGACGGCGGGCGCCTTGGTGCTCGACGGCGTGATCCAGCGCCGTGACAAGCCGGACCCGGCGACCTTCATCGGCTCCGGCAAGGCGCGCGAACTGCGCGACATCGTGGTCGAGACCGGCGCCGACACCGTCGTCTGCGACGGCGAGCTCAGCCCCGGCCAGCTCATCGCCCTCGAAGACGTCGTCAAGGTGAAGGTGGTCGACCGGACCGCCCTGATCCTCGACATCTTCGCCCAGCACGCCAAGTCCCGAGAGGGCAAGGCGCAGGTCGCGCTCGCGCAGATGCAGTACATGCTGCCGCGACTGCGAGGCTGGGGTCAGTCGCTGTCCCGTCAGATGGGCGGCGGCGGCGGTGGCGGCATGGCCACCCGCGGTCCCGGTGAGACTAAGATCGAGACCGACCGGCGCCGCATCCGCGAGAAGATGGCGAAGATGCGCCGGGAGATCGCGGAGATGAAGACCGGCCGCGACATCAAGCGCCAGGAGCGCCGTCGCAACAAGGTCCCGTCGGTCGCCATCGCCGGATACACCAACGCGGGCAAGTCCTCCCTGCTCAACCGCCTCACCGGCGCGGGCGTACTCGTGGAGAACGCCCTGTTCGCCACCCTCGACCCGACCGTGCGCCGGGCCGAGACGCCCACCGGCCGGGTCTACACCCTGGCCGACACCGTCGGATTCGTCCGGCACCTGCCGCACCACCTGGTCGAGGCGTTCCGCTCCACCATGGAGGAGGTCGGGGACTCCGACCTCATCCTGCACGTGGTGGACGGTTCCCACCCGGCGCCGGAGGAGCAGCTGGCCGCCGTGCGCGAGGTCTTCCGGGACGTCGGCGCGGTGAACGTCAAGGAGATCGTCGTCGTCAACAAGGCGGACGCGGCGGACCCCGTGGTCCTCCAGCGTCTGCTGCGGATGGAGAAGCACTCCATCGCCGTCTCGGCCCGCTCGGGCCAGGGCATCGAGCAGCTGCTCGCGCTCATCGACGCCGAACTGCCGCGCCCCGAGGTCGAGCTGGAGGCCCTCGTGCCGTACACGCAGGGCGGTCTCGTCTCGCGGGTGCACGCCGAGGGCGAGGTGGAGTCCGAGGAGCACACCCCGGAGGGCACCCTGCTCAAGGCCCGGGTGCACGAGGAGCTGGCGGCGATGCTCGCGCCGTACGTTCCCGCCGCGCACTGAGTCACGGCAACCGCTGAGGGCGCTGCCCCTTCCCCGTACGGGAGGGGGCAGCGCCCTCGGTCGTGCTGCGGTGGGTGCGGTCCCGGGTGGTGCCCGGGTGGTGCCCGGGTGGTGCCGCAGCGCCGTGTGGTGCCCTGCGGCGCCGCGCGCTCGCTCAGGTCAGCGGGCGAACTTCTTGCTGACCATCTCGTGGGCCGCCTTGGCGCCCTTGCCCAGCTGCGGTCCGGCGAGCCAGCCGTTGCTGCCGGCCGGGCCGATCGAGGTGTTCGACACCAGCGCCGTCTTCCCGTTCGGCAGCACACGGAACCAGCCGCCGCCCGAGGAACCGGCCGTCATCGTGCAGCCGATCCGGTACATCGTCGGCGTGGCCGGGGCCGTGGTGAGCCGCGTCGGGCGGTCGAGGCACTTGTGCATGATCAGCCCGTTGTACGGCGGAGCCTGCGGGTAGCCCCAGGCGCCCATCGTCCCCGCCTGCGCGGCCGTCGGCGCGGAGAAGTCGACCGGCAGCGCGGCGCCGACGGTCTCCTCCAGCGACTTGCCGCCCCGCTCGGGCTGCACGTGCAGCACGGCGTAGTCGTACGGCCAGGCCTGGTTCGTGCCGCCGCGCTGGATCCAGTCACCCGAGGTCACGGCCCAGTCGGCCCAGTACTGCCCGTAGGGCGCGATCTCGTGCGGCTGCGCGTTGTTCAGCGCGGAGGCCGACTTGCCGAGGTCGTTGTAGGCCGGCACGAAGGTGATGTTGCGGTACCAGCCGCCCTGCTTGCCCGCGTGGACGCAGTGCCCGGCCGTCCAGACCATGTTGGACTTCCCGGGCCGTCGCGGGTCCTTCACGATGGTGCCGGAGCAGACCATGTGGCCCTCGGGCGCGTCGAAGAAGATCTTCCCGACCGGGGCCGCGTTGCGGTGGTACGGCGTCTTCTCGCGCTGCGCCTTGACGGGCCGGGGCGTCGGATCGGTGCCGCCCGTGCCGGCCTGCGCGGTGATCGTCTGCTCCGGGCTCTTCGCCGACTGCATGCGCGTCGGGTCCCAGAGGCCGTCGATCACCGGGTTGACGAAGTCCTCGGCCTCACGGAGCCAGGTCGCCTGATCCCAGTTCTTCCACTCGCCGTCCTTCCACTTGTCCAGGTCCACGCCGTGCTTCTTGAGCTTGTCGGCGAGGTCCTTGGCGAGGTCGCCACCGGCGTCGTCGCCGGCGGGAGCGGAACTGCTCGCCCCCGCGGCCGGCTTGTCGGCGGCCGGGGTCTCGGTGGGGCCGCAGGCCGTGGCGGTCAGCGCGAGCGCCGCCGCCAGGCCGAGGACGGCGGGTATGTGTCGTACAGAACGCATGACGTGAATTCCCCCTGTGGTGTGGTGCGTGTCCGGGACCGGCCGTGGGCTGCATACCGGACACAGGTGGTATGCCGGACATGAGCCGTCGGCCGGGCATGGGTGGAGGCGGGACCCCAGGGGCCCCGCCTCCGTGCCGCGCCTACTGCCCGGCGTACTTCTTGCTGACCTCGTCGAAGATGGCCTTGGCCTCCGGTCCGAAGCGCGGACCCGCGAGCCAGCCGGCCGTCGACGGGCCGATCGAGGTGTTCGACACCAGCGCCGGCTTGCCGTCACTGCCCTGGGCCACCCAGCCACCGCCGGACGAACCACCGGTCATCGTGCAGCCGATCCGGTACATCGTCGGCTGCTCTGCCTTCAGCGACAGCCGGCCCGGCTTGTCCTGGCACTGGAACATCTTCTGGCCGTCGAACGGCGGCGCCGCCGGGTAACCGGTCGCCGTCAGGCTCGCGATCTTCGGCACGGCCGGCGCGTTGAACTCCACCGGAAGCGCCGAACCGACGGTCTCCTCGAGCGACTTGCCGGAGGCGCCCTTCTCCGGGGTCACCTGGATGACCGCGAAGTCGTAGGGGGCACCGGCGCCGCCCGTGGACGCGCCCTCGGCGATCCACTGGTCGGAGGTCTTGACCCAGTCCGCCCACCACACGCCGTACGGCGCGATCTGCTCCCGCGTCGCCTTCTCCAGGTCGGAGGTCGGCAGCGCGCTGTCGTTGTACGAGGGCACGAAGGCGATGTTGCGGTACCAGCCGCCCTGGTTGCCCTTGTGCACGCAGTGCCCGGCCGTCCAGACCAGGTTGGACTTGCCCGGGTGGGCCGGGTCCTTCACCACGGTGGCCGAGCAGACCATCGAGCCCTCGGGACCGTCGAAGAAGACCTTCCCCGCCTCGGCCGCGTTGCCGTGGTACTTCGGGGCGACGGCCTTCGCCTTCACCGCGGCCGGGGTCGGGTCGGTGACACCCTCGTCACCCGAGATGTCCTCCTCCTCGACCGGCTTGTCGGGGCGCTCGGCCTCCCGCATCCGGTCCGGGTCCCACAGGTCCTCGATGATCGGGTTGACGAAGTCCTTGGCCTCACGGAGCCACTTGTCGCGGTCCCAGTTCTTCCACTCGCCGTCGCGCCACTTGTCGAGGTCGATCCCGTGTTCCTTCAGACGCTCCTTCAGGTCCTCCGGAATCTTGATCTTGTCGGCCGGGTTCAGGCTCGCGGGCGCGCTGGGCTTGTCTCCCGCGTTCTCCTCGCTCGGCCCGCAAGCCGTCGCGGTGAGCGTCAGCGCCGCGACGGCGGAAGCCGCCATCAGCAGCGGACGAATCGATCGCATCTCGTGATCCCCCTGGAACTACATCAACGTGTGCATGGGTGAACGGCGGCCGCGTCCTCGCGGACGGCGACCGACGGCCCCCAACTATGCCGGTGCCGGAGGGGACGGTACCTGGCCCGCCGCCGGTTCCGGATGCCGTTCAGCCGTTGCCGTGCCGTGATCCGGGACACGCCAACTTCTTGTCACCCGGCCCGTGATCCCCGGCAGTTCCCGTCGTTGGTACGTACGGGGGACACAACGGCGGCGCTCAGGACGGCCCTTGCGGCGGCTCCGCTCCGCCCACATGTGCAACGCAACCGTTACAGCGGGAGGACACCGAGCCGTGGCCGTGACCGAATCAGCTCCTGCCGGCGCACCGGCCGCGCGGGTGCGGAACCCGGCGGACGACGCGCCGGACCACAGGGGCGCGTACGAGGGGATCCTGCGCCGCCAGTCGCAGCGCGAGTCCGCCGCCCGCACCTACGCCCGCTCCCTGCCGATCGTCCCCGTGCGGGCCCGCGGCCTGACCATCGAGGGCGCCGACGGCCGCCGCTACCTGGACTGCCTCTCCGGCGCCGGGACGCTGGCCCTCGGCCACAACCACCCCGTCGTCCTGGAAGCGATCCGGAAGGTCCTCGACTCGGGCGCACCGCTCCACGTCCTCGACCTCGCCACCCCCCTCAAGGACGCCTTCACCTCGGAGCTGTTCGCCACCCTGCCGGGCGGACTCGCGGACAACGCACGGATCCAGTTCTGCGGACCGGCCGGCACGGACGCCGTCGAAGCGGCCCTCAAACTCGTCCGCACCGCCACCGGCCGCGACGGACTCCTCGCCTTCACCGGCGCGTACCACGGCATGACCGCCGGAGCCCTCTCCGCCTCCGGCGGGGCGACCGACGTCCGCGTGACCCGGCTGCCCTACCCGCAGCACTACCGCTGCCCCTTCGGCGTCGGCGGTGACCGCGGCGCCGAACTCTCCGCCCGCTGGACCGAGACCCTCCTCGACGACCCCAAGAGCGGTGTCCCCACCCCCGCCGGAATGATCGTCGAGGCCGTCCAGGGCGAAGGCGGGGTCATTCCCGCCCCCGACGACTGGATGCGCCGGATGCGCCGGATCACCGCCGACCGCTCCGTCCCGCTCGTCGTCGACGAGGTCCAGACCGGCGTCGGCCGCACCGGCGCCTTCTGGGCCGTCGAGCACAGCGGTGTCGTGCCCGACGTGATGGTCCTCTCCAAGGCCATCGGCGGCTCCCTCCCGCTCGCCGTCATCGTCTACAGGTCCGAGCTCGACGCCTGGGAACCCGGCGCCCACGCGGGCACGTTCCGCGGCAACCAGCTCGCCATGGCCGCCGGAACGGCCACCCTCGCGTACGTCCGCGAGAACAGGCTCGCCGAGCGGGCCGGCATCCTCGGCGCCCGTATCCTCGGCCGACTCCAGGGCCTCGCCGCCGCCCACCCCTGCGTCGGCGACGTCCGCGGCCGGGGCCTGATGATCGGCGTCGAACTCGTCGACCCCGACGCGGCCGGCCCGGAAGACCCCGTCCCGCCCGCCGCCCCCGCCCTGGCCCTCGCCGTCCAGCAGGAGTGCCTCGCCCGCGGACTCATCGTCGAACTCGGCGGCCGCCACTCCGCGGTGGTCCGGCTCCTGCCCCCGCTCACCCTCACCGACGAGCAGGCCACCGCGGTCCTCGACCGCTTCGCCGACGCCCTGGCCGCGGCGGAGCGGGCCCACACCCCCACGACGGGTGCCCCCCGGACCACCCCCGGACCGTCCCACTGACCCCGGACCGCCCCCGGCCCCACCCCAAGGAAGCCCCCGTGAACGCCACCCCCACCTCCCCGGCGACCGAGACCGCAGCGCCCCCCGCCGTCGAGGAACCCACCGTCCCGCGCCAGCACGCCGGACCGTACGACCCACGGCCGACCCGCCCCGCCCCCGGGGCCACCGCGCCCGACCCGCTGGACGACCCCGACCCGCAGCGCGCCGCCGACGTGGCGACCATCGAGAACCTGCTCCGCTGCTGGATCCGGGAGAAGAACCTGCCCGCCCCCGACTCCGCCACCCTGCGCGTCCCCCTCGACGCCAGCGGCACCGCCCTCCTCGTCCCCGTCCGCTACTGGTCGGCCACCGGCTGGCACCGCTTCGGCGCCCCCTCCCTCGAAGGCCTCCCGGCCTCCGCGCCGACCGCCGACGCCGTCACCGTCGCCGCCCTGCTCAGCCGCGAGACCGGCCGCCCCGAGGGCACCGAACTCGTCGGCCGGGTCGCCGACTCGGCCCGGCGCACCGCCGACTTCCTCACCGAGCGGCGCCACAGCCCCCACCCCCACCCGGACGCCGACCTCTTCCTCGCCGCCGAACAGGCCCTGCTGCTCGGCCACCCCCTCCACCCCACCCCCAAGAGCCGCGAAGGACTCTCCGAGGCCGAGGCGCGGCTCTACTCACCCGAACTCCACGGCTCCTTCCCCCTCCACTGGATCGCCGTCGACCCCACCCTCCTGGCCGCCGACTCCGCCTGGACCGAACAGGGCCGCCACGTCACGGCGGAACAGCTCGCCGCCGGCCTCGCCGAAGGACTCAGCGTCCCCGCCGGCACCGCCCCGCTGCCCCTGCACCCCTGGCAGGCCCGCGAGCTCCTGCACCGCTCCGACGTCCGCGAGCTCCTCGACGCCGGCCTCCTCCACGACCTCGGCCCGCACGGCAGCCCCTGGCACCCCACCTCCTCCGTCCGCACCGTCCACCGCCCCGGCGCCCGGGCGATGCTCAAGCTCTCCCTCGGCCTGCGCATCACCAACTCCCGGCGCGAGAACCTCCGCAAGGAACTCCACCGCGGCGTCGAGGTCCACCGCCTCCTGCGCACCGGCCTCGTCGACGAGTGGCAGGCGGCCCACCCCGGCTTCGACATCGTCCGCGACCCCGCCTGGCTCGCCGTGGACACCCCGGACGGCACCCCCGTCCCCGGACTCGACGTCATGATCCGCCACAACCCCTTCGGGTCGGGCGACGACGCCGTCTGCATCGCCTCCCTCACCACCCCCCGCCCCTGGCCCGGAGCCGCCACCATGCGCTCCCGGCTCGCCGATGTCATCGGCCGGCTCTCCACCCGCACCGGCCGCACCACCACGGCCGTCGCCGCCGAGTGGTTCCTCCGCTACCTCGACCAGGTCGTCCGCCCGGTCCTGTGGCTCGACGGACACGCCGGCATCGCCCTGGAGGCCCACCAGCAGAACACCCTGGTGCTCCTGGACCCGGACGGCTGGCCCGTCGGCGGCCGCTACCGCGACAACCAGGGCTACTACTTCCGCGAGTCCCACCGCGCCGAACTGGAGGCCCGACTCCCCGGCATCGGCGCCCACAGCGACACCTTCGTCTCCGACCAGGTCACCGACGAACGCTTCGCCTACTACCTCGGCATCAACAACGTCCTCGGCCTGATCGGCGCCTTCGGCGCCCAGCACCTCGCCGACGAGCGCGTCCTGCTCGCCGCCTTCCGCAGCTTCCTCACCTCCGCCACGAGCCTGGGCTCCCCCCTTCCGCACCGGCTCCTGGAGGCCGCGACCCTGCGCAGCAAGGCCAACCTCCTCACCCGCCTGCACGGCCTCGACGAGCTCGTCGGGCCGGTCGACACCCAGTCCGTCTACGTCACCGTCACCAACCCCCTCCGCACCTGAACCCGCCGCCGGAGCACCCCACGCCCGAGCGCACCGCCGAGAGGAGAGCGACACCGTGCCACCCACCCGACCCCCGGTGGACCCACCCGGGGACGACACCCTCGACCTGAGGGTCGACGACCTCGTCGCCCTCCTCGCCGCCGGAGACCCGTCACCCGCCCCGGGCGGCGACCCCTCCGGCGGAGACCTGCTCGACTCCGTCGCCGACTGGGACGCGACCCCCACCCGCTTCGGCGCCTTCCAGCTCGTACCCGTACGCCTCGACCGTGACCTGCCGCTCCTCACCCGGTGGATGAACGACCCCGCGGTCGCCGCCTTCTGGGAGCTCGCGGGACCCGAGACCGTGACCGCCGAGCACCTCCGCGCCCAGTTCCAGGGCGACGGCCGGAGCGTCCCCTGCCTCGGCGTGCTCGACGACGTGCCCATGAGCTACTTCGAGATCTACCGGGCCGACCTCGACCCGCTCGCCCGGCACTACCCGGCCCGCCCCCACGACACCGGCATCCATCTCCTCGTCGGAGGCGTGAGCGATCGTGGCCGCGGCGTCGGCACCGCCCTCCTGCACGCCGTCGCCGAACTCGTCCTCGACCACCGTCCCCGATGCACCCGGGTCGTCGCCGAACCCGACATCCGCAACACCCCCTCCGTCTCGGCCTTCCTCGGCGCCGGCTTCCGCTACGCGGCGGAAGTCGACCTCCCCGACAAACGAGCCGCGCTCATGATCCGTGACCGCGCCCTGCGTCACGCTCTGTGAACACCCCTCTGACGTACATACACCGCTCGACCCACAGCGGTTCCCACCCCGAGGAGTCCTCGTGTCGACGTCCCCTGCACCCCACGACTCCGCACAGCCCGTTACGCCCCTCGCGACCGCGACGGCACCCGAGCTGCTCGCACCCCCCGAGCTGACTCCCGCCGCCTGGACCCGCGTCTCCTCCCGCCTCCTCGCCAAGGCCCTCGCCGAGTTCGCCTACGAGGAGATCGTCGAACCCGTCCCGGCCGACGGCGGCGAGCCCGACCGCCACGCGCTCCGGCTCGACGACGGCACCACGCTCACCTTCCGCGCCCGCCGAGGCGCCTACGGCGGCTGGCGGGTCGCCGCCGACTCCATCACCCACGAGGGCCGGCCCATGACCGACCCCCTCGACTTCCTGGTCCGCGCCCGGAACCTCCTCCGCCTCGACGGCGCCACCCTCGGCCACCTCATCCGCGAGCTCTCCGCCACCCTCGCCGCCGACGCCCGCCTCGACCACACGGCCCTCACCGCCGACCGGCTCGCCGAGCTCTCCTACGCCGAACTCGAAGGCCACCAGACCGGCCACCCCTGGCTCGTCCTCAACAAGGGCCGCATCGGCTTCGCCGCCTCGGACGCCGCCCGCTGGGCCCCCGAGGCCCGCCGCGCCACCCGACTGCCGTGGATCGCCGTCAGCAACCGCATCGCCGCCTACCGCGGCATCGCCGGCCTCGAAACCCCCGACCGCCTCTACACCCAGGAACTGGACCCCGAGGTCCACGCCGCCTTCCGCGCCGAACTCACCGCCCGCGGCCACGAACCCGACGGCTACCTCCTGCTGCCCGTCCACCCCTGGCAGTGGGACGAGGTCCTGCTCCCGCTCTACGCCCCCGCCGTCGCCGCCGGCACCGTCGTCCCGCTCTCCGCCGACGGCGACCTCCGCCTGCCGCAGCAGTCCGTCCGCACCTTCCTCAACACCAGCCGCCCCGACCGGCACACCGTCAAACTCCCGCTGTCCGTGCTCAACACCCTCGTCTGGCGCGGACTCCCCACCGAACGGACCCTCGCCGCCCCCGCGGTGACCGCCTGGGTCCACGGGCTGCGCGACGCCGATCCGTTCCTGCGCGACGAGTGCGGAGTGATCCTCCTCGGCGAGGTCGCGTCCGTCACCGTGGAGCACCCCCTCTACGACCGGCTGCCCGAAGTGCCCTACCAGTACAAGGAACTCCTCGGCGCGATCTGGCGAGAGCCGCTCCGGCTGCCCCCCGGCGAGCGCGCCCGGACCCTCGCCTCGCTGCTCCACACCGACCCGAACGGGCGGGCCTTCGTCGCGGAGCTCGTCGAGCGGTCCGGACTCGCTCCCGACGTCTGGCTCCGGCACCTCTTCGGCGCCCTCCTGCCCCCGCTGCTGCACTTCCTCTACCGGTACGGCACCGTCTTCTCACCCCACGGCGAGAACGCGATCGTCGTCTGCGACGGCCAGGACGTCCCCGTACGTCTGGCGATCAAGGACTTCGTCGACGATGTGAACATCAGCGCCCAGCCGCTCCCCGAGCACGACACGATGCCGGACGACGTCCGCGCGGTGCTCCTCACCGAGGAACCCGACTTCCTCACCCAGTTCATCCATTCGGGGCTCTTCGTCGGTGTCTTCCGCTATCTGGCGCCGCTCTGCGAGGAACAACTCGCCGTCCCCGAGACGGAATTCTGGTCCCTCGTCCGCGCGGAGATCCTGCGCCACCAGGCACGCTTCCCCGAGCTGAAGGAACGGTTCGAGCAGTTCGACCTCCTCACGCCCCGGATCGAGCGGCTCTGCCTCAACCGCAACCGTCTGCACCTGGACGGCTACCGCGACCGGCCCGAGCGCCCGCACGCGGCCGTCCACGGGACCGTCCCCAACCCGCTCGCGTGAGGCGCGCGCGTGCCCTGGCTGTCAGTGCCGCCCCGTAGGCTGGAAGCGCTATGACGAAGCCATCCCTCCCCGATCTGCTCCACGCCGCCGTCTCCGCCGTCGGCGGCACGGAGCGCCCCGGCCAGGTCGCCATGGCCGAGGCCGTGGCCGAGGCCATCGACGACAATTCCCACCTCCTCGTCCAGGCCGGAACCGGCACGGGCAAGTCGCTCGGCTATCTCGTGCCGGCGCTGGCCCAGGGGGAGCGGGTCGTGGTCGCCACCGCCACCCTGGCGCTCCAGCGCCAGCTCGTCGAGCGCGACCTCCCCCGGACGGTCGACGCGCTGCATCCGCAGCTGCGCCGCCGCCCGCAGTTCGCCATGCTCAAGGGCCGGTCGAACTACCTCTGCCTGCACCGGCTCCACGAGGGCGTCCCGCAGGACGAGGAGGACGGCCTCTTCGACCCCTTCGAGGCGGCCGCGCCCTCCAGCAAGCTGGGCCAGGACCTGCTGCGGCTGCGCGACTGGTCCGACGAGACGGAGACCGGCGACCGGGACGACCTGACCCCCGGCGTCTCCGACAAGGCCTGGGCCCAGGTCTCGGTCTCCTCCCGGGAGTGCCTGGGCGCGAGCAAGTGCGCGTACGGGGCGGAGTGCTTCGCCGAGGCGGCCCGCGAGCGCGCCAAGCTCGCCGACGTCGTCGTCACCAACCACGCGCTGCTCGCCATCGACGCGATCGAGGGCGCCCCTGTGCTCCCGCAGCACGAGGTGCTGATCGTCGACGAGGCCCATGAGCTGGTCAACCGGGTCACGGGCGTCGCCACCGGCGAGCTCACGCCCGGCCAGGTCAACCGCGCCGTGCGCCGGTCCGCGAAGCTGGTCGACGAGAAGGTCGCCGACCAGCTGCAGACCGCCGCCGAGGGCTTCGAGCGGGTCATGGAGCTCGCCCTGCCGGGCCGCCTGGAGACGATCCCCGAGGATCTGGCGTACGCGCTGATGGCGCTGCGCGACGCGGCCCGCGCCGTGATCACGGCCCTGGGCTCCACCCGGGACCGTTCCGTGCAGGACGAGGACGCCGTCCGCAAGCAGGCCATGGCCTCCGTGGAGACCGTCCACGGTGTCGCGGAGCGGATCACCCAGGGCTCGGAGTGGGACGTCGTCTGGTACGAGCGGCACGACCGCTTCGGTGCCTCGCTGCGGGTCGCGCCGCTGAGCGTCTCGGGCCTGCTGCGGGAGAAGCTCTTCACGGAGCGGTCCGTGGTGCTGGCCTCGGCCACGCTCAAGCTCGGCGGCGACTTCAACGGGGTCGGGGCCTCGCTCGGCCTCGCGCCCGAGGGCACCACGGGGGACGACCTGCCGGTCTGGAAGGGCCTCGACGTCGGCTCCCCGTTCGACTACCCGAAGCAGGGGATCCTGTACGTCGCCAAGCACCTGTCCCGCCCCGCGCGGGACGGCGAGCGGGGCGACATGCTCGACGAGCTCGCCGAGTTGATGGAGGCGGCCGGCGGCCGCACGCTGGGCCTCTTCTCGTCGATGCGGGCGGCTCAGCAGGCGGCGGAGGAGCTGCGGAGCCGGAACCCGGAGCTGCCGATCCTGCTCCAGGGCGAGGACACCCTCGGTGAGCTGATCAAGAACTTCGCCGCGGATCCGAAGACCTGCCTCTTCGGCACGCTCTCGCTCTGGCAGGGCGTGGACGTTCCGGGCGCCAGCTGCCAGCTGGTGGTCATGGACAAGATCCCGTTCCCACGGCCGGACGACCCGCTGATGAGCGCGCGCCAGAAGGCGGTCGAGGAGGCCGGTGGCAACGGCTTCATGGCCGTCGCGGCCACGCACGCGGCCCTGCTGATGGCTCAGGGCGCCGGCCGGCTCGTGCGGGCGACGGGCGACCGGGGTGTCGTCGCGGTGCTCGACCCCCGGCTGGCCACGGCGCGGTACGGCAGCTATCTCAAGGCCTCGCTGCCCGACTTCTGGTACACCACGGACCGCAATCAGGTACGGAAGTCCCTGGCGTCGATCGACGCGGCGTCGAAGGCGGCCGCGAGCGACTGATCGCCCTGCCGTGTGTCTCGGCACACGGCAGGGCCCCGGGACCGGCGCAGTGGGTCCCGGGGCCCGGTCAGAGCCGGCGAGGTGTGTCAGACCCGCCGGAGCACCGCCACGACCTTGCCGAGGATGGTGGCCTCGTCGCCGGGGATGGGCTGGTACGCCGCGTTGTGCGGGAGGAGCCAGACGTGGCCGTCCTCGCGCTTGAAGCGCTTGACCGTGGCCTCGCCGTCGAGCATGGCGGCGACGATGTCGCCGTTCTCCGCGACGGGCTGGCGGCGGACGGTGACCCAGTCGCCGTCACAGATGGCGGCCTCGATCATCGAGTCGCCGACGACCTTCAGGACGAACAGCTCGCCGTCGCCGACCAACTGCCGGGGGAGCGGGAAGACGTCCTCGACGGACTCCTCGGCCAGGATGGGGCCACCGGCCGCGATCCGGCCGACCAGAGGGACGTACGACGCGGCGGGCTTGCCCGTGGTGTCCGTCGGCTGCGTGCTCGGCTGGTCCGAGCCGCGCACCTCGTACGCCCGGGGGCGGTGCGGGTCACGGCGGAGGAAGCCCTTGCGCTCCAGCGCCATGAGCTGGTGAGCCACCGACGACGTGCTGGACAGTCCCACGGCCTGGCCGATCTCGCGCATCGACGGCGGGTAGCCGCGCCGCTGGACCGAGTCGCGGATGACCTCGATGACACGGCGCTGCCGGTCGGTGAGGCCCGAGCTGTCGGCCCTGATGCCTGGAGGTCGCCCGGGAAGGGCGCGGGCGGGTCGCCCGGGCTCCTCGCCGTTCATGGCTGAGTCATTCATGGCATGCACCGGCTCGAGTCGGCCCTGGGAGCGGTCCTGGGCGGTGATGGTGGCACTGTCTGCGGTGGTGGTCACGTCGTCGGCCCCTCTCGAATTTGTCTCCCTGGCTGGCACAACGGTAGTGGCTTTCGAAAGGTTGCGCCAAACACACGTTCGAGTGAAAATTCGCAGATTGCCTTACGCGTGTACGTGTGGGGGTGTATGAGTACCGTCACTCCGCAGCACTCCGCAGCACCCCGCGAACCCAATTCGGTCATTACGGTAGCCTTCGCCGCTGGGTCGCGGACATCCGGTGTGCCTGCCCAGTGTCGCACCCGGGAACGCGGAATCGCGGGAGCCCGCGGTCCGCGACACGCGGAGGCGGTCGAATCGCCCCTAACCCAAGATCTAGTGGTTGTATGGCATCGGCCACCCAGGGGTAGTGGTCCCCGGTCTGCCGGGGCCGCTCGCATCACCTATGCTGGAGGTCGCTTCGCAGGGCCTTGACGGGCCGGGCGAAGCTCATCAGTCGTGCCGTGAGGGAGGGTCGGAAGCCATGCACTGCCCCTTCTGCAGGCACCCCGACAGCCGTGTCGTCGACAGTCGCACCACCGACGACGGGACGTCGATCCGACGCCGTCGCCAGTGCCCCGACTGCTCCCGCCGCTTCACCACGGTGGAGACGTGCTCGCTCATGGTCGTGAAGCGGTCCGGTGTCACCGAACCCTTCAGTCGCACCAAGGTCATCTCCGGCGTGCGCAAGGCGTGTCAGGGGCGACCGGTCACCGAGGACGCCCTCGCCAAGCTCGGCCAGCGGGTCGAGGAGGCGGTGCGCGCCACCGGGAGCGCCGAGCTGACCACCCACGACGTGGGTCTGGCCATCCTCGGCCCGTTGCAGGAGCTCGACCTCGTCGCGTACCTGCGCTTCGCGTCCGTGTACAAGGCCTTCGACAGCCTCGAAGACTTCGAGACCGCCATCGTGGAACTCCGCGAGCGGTCTCCCGCTGAGAACTGTGGGACCGGCGCGACCCCCGAGGTCCCCGTTCCCGCCACCGCCGCCGACTGATCGGCGGTCCGGGCCGACCACGGCCCGGCGATCGGCCGCCGAGCGGCCCGACAGACGTGCCCCGGGTGACCTGTTCTGGTCCTCGTGGCAGCAGTACCGAAAGACGTACAGAAGACGGTGCCCTGGGACTTTCTGGGTGCCAAAGTGTGTTTTGCCCGTATATGGGAGGCGGCATGACAGAGACGGCGAGCGGCCCGGCACGTGGTTCCCGCGCTAAGGGAGCCAAGTCGGCGAGCAAGGGCCTGCGTATCGAGCGCATCCACACCACCCCTGGCGTGCATCCGTACGACGAGGTGACCTGGGAGCGTCGTGACGTCGTCATGACCAACTGGCGCGACGGCTCGATCAACTTCGAGCAGCGTGGCGTCGAGTTCCCCGACTTCTGGTCGGTGAACGCGGTCAACATCGTCACCAGCAAGTACTTCCGGGGGGCCGTCGGCACCCCGCAGCGCGAGACCGGTCTCAAGCAGCTCATCGACCGGATCGTGAAGACGTACACGAAGGCCGGCGAGGACTACGGCTACTTCGTTTCGCCGGCCGACGCCGAGATCTTCGAGCACGAGCTGGCCTACGCCCTCCTGCACCAGATCTTCAGCTTCAACTCGCCGGTCTGGTTCAACGTCGGCACCCCGCAGCCCCAGCAGGTCTCCGCCTGCTTCATCCTGTCCGTCGACGACTCCATGGAGTCCATCCTCGACTGGTACAAGGAAGAGGGCATGATCTTCAAGGGCGGCTCCGGCGCCGGCCTGAACCTCTCCCGCATCCGCTCCTCCAAGGAGCTGCTCTCCTCCGGCGGCAACGCCTCCGGCCCGGTCTCCTTCATGCGCGGCGCCGACGCCTCCGCGGGAACGATCAAGTCGGGCGGTGCGACCCGTCGCGCGGCCAAGATGGTCATCCTCGACGTCGACCACCCGGACATCGAGAACTTCATCGAGACCAAGGTCAAGGAGGAGGAGAAGATCCGCGCCCTCCGTGACGCGGGCTTCGACATGGACCTGGGCGGCGACGACATCACGTCCGTCCAGTACCAGAACGCCAACAACTCCGTCCGCGTGAACGACACGTTCATGAAGGCCGTCGAGTCCGGTGGCAAGTTCGGTCTCACCTCCCGCATGACGGGTGAGGTCATCGAGGAGGTCGACGCCAAGTCGCTCTTCCGCAAGATGGCCGAGGCCGCCTGGGCCTGCGCCGACCCGGGCATCCAGTACGACGACACGATCAACCACTGGCACACCTGCCCCGAGTCCGGCCGCATCAACGGCTCGAACCCGTGCAGCGAGTACATGCACCTGGACAACACGTCCTGCAACCTCGCCTCGCTGAACCTCATGAAGTTCCTCAAGGACGACGGCAAGGGCCACCAGTCCTTCGACGTCGAGCGCTTCGCCAAGGTCGTCGAGCTCGTCATCACCGCGATGGACATCTCCATCTGCTTCGCCGACTTCCCCACGGAGAAGATCGGCGAGAACACCCGCGCCTTCCGCCAGCTCGGCATCGGCTACGCCAACCTCGGCGCCCTGCTGATGGCGACCGGCCACGCGTACGACTCCGACGGCGGCCGCGCCCTCGCCGGTGCCATCTCCTCCCTGATGACCGGCACCTCGTACAAGCGCTCCGCCGAGCTCGCCGCGGTCGTCGGCGCGTACGACGGCTACGCCCGCAACGCCGAGCCGCACCAGCGCGTCATGCAGCAGCACGCCGACGAGAACACCAAGGCCGTCCGCTTCGACGACCTCGACTCGCCGATCTGGGCCGCCGCGACGGAGGCCTGGCAGGACGTCGTCCGCCTCGGCGCCAAGAACGGCTTCCGCAACGCGCAGGCCTCGGTCATCGCCCCGACCGGCACCATCGGTCTCGCGATGTCCTGCGACACCACCGGCCTCGAGCCCGACCTCGCCCTGGTCAAGTTCAAGAAGCTCGTCGGCGGCGGCTCGATGCAGATCGTCAACGGCACCGTCCCGCAGGCCCTGCGCCGCCTGGGCTACCAGGAGGAGCAGATCGAGGCGATCGTCGCCCACATCGCCGAGCACGGCAATGTGATCGACGCCCCCGGCCTGAAGACCGAGCACTACGAGGTCTTCGACTGCGCCATGGGCGAGCGTTCCATCTCCGCGATGGGCCACGTCCGCATGATGGCCGCCATCCAGCCGTGGATCTCGGGCGCCCTCTCCAAGACCGTGAACCTGCCGGAGACGGCGACGGTCGAGGACGTCGAGGAGGTCTACTTCGAGGCCTGGAAGATGGGCGTCAAGGCGCTCGCGATCTACCGCGACAACTGCAAGGTCGGCCAGCCCCTCTCCGCCAAGAAGAAGGAGAAGGAGGAGGAGAAGGTCGAGGTCACCGCGAAGTCCGAGGCGACGATCCGCGAGGCCGTCGAGAAGGTCGTCGAGTACCGCCCGGTCCGCAAGCGTCTGCCCAAGGGCCGCCCGGGGATCACCACCTCCTTCACCGTGGGTGGCGCCGAGGGTTACATGACCGCCAACTCCTACCCGGACGACGGTCTCGGCGAGGTCTTCCTGAAGATGTCCAAGCAGGGTTCGACCCTCGCCGGCATGATGGACGCCTTCTCCATCGCCGTCTCCGTCGGTCTGCAGTACGGCGTTCCGCTGGAGACCTACGTCTCGAAGTTCACCAACATGCGCTTCGAGCCGGCCGGCATGACGGACGACCCGGACGTGCGGATGGCGCAGTCGATCGTCGACTACATCTTCCGCCGCCTGGCGCTCGACTTCCTGCCCTTCGAGACCCGCTCCGCCCTCGGCATCCACTCCGCCGAGGAGCGTCAGCGCCACCTCGACACCGGCTCGTACGAGCAGGCCGAGGAGGACGAGGTCGACGTCGAGGCGCTGGCCCAGTCCGCGCCCCGCGCCCAGGAACTGAAGGCCGTCGCGGCCCCGGTCCCGGCCCCGCAGGCCGAGGTCCCGGCGCCGAAGCAGGCGCACACCTCGGCGGAGCTCGTCGAGATGCAGCTCGGCATCAGCGCCGACGCCCCGCTCTGCTTCTCCTGCGGTACGAAGATGCAGCGCGCCGGCTCCTGCTACATCTGCGAGGGCTGCGGCTCCACCAGCGGCTGCAGCTGACACGAGCGCAAGCGCGTCCGGCGCGGCGGTGAGCAGCTGCCGCCCGGGGCGCTGAGCCGCACGTGAGAGAGGGTGTCGACCATCGGTCGACACCCTCTTTCGCGCGCCCGTCGGACCACTTTCGCGCGCCCGTCGGACCTCAGACCGGCGTGGAACCGAGGACGGTGGCGAAGGCTCGGGGGTCGGCGTCGAAGCCGCGGCTGAGGGAGCGGTACGACCAGCCGTCCGCGCCGTCCCGGGTGAACTCCACGACCGTCGCCGACAGGGCGCCCGGCACGTCCGCGAAGTCGTGCGCCAGAAGGTCGGTGTACCCCTCGCGGACCCGTATGCCGGTGTTCTCTATGTCGCCGAAGGTGAGCCTGCCGCCGCCCTGCTGCACGGTCACGCCCACCACCACGCGCGCGTACCGGGGCGCGAGCCGGTCGAGCTCCAGCGTCATCGCCTCGTCGTAGCCGAAGCCCTGGCCCGTACGGCTGTCACGGTGGAGCGTGATCGTGCCGTCGGGGGAGCGGCTGCCGAAGTGCACCAGGTAGGCCGGGGCACCGTGCGGCTCGTCGGCCGTGAAGACGCCGGCGACGAGATCCAGGTCGTGGGCCGGCGCGCCGCTCGGGGCCGGGTCCCACTTGAGCGTCACCTCGACCCTCGCCACGCCCTTGCTGAGTCCGCTCACGGTGCTTCCCCTCTCCCCGCACGCCCCCGCGTACGTCTCGCCTCGACCGTCGTCCCGCCTCCACGTCAAAAGCCCGTGGTTGCGGGGTGATTGCTCATGGTGTCATGGGGCTACGACAGTGGACCCGACGGTTGAGGGGGAGAGCGGTTTGTGGAGTGGTGACGAGCTGGATCTCGACGCATATCTGGCTCGAATCGGCTACGACATCGGCCGGGACGGGGAACTCTCCACGGATCTCCGGACGTTGACCGCTGTACACCGGGCGCACGTCCGGTCCATTCCGTTCGAGAACCTCGACGTGGCCCTCGGCCGGCAGGTCCCCCTGGACCTGGAGAGCCTCCAGGCCAAGCTCGTCCGCCGCCGCCGGGGCGGCTACTGCTACGAACAGAACTCGCTCCTCGCGGCGGCCCTGGAGCGGATCGGCTTCCGGGTGGCCGGGCGCGGCGCCCGCAACCGCACGCGGGGTGCGGCGCTGCTGCCCGTCACCCACGCCCTGCTGGTCGTCGAGGCGGAGGGCGAACAGTGGCTCGCCGACGCGGGGTTCGGATGGCAGGGGCCCCTGGAGCCCGTTCCCCTGCGGGACGGCGCGCGCGTGGAGCAGGGCGGCTGGACCTTCGGGATCGGGGCCGAGGACGAGGGCATCCACGTACTGCGCTCCCTGTGCCCGCAGGGCTGGACCGATCTGTACGCGTTCGCTCCGCAGACCCTGTACCCGGGCGACTTCACCGTCATGAACCACTTCAGCTCCAGCCATCCGGAGTCGCGTTTCCTCGGCCAGGTCGTGGCGCAGCGGCCCGGGGCCGAGGTGCGCAGGGCGCTGGTCCGCGAGACGCTGACGACCGTGCGGACGGACGGCGTCGCCGAGGAACGGATCTTGACCGTCGGCGAGTTGGCGGCGACGCTGGCGGACGACTTCGGGATCGAGGTCGACGACGAGGAGCGCGCGGGTCTGGAGCGGTTGCACCCGGTGGGTGTCTGACGCGCACTGCCGGGGCGCTCCTTGGGCCCGTACGATGGCGCGGTGCTGGTCAAGTGGATTCGCTGCACCGTCGTGGACCGTCGTGGGTTCGAGCGGGGACAGCGGAAATGGGCGGGGCTGCTCGGTGAGCCGGGATTCCGGGGCCAGGGCGGCGGGTGGAGCCGGGCTCGGCCGGACGTCGCCCATGTCTTCGCGTTCTGGGAGAGCCGGGCGTTCTACGACTCGTTCATGGCGCGGTCGCACGACCGACTGGCGGCCTCGCAGGTGGGCTCGTACAAGGACATCCAGGTCAAGCTGTTCGACCACCGCTTCGATGTGAAGACGGGGTTCGAGCCGAAGTTCGGCGACGCCGACGTGGCGCGGGTGGCGCACTGCCGTGTCCACGAGGACCGTGCCGAGCACTTCGCGCTCATGCAGGAGAAGGTGTGGAACCCGGCGATGGCCGGGTCCCCCGGCATGCTGCGGGGCCTGTTCGGCGAGGCGCCGGGCAACGAGTTCATGGTGCTGTCGATGTGGCGGTCCGCCGCGGAGCACGGCAAGTACCGGGTGGAGCGCGTCGAGCGGCTCGGTCTGCGCGCGAAGACCGATGCCGACGTGGCGGCGCTGAGCGGCGACGTGGTGCAGCTCGAAGCGGCCTGGACGGTCTGACCGTCCGAGGGCCTTCTACCCCGGATGGGCTCCGAGCGCCCCCTCGGCCGAGCCTGTCCGGGGGAGTCGATCTAGGGTCGGGGTATGGCACGACCGCGGCGCATCGTTCTCGTACGGCACGGAGAGTCCGAGGGCAATGCCGATGACACGGTGTACGAACGCGAGCCCGATCACGCGCTCCGGCTCACCGAGACCGGATGGCGGCAGGCGGAGGAGACGGGGGAGGGACTGCGGGAGCTGTTCGGGGACGAACAGGTCAGCGTCTACGTGTCGCCGTACCGCCGCACCCATGAGACCCTCCGGGCCTTCAGGCTGCCCCGGGAGCAGATGAGGGTGCGGGAGGAGCCGCGGCTGCGGGAGCAGGACTGGGGCAACTGGCAGGAGCGGGAGGACGTGCGCCTGCAGAAGGCGTACCGGGACGCGTACGGGCACTTCTTCTACCGCTTCGCCCAGGGCGAGTCCGGGGCGGACGTCTACGACCGGGTCGGGGCCTTCCTGGAGAGCCTCTACCGCAGCTTCGAGGCCCCCGACCATCCGCCGAACGTTCTCCTCGTCACCCATGGACTGACCATGCGGCTGTTCTGCATGCGCTGGTTCCACTGGACGGTCGCGGACTTCGAGTCGCTGTCGAACCCCGGGAACGCCGAGACCCGCACGCTCCTGCTGGGCGAGGACGGGAGGTACCGGCTGGACAGGCCGTTCGCACGCTGGCGCACCCCGGAACCGTACGGGCACACCGGATAGAGTGGCTGAGCGATGACCGCTGACTCCTCACTCGACCGGCGCTTCGACCGCGCCCTGGCCAGCCTGCGCGGGCTGTCCGTGGGAGACGCCCTGGGCTCCCAGTTCTTCGTACCCGCCCACTACCCCCTGCTGAAGCGGCGCGAGCTGCCGCCCGGCCCCTGGCAGTGGACCGACGACACCGAGATGGCCTGCTCCGTCCTCGCCGTCCTCGTCGGCCACGACCGCATCGACCAGGACGCCCTCGCCCTGTCCTTCGCGCACCACCATGACTTCGACCGGGGCTACGGCCCGGCGGTCAACCGGATGCTCCGGCTCGTCAGGGAGGGCGCGGACTGGCGGGAGCTGTCCGCCGCGCTCTTCAACGGGCAGGGGTCCTGGGGCAACGGCGCCGCGATGCGGATCGCCCCGCTCGGTGCCTGGTACGCGGACGACCCGGAGCAGGCGACGCACCAGGCCGAGATCTCCGCGTACACGACGCACCAGCACCGTGAGGCCGTGGTGGGCGCGATGGCCGTGGCGGCCGCCGCCGCCCTCGCCGCCGATCCGGCCGGACCGCCCACGCCCGAGGCGCTGCTCGACGGGGTGGTCGCCCTGGTGCCGCGCAGCGCGGTGGGGGCGGGCCTGCGCCGGGCGCGCGACATGCTCGACTACGGGGACGCGGGCACGGTCGCCGCGGTGCTCGGCAGCGGCCGGCGGACCAGCGCGCACGACACGGTGCCCTTCGCCCTCTGGTCGGCGGCGCGGGCGCTGGGCGACTTCGAGCGGATGTTCTGGACGACCGCCCAGGTCGGCGGCGACGTCGACACGACCTGCGCCATCGCCGGCGGCGTCGTGGCCTCCGCGGTGCACGGGGCTCCGCCTGCCGAGTGGCTGCGGCAGACCGAGGACCTTCCGGGCTGGGTCCCGGACGGGACGGCTGCCTGAAGCGTGTGATGTCCCCCGGGCCTGTGGAGCGGCCCGGGGGACATCGGCGTACTTCAGGGGCGTACGTGCCTGTTCAGACAGCAGGCGGCGGGCGGCAGGTGGTGGGCAGCGGTGTGGGCTCAGGCCGCCGGGCCGGCCGCCTCCGCCCGGCCGCTGAGCGCTTCCAGGTCGCTCTTGCGGACCCGGATCACCAGGACCGCCGTGACCAGCGCGATCAGCACCATCCCGACGGCGGCGGTGAAGGCCGAGGCGATGCCCGAGGTCAGCACCTCATGGCCCCAGGGGGCGGGCAGCTCGTGCGTCTTCGCGAACTCCGCCTGCTGTTCGGGCGTCGCGTTCGCGAGGAAGTCCGGCGCCTGCTTCTCGCCCTCCTCGCGGCTCGCCGTGCCGAAGACCGTGACCAGGATGGACAGGCCGAGCGAACCGCCGACCTGCTGAGTGGCGTTGAGCAGGCCCGACGCGGCGCCCGCCTCGTGCTGGGCCACCCCGGAGACGGCCGTGAGCGTGAGCGTCACGAAGTTGAGCCCCATGCCGAAACCGAACAGGACCATGGGGCCGAGGACGGAGCCGAAGTAGGTGCTGTCCGAGCTGATGAACGTCAGCCAGAACAGGCCGATCCCGGTGAACGCCGAACCGCCCACCATGAACGGCTTGGGGCCGAGGACCGGCAGCAGTCGCTGTGCGAGCCCCGCGCCGGTGCCGATGGCGACCGTCACCGGCAGGAAGGCGAGGCCGGACTGGATCGGGCTGTACCCGAGGACGTTCTGGACCCACAGGACGATGAAGAAGAACATGCCGAACATGGCGGCCGACAGGCTGAGCATGATGACGTACGTGCCCGAGCGGTTGCGTTCGGCGAACATCCTGAGCGGGGTGATCGGCTCCTTGGCCCGCGACTCCACGAGGCCGAAGGCCACGAGCAGGACCACCGCCGCGACGAAGGAACCGACGGTCAGCGAGTCCTTCCAGCCCTTCTCGGACGCGCGGATGAACCCGTAGACCAGCGCCGCCATGCCGAGCGTCGAGGTCATGGCGCCGGCGATGTCGAACCGGCCCGGGTGACGCTCGGACTCCTCGATGTAGCGCGGGGCGAGGAAGGCGATCAGCAGACCGATCGGCACGTTGACGAAGAGGACCCAGCGCCAGTCGAGCCACTCGGTGAGCATGCCTCCCGCGAGCAGCCCGATCGCGCCACCGCCGGCGGACACGGCGGCGAACACGCCGAACGCACGGTTGCGCTCGGGCCCTTCGGGGAACGTCGTGGTGATCAGCGCGAGCGAGGTCGGCGAGGCGATGGCGCCGCCGACGCCCTGGAGGGCGCGCGCCGCGAGCAGCTGCCACGGCTCCTGGGCGAAGCCGCCGAGCAGGGAGGCGAGGGTGAAGACGAGGATGCCGGCCATGAAGACCCGGCGGCGCCCCAGGATGTCTCCCGCGCGTCCGCCGAGGAGCAGCAGCCCGCCGAAGGTGAGCGTGTAGGCGCTGAGCACCCACGAGAGGTCGGTGGTCGAGAAGGACAGCGCGTCCTGGATGTGCGGCAGCGCGATGTTCACGATGGTGGCGTCGAGGACGACCATGAGCTGGCAGGCGGCGATGACGGCCAGGGCGATGCCCCGCCGGCCTCCGGCGCGTGCAGGTCCGTTCTTGGTCTGTGTGTCCACCGGAGAAGTTGTCACTATGGATCCCCCACGGAAGAATTAGTGAACGCACCCGTTCACTGTTCCCCACGGTAGTGAGTCCCCCTCAGTGAACGCAACCGTTCACTGAGCACTGCCGCCGCCCCGATTCGTCCCCGCCCCACCCCTGGCCCCGCCCCGATCGACTTGCTCAACGGAGAGATCCTGATGGTTACTTCGCGCTCCACGGCCGCCGCCCGGCCGGAGGGGGCATCCCCGCGACGCCGCGGCCCCGTACTGGAACGGGCCATTCTGGAGGCCACGCTCGAACAGCTGGGCAGCGTCGGCTGGAACGGTCTGACGATGGAGGGTGTCGCGGTCGGCGCGCAGACGGGCAAAGCGGCGGTGTACCGGCGCTGGCCGTCGAAGGAAGATCTCGTCGCGGACGCCCTCCAGGCCGGACTGCCGACGCTCGACGAGGCTCCGGACCGGGGGAGTGTCCGTGAGGACCTGTACGCGCTGTGCCTCCGGGTGCGGGACGTGATGTTCTCCAAGCCCGGCCACGCCCTTCGTGCGGTCCTTCACGAATGCGACGCGGAATCCGCGGGGAGGTTCCATGATCTGATCGTCGCGGGGGTGACCGAACCTTCGACGCGGCTCTTCAAGGACGTGCTGCGGCGGGGAATCGAGCGCGGTGACGTGCGGGCCGACGCGATCGACGACCTGGTGCTCGACGTGGTTCCCGCGATGATGATGTACCGCTCCAAGGTGTGCGGGAGCGAATGGACCGACCGCGAGATCGCCGACATGATCGACCGGGTGATGGTGCCGCTGCTCCGGGTCGGGGCGGTCTGAGGTCGGGCCGGAGTCGGGCCGACGTCGGCTTGATGGCGGTCCGAGGGGGATCCGGGTATCGCGGGCGGTGCCGGGCGGCGTAACCTGGCTGGCGCCATGCCGTACGAACCTCCCACCCACACACTCGAGCGATCGCTCCGAGCGACCACCGGCGCCAGGATCGTCGCCGGAGTCGACGAGGTCGGGCGCGGGGCGTGGGCCGGTCCCGTCACGGTGTGCGCAGCCGTCACCGGACTGCGCCGGCCGCCCACCGGACTCACCGACTCCAAGCTGCTCACCCCCAAGCGCCGTACCGCGCTGGCCGCGGAGCTGGAGCAGTGGGTCACGGCGTACGCGCTCGGTGACGCCTCCCCGCAGGAGATCGACGAACTCGGCATGACCGCGGCGCTCCGGCTCGCGGCGGTCCGGGCCCTCGAAGGGCTTCCCGTCCGGCCGGACGCGGTGATCCTCGACGGCAAGCACGACTACCTCGGCAGCCCCTGGCAGGTCCGTACGGTGATCAAGGGCGACCAGTCCTGCGTCGCCGTGGCCGCCGCCTCCGTCATCGCCAAGGTCCGCCGGGACGGCGTCATGGCGGAGCTCGGGACCGAGGCCGAGGGGTGTGCGGCCTTCGGGTTCGCGGCGAACGCGGGCTACCCTTCGCCGGTCCACAAGGCCGCGCTGGAGGAGCTGGGGCCCACCCCGTACCACCGTCTCTCCTGGTCGTACCTGGACGCGTTGCCCCAGTGGCGCCACCTCAAAAAGGTCCGCCTCTCCGCGGAGGCGGCCGCGCTGGAAAGCGGGGGCCAACTCGGCTTCGACTTCTGAACTTCCGGCTGCCGAGCCCTTCTCCAGGGCCGCCCGAGCAGCCGGGGCGCACCTGTGTGCCCACCCGCCGATGCCCCGCGCAGCGGCGTTTGATAGACATCCACCCATGCCTCTCACCCCCGAGGAGCCTCAGATTCACGAGAGTGCCCAGGGTCCCCGCGCCACCGCGGCCGCCGGCCGTCCCGCGTCGACCCCCCGTCCCGTACCCGGCCCGCGTTCCGCGGCCTCTCCGCGTCCCGGACATCCGGGCCCCGGCCCGGCCAGGCCCGCGCCGCCGGCCCCGCGTCCGCACCCCGGTGCCGCGCAGTCCCCGGCCACCGGCCCGGAGAATCGTTCCGACCAGCGGTCCACTCCGCAGCTCCAGGTGATCCCGGCCTCGGCCGACGGTGCCCTGGACGCCGCCGAGGAGGCCCTGGACCTGCTCCTGGAGAGCGGCCGCGCGCCCGGCGACGTCCTGGTGCTGACCACCGGTGACCAGCACCCGTGGGCGGCGCACGAGCTGTCCTTCGGCGAGACCGCCTACTGGGCGCAGCAGGACACCGGCGACGACGTGTTCTTCGCGGACGCGGCCGCCGTCGAGCGGGCCGCCGTCCGGCCCGTGGTGATCGTCGCCGTCAACGGCGGCAGCGACGAGACCGCTGCCCGGGCCCTGCCCCTGGCGATGGCCCGCGCGGGCGCGCTGCTGATCGTCTGCGGCGATCCCGAGCGCGTCGCGGCGCTCGTCGGCGCCGGCGTCTGACCGGACGTCCCGGCCGTCGAGCGGACCGCTCGCCGGCCGATCGTCTCCGGCGCTGACCGGCCGTCCCGCCTGCCTCTCCCGTTCCGCCCGTCTCTCCCGTCGGACCGCAAGCCGGGCCGGCGGGAAGGCGTTCGCTCCGGCGTCGTCTGGGCGGTCGTCAGCGGGCGGTCGTCGTCTGGGCGGGCGTCAGCGGGCGGTTGTCGTCCGGGCGGTCGTCAGCGGGCGGCGACCCGGCGCAGGGGTTCGGCCGCGCCGCTTGCCGTTCTCGGTGTGAGGTGGCCCAGTTCGGCCGCCTCGCTCCCGAGAGGGACCGGGTGCGAGTCGGAGCTCGGCCGACGGCCTCCCCGGCCCTCGCCGAGCACCTGCCAGCCCCCTCGGGTCAGCGTGATGTACGCGCCGCAGCGGAGTCCGTGCAGCGTGCAGGCGTCCCGGAGCCCCCACATCCAGGCTCCGTCCTCCTCGGTCCAGCGCTCGTCGCCCTCGCGGCAGTACAGCAGGACCGCGGTCCGCACCGGGGCACGGCGCCGGAGGTCGTGCGGAAGGACGCGCCGCAGGTGCGCGAGGAGCGCGTTGCGGAACTCCCAGCCGTCCGCCGGCAGGGGGCGGCGGACGAACGAGGCGCTGGCGGTGAGCCGTTCCTCGTGGTCCAGGACCGCCACGACCGCCGTCGAGGGCGTGGGGGTGTGGCGCGAGTGCAGTCCGCTGACGACCTCGCGCGGATTGCCGAGCAGGGGGATTCCCGCCGCGGCCCACTCGGCCGGTTCGAGTATCCGTGAGAGGCGGCTGGCGGACTCGGACGACGACATGGTCGAGGTGGCTGTGGACGGAGCGAATCCGAGGGTCACGGTCCTCCCTTCGGATACGCGCCCGCGCTGCGGGCAAAGTCGGGTGAGGGCGCACCACGGCACGGTCCTTCAGGGCCGCTGACGGGCCGTGCGGGGCGGTTTCCCAATTCTTGCTTGGCCCGTGCGTGAGCGGCAATGAGCAATTGAGGTCACTGACGGGTATGCGACGGTATGCCTTTCATATCCCTGCCCAGTTGCCCATTGTTCACTCCCCGTTTCCCCTCCTGTTTCACCTCTGGGGCGGGAGCCTCAGCGGAAACACTCGTTCCGCCTACGGCCGCCCTCGGTCGCTCGTGCGGCGGACGAGGGGGCGACCTGCGGCGAGTGAACCGTGTGTGAGTGAAGTGTCGCTCTGGGTGAGTTGGGCGATTGTCCGTGCCATCGGGTTGCATGGGGGCATGGACAACCAGGAGCTCCGCGCCGAAGCCGATGCCATCCTCGCTGAGCTCGTCGGTGCCCCCGGGGGTCCGGCGCGGCTGCGGGAAGACCAGTGGCAGGCCGTGGCGGCCCTGGTGGAGGAGCGCCGGCGGGCCCTGGTGGTGCAGCGGACCGGCTGGGGCAAGTCGGCGGTGTACTTCGTCGCCACCGCTCTGCTGCGGCGGCGCGGCTCGGGCCCCACGGTGATCATCTCGCCGCTGCTGGCGCTGATGCGCAACCAGGTCGAGTCGGCGGCGCGGGCCGGCATCCAGGCCCGCACGATCAACTCGGCCAACCCCGAGGAGTGGGACACCATCTACGACGAGGTCGAGCGCGGGGAGACCGACGTCCTCCTCGTCAGCCCGGAGCGCCTCAACTCCGTGGACTTCCGGGAGCAGGTGCTGCCCAAGCTGGCGGCCACGACGGGTCTCCTCGTGGTCGACGAGGCGCACTGCATCTCGGACTGGGGCCACGACTTCCGGCCCGACTACCGCCGGCTGCGGGCGATGCTCGCCGAGCTCGCCCCCGGAGTGCCGGTCCTGGCCACCACAGCGACCGCCAACGCGCGCGTGACCGCGGACGTGGCCGAGCAGCTGGGCACCGGGGCCGGCGAGGCCCTCGTGCTGCGCGGGACGCTGGAGCGGGAGAGCCTGCGCCTGGGCGTCGTCCGGCTCCCGGACGCCGCGCACCGGCTGGCCTGGCTCGCCGAGCACCTGGACGAGCTGCAGGGTTCGGGGATCATCTACGCCCTCACCGTGGCCGCCGCCGAGGAGGCGACCGCCTTCCTGCGCCAGCGCGGCTTCACCGTCGCCTCCTACACGGGGCGTACGGAGAACGCCGACCGGCTGCAGGCCGAGGTCGACCTGCAGGAGAACCGGGTCAAGGCGCTGGTCGCGACCTCGGCGCTCGGCATGGGCTTCGACAAGCCCGACCTGGGCTTCGTGGTGCACCTGGGGTCGCCGTCGTCCCCCATCGCCTACTACCAGCAGGTCGGCCGTGCGGGGCGCGGCGTCGAGCACGCCGACGTCCTCCTGCTGCCGGGCAAGGAGGACGAGGCCATCTGGCGCTACTTCGCCGACACCGCCTTCCCGCCCGAGGCCCTGGTCCGGCAGACCCTCTCGGCCCTCGCCGACGCGGGACGGCCGCTGTCCGTACCGGCTCTGGAGGCGGCGGTGGACCTTCGCCGGACCCGGCTGGAGACCATGCTGAAGGTCCTCGACGTGGACGGGGCCGTCAAGCGGGTGAAGGGCGGGTGGAGCTCCACCGGTCAGCAGTGGACCTACGACTCCGAGCGGTACGCGTGGGTCGCCCGGCAGCGGGCGGCCGAGCAGCAGGCCATGCGCGACTACGTGAGCACCACGGGGTGCCGGATGGAGTTCCTGCGCCGGCAGCTGGACGACGAAGGGGCCGTGCCGTGCGGCCGCTGCGACAACTGCGCGGGGCCCTGGGCGGATTCCTCCGTCTCCGCGGAGACGCTGACCGGAGCGGCGAAGGAACTGGACCGCCCGGGCGTGGAGGTCGAGCCGCGCCGGATGTGGCCGACGGGCATGCCCGCACTGGGCGTCAACCTCAAGGGACGCATCCCCGCCGGAGAGCAGTGCGCCACCGGCCGCGCCCTGGGGCGGCTCTCGGACATCGGCTGGGGCAACCGGCTGCGCCCGCTGCTGGCCGAGAACGCACCCGACGGGCCGGTCCCCGACGACGTCCTGAAGGCCGCGGTGGCCGTCCTCGCCGACTGGGCGCGCTCGCCGGGCGGCTGGGCGCCGAACGTCCCGGACGCCTCCGCCCGGCCGGTGGGCGTCGTCGCCGTACCGTCCCTGACCCGCCCGCAGCTCGTCGGCTCCCTCGCCCAGGGGATCGCGGCCATCGGCCGCCTCCCCTTCCTCGGCACCCTGACGTACACCGGGCCGGACGGCGCGCACGCGGCACGCCGCAGCAACTCCGCCCAGCGCCTCAGGGCGCTCTCCGGTGCCTTCGCGGTCCCGGAGGACCTGGCGGGCGCGCTGGCGGGAACCCCCGGCCCCGTCCTGCTCGTGGACGACTGCACCGACTCCGGCTGGACCCTCGCGGTCGCCGCCCGCCTGCTCCGCCAGGCCGGTGCCGAACAGGTGCTCCCGCTGGTCCTCGCCGCCGCGGGCTGACCGCCGGACTCCTCACGCGCCGTCAAACGGTCACGAGCATAGGGGTTTCGGAGCCGTCGTGACGTCGGCCCTGTGGACAACTCCATGGGGCCGCGAGCGTCTCGTTCCGGTAGTTATCCACAGGGGTTTCGTGATTCGGGAGATCACGAGACCGTCGTGACCATGAACGCGAATCACCACGAATCCAGCGGACCCTCCCGTACCCAGCGGATCACCCTGCGCAGCCCGGCGGAGCTGGCCGACGCCCTGCCCTTCATGCTGGGCTTCCACCCCACCGACTCCGTCGTCCTGGTCGCCCTCCACGGCGAGCGCGGCCGCTTCGGCGGCCGGGTCAGGCTCGGCATCCCGCGCTCACCCCGCGAATGGGCGTCCACCGCCGACCACCTCGCCGAATGCCTCGTCGAGAGCGGCGACCGGAACGGCGACCGGCCGGACGGGATCGTCGTCTTCCTGTGCCAGGACCCGGAGCCCGGCGAGACCGGCAGCAGGGTCATGGAGCGGCTGCGCCCCTTCGCGCAGCGACTCCGCACCGCCTGCGGCGCCCTCGACATCCCCGTCTACGAAGCCCTCTGCATCTCCGACGGGCTCTACTTCTCCTACTGCTGCCCCAACGAACGGTGCTGCCCGCCCGGCGGCACACCCATGGGCCTCACCGGCACCTCGGTGACGGCGGCGACCGCCGCCTACGCCGGAGTGCGGGTACGCGGCACGCTGCGGGACATGGAGGCCCGGCTCAAGCCGTACGGCACGCCCGGCGACGAGACGCAGCGCGCCGCCCTCGACGCGGCCGCCGCCTCGATCGTGCCCCGGATCCTCGAAGGCCCGCCCGGCCAGGGGCGGGGGGAAGTGCGCGAGGCGACGCTGCGCACCGCCCGCGAGATCCTCCGGCGGTTCGCCGACCCGGCGGCCCGCACGCAGGCCTCCGGCGGGGTCGCGGCGGCCGACGCTGCCGACGACGCCCTGATCGGGACGGAGGAGGCGGCCGCGCTCATCCTGGGCCTCCAGGACCGGGACACCCGGGACCGCGTCGCCGAATGGATGGAGGGCTGGGAGGGCACCGCCGCCCTGCGGCTCTGGCGCGTCCTGGCCCGCCGCTGCGTCATCCCCTACCAGGAGCACGCCGCCGCGCCGCTCGCCCTCGTGGGCTGGACGGCCTGGTCCACCGGCGACGAACCGACCGCCCGGGTCGCCCTGGGACTCGCCCTCGACGCCGACCCCGAATACGTCTTCGCCCGCCTCCTGCACCAGGCCTGCAACGAGGGGTTGGACCCCGAGTCACTGCGCTCCTGCCTGAGGAGCGAGCGGGACTCCCGGGCCGCGGCGGAACAGGCCGCTCCCACGCCCTCCCGGCGGGTCAGGACCCGGACCGCCGCCCGTCCCCAGGGCGCCCGGCAGAGCCTCAGGAAGCCCGGACGGCAGACCGGCGGGGACCGAGGGGCTCCCGCCGGGGTCCGGCCGAGCGGCCCGGCCACGGGCAGGCCGCGGAGCGGAGCCCCGCGGCAGGGCGGGCAGCGCGGCAGCAGGAGCGGTCGATGAGGACCGTGACCCGGCCGCCCGCGCGCGCGTTCACCACTCCGGCGGAGTCGGACGCACCGTACCGCCCACGCCCCGCCGGCCGCCCGGACCGCACAGAGAGCACCCCATACCCGCCATGGCCCTCAGCCCCGTACCGGCCCCCGGACGCCCCGCAGGACACCCGAAGGGACCCGCACACGGACACCCGTCCGGCGTGGGAACCGCGCCCCCACGGGCGGCGCGGCCGGGTGAACTGCCCTCGGTGCACGGCGCGCTCCTCTGCGTCGCCCTGCCCGCCTTCGCCGTCTGCGCCGAGCACGGCCAGCTCACGGGAGACGGACTGGAGGGCGTGTACGCGGCGGGACGACGGCTCCTGTCCCGCTGCGTCCTGCGGGTGGCGGGGCGCGAACCCGTCGCGCTCCAAGGCCGGATGGCGGCCGCCGACCGGGCCGTCTTCCTCGGTGTCCTGCGCGTCCCCGGGGACGTGGGACCCGACCCCGGGCTCTCCGTCGAGCGCTCGCGAGGCGCCGACGGAACCGAGCGCATCACCCTGCGCAACGCGACCGCCCGCTCCCTCCGCCTCCCCGTGGAAATCGCTCTGGGCACCGATCTCGCGGACCTGGGCGCGGTGGCGTCCGGCAGGACGGGACCCGAGCTCGCCCCGAGCGTCCACGGCACCGGACTGCGCTGGACCGCCGGAGACGGACGATCCGTCGCCGTCACCGCGGACCCGCCGCCCATGGACTCCCTGGCGGCGGCCGGCGTCCTGCGCTGGGAGGCCGAGCTGGCGCCCGGAGCGCCGTTCACGATCCGGCTGCGGGTACGCGGCGACCGGGCGGCCGGGGCCGCCCCTTCCTCGGGAGGCGGCGGAGGGCGACCCGGCGGGCACCTCATCGCCGAGGCGCGGGCCGAGGGCGACGACCCGCGGCCGGGGGAGCTGCTCCGCGGCTCCGTCGAGGACCTGCGCGCCCTGCTCCAGCGGGACCCCAACCACCCCGCCGACGTCCATCTCGCGGCCGGGGTCCCCTGGCGCTGCGGACCGGTCACCGCCGAGGCCCTCTGGGCGGCCCGCATGGTCCTGCCCCTCGGGACCCGGCTGGCCGCGACCACGCTCCGTGCCCTGGGCCGCGCCCAACTCCAGGGAACCGGGCCCGAGTCCGGACGGGTCCCCGGACCCCTCAGAGACGCGGGCCCGCACCTCCCGCCCCGCTGCACGGGCATCGAGGCCACCCTCGCCTTTCCCGTCGTGCTCGCGGAGGCCCGTCGCTGGGGGCTGCCCGCCGCGGACCTGGAGGAGCTGCTTCCCGTGGCGGAGCGATGCCTCGGCTGGCTGCGCCGCACGATCGGCGACACCGGCTTCGTACCCGACCCGGGGCCCGCCGGGCCCTGGCGGGCGGAGACCCAGGCCCACGCGCACCGTGCCGCGCTGCTGGGCGCCGACCTGCTCGACGCCTGCGGGCGGCCCGGGGGAGACGCCCTGCGCGACGGGGCACGAGCACTGCGCGAGCGGTTCCGGCGCGACTTCTGGCTCGACGACCGGGCAGGGGGCCGGCCCGCCGTCGCCCGCGCACCGGACGGCCGGACCTGGTCCCAGCTGGGCGGCTGGGCCGCGCACCTGCTCGACACCGGACTCCTGGGCGGTGGCCGATACGCGCAGGGACTGCTCGACAGGGCGGAGACCGAGCAGGTGGCCAGACTGCTCGCCACGCCGGCCCTGGACTCCGGCTGGGGCCTGCGGGGGCTGGGAACGAAGGAGCCCGGCCACAACCCCTTCGGCCACCGGGCCGGCGCGGTCCGGGTGCACGAGACGGCCGTCGCCGTGGCCGGCCTCGCCGCCGCAGGGCACGAGAAGGAGGCCGCCGCCCTGCTCCGCGGGCTGCTCGACGCCGCCGAGGCCTTCGCCCACCGGCTGCCCGAGATGTACGCGGGGGAGCAGCGGACGGCGGGAGGGCGTCCGGTGCCGCACCCGGCCGCGTGCAGGCCGGCGGCCGTCGCGGCCGCAGGAGCGGTCCAGGCGCTCGTCGCCCTCGCCGGGATCCGCCCCGACGCGCCGGGGCGCTCCGTGTCGGTGCACCCGATGCCCTCGGCCCCGCTGGGCGCGATCCGGCTCTCGGGACTCGTGGTGGCGGGCGAGCCGTTCGCCGTACGGGTCGGCAGGCTCGGTCTCGGTATGGTCGAGGAGGCCGCAGAGGGCCTTCAACTGGGGGTGTGACGGGATGCCGGGCGCAGACACGACGGAAGCTTCACGGCGCGGCGAAGAAGTCGTCGCCGATCCTTCCGCGAGGCGTGCTTATCGTCAGGGAGACGACTATGATCGCGGCATGTCTCCCTACGACCCGTCGGCCTTTCCGCCTTTCGCTGTCACCGTCGATCTGGTCGTGCTCACCGTGCGGAGCCATGCGCTCTGCACTCTGATCGTGAGGAGAGGGGAACCGCCGTTCCAGGGGCGCTGGGCGCTCCCCGGCGGATTCGTCCGCGAGGGCGAGGACCTCGGCGCCGCGGCCGCGCGTGAGCTGGTCGAGGAGACCGGACTCCGCGCCCACGACCCGGGCGACCCGCCGCCCGTACCGGGCAACGGCGCACACCTGGAGCAGCTGGCCACGTACGGGGCTCCCGACCGCGACCCGCGGATGCGGGTGGTCAGCGTCGCGCACTTGGCGCTGGCCCCGGACCTTCCCGCGCCCCGGGCGGGCGGAGACGCGAACAGCGCCCGCTGGGCCCCGGTCGAGGAACTGCTCGGGGAGGACGGGCCCGCCGGAGCGGGAGCCGAGCCGCTCGCCTTCGACCACGCCCAGATCCTCGCCGACGGGGTGGAGCGAGCCCGCTCCAAGATCGAGTACTCCTCCCTGGCCACGGCCTTCTGTCCGCCCGAATTCACGGTCGGAGAGCTGCGGCGCGTCTACGAGGCCGTCTGGGGCGTCGCCCTCGACCCGCGCAACTTCCACCGCAAGGTGACCGGCACGCCCGGCTTCCTGGTCCCCGCCGGCGGCACCACGACCCGTCAGGGAGGCCGCCCCGCCCAGCTCTTCAGGGCAGGTGGAGCCACTCTCCTCAACCCGCCGATGCTGCGCCCCGAGGTCTGACCGACCCGGCCGTCCGGCGCCCCAGGGCGCCAACCCTGCGCCGAAAGTCCGAAATGTAGCGTTATCTTGCTGCGGTAGCGCCGCCCTGCCGCGGAGCGGTGTCACCTACCGCGAGAGAAGCGATGCTCCAGGCAATCGGACTGACCAGCACCCCCCGCCGCGATCGCCCGCCCGCCGTGGACGATCTGACCTTCGACGCGCGGCCGGGTGCCGTGACCGCGCTCCTCGGCCCCCCGGGCTCCGGCAAGACCGCCACGCTCCGCCTCATGCTCGACCTCGATCCCGGCCGAGGGGTCACCTACTTCCGGGGCCGGCCGCTGCACGGCGTCGCCCACCCGCCGCGCGAGGTCGGCGTGTTCCTCGGCGACGTCCCCGGGCACCCCGCCCGCACGCTCCGCGGGCAGCTGCGGATGCTCTGCGCCGCTTCCGGGACTCCCGTCGCGCGGGCCGGGGACGTGCTGCGCTCCGTCGGCCTCGCGGGCCTCGAAGGGCGGCGGATCGGCACCCTGCCGCTCGGTGCCGAACGCCGACTCGGTCTGGCGTGTGCCCTGTTGGGAGCCCCGCACGCCCTGCTGCTCGACGAGCCGGGGGCCGGTCTCTCCGGCGCCGACAGCGTGTGGGTGTACGAACTCCTGCGCGCGCACGCGGCCGGCGGGGGGACGGTGCTCTACACCACGGCGGACCCCAAGGACGCGGCCCGCAACGCCGACCGGGTCGTCACGCTCGAAGGCGGCCGCGTCGTCGCCGACCAGGACGCCACCGAGTTCGCGCGCACCCGGCTGCGTCCCCGCGTCGCCGTCCGCACCCCCCACGTCGCGCGACTGGCCGCCGCCGTGACCCAGGAGGCCAGGGCCGCCCGTCGGCCGGTCGAGGTGGTCGCGGAGGACGGCAACCGGCTGTCGGTCTACGGGAGTGACTGCGCCGCCGTCGGCGACACCGCGTTCCGGCACGGCGTGGTGGTCCACCGGCTCGCCGACGAGACCGGCGACACGGCACCGGCACCCCGCGCACCGGAGGGCGCCGATCCCGGGCGTGACGCGCCCGGGCCGGACTCCCCCCGGCGCCGCCTCCCGCCCTCACGGGACGCCGACCGGGCGCCCGGCGGCACCACGCCCGCCGTCACCGCGTCCGCCGTCACCGCGTCCGGCGGCACCGGGCGCGGCGACTCGGCCGAGGGGCGGACCTCCGCCCGGAGGCCGGCCCGCTCGCCTTCGCGCCCGCTGCGGTACGAGCTCCGCCGGCTCGTCGGCGTGCCGAGCACCCCGCTCGTCGTGGCGGTGGTCCTGCTCGTCTCCGTGACGCTCGCCCTGCTCCTCGGGCGCGGGGGTTCGACCGCGTTGCCCGTCGTCCTCGCCGGGTGGCCCGCGATCTCCCCCCTGCCGCCCGCCGCCCTCGGGGCCGGTCTCGTCGGCGCCTTCTCCTTCGGCGAGGAGTACCGCTACCCCGCGCTCACCGCCGGCCGCGGCGCCGTGCCCCGGCGGCTCGGCCTGCTGCTCGCCAAGCTCGTCGTGGCGGCGGCCGTGGCCCTCGGTCTCGGGGCGCTCGTCGTGGCGGCGAATCTGGGGGCCCTGCGACTCGTCTACGGCGTCGAGTTGATTCCCGTACCGGACAACTGGCCGTCGCTCTGCGCGAGTTGGCTGGGGCTGCTCGTCGGATGTGCCTGGGCGGGGGTGCTCGGCGCCGGAGTGTTCCGGGCCGCCGCCGCCGGTGTGGCCGCGGTCCTCGCCGTACCCGTCGCCTTCGTTCCGCTGCTGCAGCAGGTGCTCACCGGCCCGTCGGTGCGTTCGGCCGCCGGGCTGCCGGCGCGGTTGCGCGAGATCGCCGGCCCCCAGTGGTCCCCGGCCGTGGACCGGTGGTTGACGGGGGCGCTGAGAGTGGTCGGACAGCCCGCGGGGGTGGCCCTCTCGCTCGTGTTGACCGGCCTGCTCTGCGCCTATGTGTTCACCGGGCTTCGGAGGAGGGCCAGTTGGTGATCACTTGCAGATCGAATGGTTCCGCTTTTCGGACAACTCTCTTAAAAATTGCCCCCTATGTCCGAATAATCGTCAATTGTGTAGCGGGTGCCGATCACCCTTTCGTGTGCTTTTCACCAAAGACCTCAAGGGTCACGGAGGCAACGCCGACAAAGGATGCGTGAGTACCCTTGCGCACACCATGATGACCGCCGCCCGTTCCGTCGAGTCAGGCCTCGGCGCCCCGGGCGATCTCGACCGCTACCCCTACGCGGAGGCGCCCGGCGCCGGCCGCGTGGGCCCGCCCTCCTGGGAGGGCGTGGACACCGACCTGGGCCGTGTCGGCCGCCGCAGTGCCGGCAACCGGGGCCGGGGGCTCCACGGCCAGCTCGTCCAGCAGCTCGGTCAGATGATCGTCTCCGGCGACCTCGGAGCCGACCGCCCCCTCGTCCCCGAGGAGATCGGCCAGCGGTTCGAGGTCTCACGCACCGTCGTGCGCGAGTCGCTGCGCGTGCTGGAGGCCAAGGGCCTCGTCAGCGCCCGTCCCAACGTCGGCACCCGCGTGCGGCCCGTCAGCGACTGGAACCTCCTCGACCCCGACATCATCGAGTGGCGCGCCTTCGGCCCACAGCGCGACGACCAGCGCCGCGAGCTGAACGAGCTGCGCTGGACCATCGAGCCCCTGGCCGCCCGCCTCGCCGCCGGACACGGCCGCGAGGACGTCCAGCAGCGCCTCGCCGACATGGTCGAGATCATGGGGCACGCGTACGCGCAGGGTGACGCGATCACGTTCTCCCGCGCGGACACCGAGTTCCACTCCCTGCTCATCCAGCTCGCCGGGAACCGCATGCTGGAGCACCTCTCCGGCATCGTCGGCTCCGCGCTCCAGGTCTCCGGCGGTCCCGCCACGGGCTGTGACCGTCCGAGCGAGGCGTGCCTCGGCCACCACGCCCGGATCGTCGACGCGCTGGCCGCGGGCGACGCGCAGGCCGCCGAGGCCGCCATGCGTCAGCTGTTGACCGTTCACCCCGAGGTGGAGCGCGTCGTTCCCGCCCCCCGCGAACACTGACCGCGGGCCGTGGCCGGGAGCGCGGACGCGGACGCATCACGTGCCGCCGGGTCCGAGCGCGGTCCGGGGAGCCCGTCAGCGTTTCCCCGGATGGCGCCAGGGTTCCGGCGGCGCGAATGTGCCATGATCTACCGCTTCGGCCGTTTCGCCGCGAATGAGGTGTGACTCGGGCCACGAAGATTGGGCGTAACACTCCTCCGAGCCGTGCGATGACCTAAGAGGTGACAGCCGAGGAAGGAATACAGCAGCCGTTGCAGGCGCTGTGCAGTTCCCCGGCCCAACCCGCGCCGTCGGCACATTTCCCGCCGACGGTCGTCGGCTCCGGCCCTATCCAGGGCGGGGCCGGAAGCCGTTTCCATCGTTCCGAGAGGTTGTTCGTGTCGGCCAGCACATCCCGTACGCTCCCGCCGGAGATCGCCGAGTCCGAGTCTGTGATGGCGCTCATCGAGCGGGGAAAGGCTGATGGGCAGATCGCCGGCGATGACGTGCGTCGGGCCTTCGAAGCCGACCAGATTCCGCCAACCCAGTGGAAGAATGTTCTGCGCAGCCTCAATCAGATCCTCGAGGAAGAGGGTGTGACGCTGATGGTCAGTGCAGCGGAGTCGCCGAAGCGCGCCCGCAAGAGCGTCGCTGCGAAGAGCCCGGCCAAGCGCACCGCCACCAAGACCGTCACCGCCAGGACGACCGTGACGAAGACCACGGTCTCGTCCGCCACGGCTTCCGCGGCGGACGGTGACGATCTGGTCGACGAGGCCGGATCGCCTGCCAAGAAGGCGGCCGCGAAGAAGACCGTCGCCAAGAAGGCGGTGGCCAAGAAGACCGTCGCCAAGAAGACGGCGGCCAAGAAGTCCACGTCCAAGAAGGACGGCGACGAGCTCGCCGAGGGCGAGGAGCTCCTTGAGGACGCCGCGCCCGGCAAGGGCGAAGAGGAAGAGACCGAGGGCGAGAGCAAGGGCTTCGTCCTGTCCGACGAGGACGAGGACGACGCTCCGGCGCAGCAGGTCGCCGTCGCCGGTGCCACGGCCGACCCGGTCAAGGACTACCTCAAGCAGATCGGCAAGGTCCCGCTGCTCAACGCCGAGCAGGAGGTCGAGCTCGCCAAGCGCATCGAGGCCGGTCTGTTCGCCGAGGACAAGCTGGCGAACTCGGACAAGCTCGCTCCGAAGCTCAAGCGCGAGCTGGAGATCATCGCCGAGGACGGCCGCCGGGCCAAGAACCACCTCCTGGAGGCCAACCTCCGTCTGGTGGTCTCCCTGGCCAAGCGCTACACCGGCCGCGGCATGCTCTTCCTGGACCTGATCCAGGAGGGCAACCTGGGTCTGATCCGCGCGGTCGAGAAGTTCGACTACACCAAGGGCTACAAGTTCTCCACGTACGCCACCTGGTGGATCCGTCAGGCGATCACCCGCGCCATGGCCGACCAGGCCCGCACCATCCGTATCCCGGTGCACATGGTCGAGGTCATCAACAAGCTCGCGCGTGTGCAGCGCCAGATGCTCCAGGACCTGGGCCGTGAGCCCACCCCGGAGGAGCTGGCCAAGGAACTCGACATGACCCCGGAGAAGGTCATCGAGGTCCAGAAGTACGGCCGCGAGCCGATCTCCCTCCACACCCCGCTGGGTGAGGACGGTGACAGCGAGTTCGGTGACCTCATCGAGGACTCCGAGGCGGTCGTGCCGGCCGACGCGGTGAGCTTCACGCTCCTCCAGGAGCAGCTGCACTCCGTGCTCGACACCCTCTCCGAGCGTGAGGCGGGCGTCGTCTCGATGCGCTTCGGCCTCACCGACGGCCAGCCGAAGACGCTGGACGAGATCGGCAAGGTCTACGGCGTGACGCGCGAGCGGATCCGTCAGATCGAGTCGAAGACGATGTCGAAGCTGCGTCACCCGTCGCGTTCGCAGGTCCTGCGCGACTACCTCGACTGATCCTTCCGAGGCACAGAGCGACACGCGAAGGGCCCGGTTCCCCGAAAGGGCGGAACCGGGCCCTTCGCGTGTGCGCGGGTGCAGGGGACGGACGCGTGCTGGACGCTGGGTGAACCGACATCACCGGAGAGTCAGGAGGCTCCATGCGTGGTCCCTTCACCCGCGCCTTGACGGGTGCCCTGGGCCTGATCACGGCGGCGGTGGGGCAGCTCGCCACCGCCGCCCCCGCAGCCGCCGACAGCGTCGTCGTGGGCGGCCGGCAGGCCCTGATCGCGGACGCGCCCTGGGTCGTGGCGCTGTCCAGTCGTGACCGGTTCGGGGGTACCCGGGCGGGGCAGTTCTGCGGGGGCGTGGTCGTCGCGCCGACCAAGGTGCTCACGGCGGCCCACTGCCTGGGCCGAGAGGTCCTCGGCGGCGAGCCGTGGGAGGTGCGCGACTTCGTGGTCATCGCCGGCCGTGCCGCGCTGCGCGGGCAGGGCGGGCAGGAGGTCGCGATCTCGGAGACCTGGATCAATCCCGACTACGACCCGACGACGAACTCGGGCGATCTCGCCGTGCTGACGCTGGCGAGCGCGCTGCCGCAGTCGTACGTGATCGGCGTCGCCCGCGCGGGCGACGCGGCGTACACGGCCGGTACGGAGGCGGACGTCTACGGCTGGGGTGACACGACCGGCAACGGGACCTACGCCTCCACGCTGCGGACGGCTCGCGTCCAGGTGCTGCCTGATGCCTCGTGCCGGCGGGCGTACCCGGGCGGTTTGGGCGTCGCGTACCGCAGCGAGACGATGCTGTGCGCGGGCGACCCGCAGGGCGGCACGGACGCGTGCCAGGGCGACAGCGGGGGACCGCTGGTGGCCAAGGGGCTTCTCGTCGGCCTGGTGTCGTGGGGGAGCGGCTGTGGGCAGGCGGAGAACCCGGGTGTCTACACGAGGGTCTCGGCGGTGCTGCCGGCGCGGATCTGACGCGCCCCGGCGGGCGCGCGCCGGTACGACGGGTACGAGAACGGGCGGCCACCCCCCTTGACTGCGGGGTGGCCGCCCGTCGTCCGGTCAGCGACAGCTACCGGCTCTGGGCTCGTCGGGTGTGCGAGGCGTCAGTGCTCGTCGCCCGTCGTGCGGGCCGGCACGTCCGTGAGCCGGTCCGTCTCATCCTGTATCTCAGCGGCGATCTTCTTGAGTTCCGGCTCGAACTTGCGGCCGTGGTGGGCGCAGAAGAGCAAGTCACCTCCGCTGGTCAGGACGACACGCAGGTATGCCTGGGCGCCGCAGCGGTCGCAACGGTCAGCGGCCGTCAGGGGGCTCGCGGGGGTCAGAACAGTAGTCACGTCGCCTCTTCTCTAGCTCGACGAGCTGTCGTACCAGGGTCAACATCCAACCAGGCCGGAAACGTTCCCGCTCGTGGCTTTTCCTCGAAACTTTTTCCCAAGGTGGCTGTCTGCTGCCGGTTGGCGGCGAATGAGCCGTATTGCTTCGCTCTACGGATTTCGCGTTGCTTGTCTCGGTGCATCCTCCCGGCGTGGTTGCCGGTTGTTGATGAGGACGTGCCCGGAGCCTAAATGGTTCATGCCTGGAAGGGAACGTGATGTTCGCGTCACCCCTTCGAGGGATCGAACATCCATACGACTCTGGACTAGCATGAGGAACCGGGGAGGGTGGCGTGACAACGGCTCTACCAGGCATCGGTACCCTCTGACCGGTGAACGACGCCGGGCCTTACCCCACCGGGCCAGTTTTCAAATTCAGCGAGGAGCGAACCGCGTGACCGCCGAAACGTCCGTGCCTTCCAGTGCGCTGCTGACAGCAGACCGTGACGGTTCCAACTACACCGCGCGGCACCTGCTCGTACTCGAAGGGCTCGAAGCGGTCCGCAAGCGCCCCGGTATGTACATCGGGTCCACCGACAGCCGCGGCCTGATGCACTGCATCTGGGAGATCATCGACAACTCGGTCGACGAGGCCCTCGGCGGCTACTGCGACCACATCGACGTCATCCTCCACGACGACGGCTCCGTCGAGGTCCGCGACAACGGCCGCGGCATCCCGGTCGACGTCGAGCCGAAGACCGGGCTCTCCGGCGTCGAGGTCGTCATGACCAAGCTGCACGCCGGCGGAAAGTTCGGCGGTGGCTCGTACGCCGCCTCCGGCGGTCTGCACGGCGTCGGCGCGTCCGTGGTCAACGCCCTGTCGGCCCGTCTCGACGTCGAGGTCGACCGGAACAGCTCCACGCACACGATCAGCTTCCGCCGCGGTGTCCCCGGCATCTTCACGGAGCAGGGCCCCGACAGCCCCTTCGACCCGGGCAACGGCCTGCGGAAGGGCAAGCGCGTCCCCAAGACCCGCACGGGCACGCGCGTCCGCTACTGGGCGGACCGGCAGATCTTCCTCAAGGACGCCAAGCTCTCGCTGGAGACGCTCCACCAGCGCGCCCGGCAGACCGCCTTCCTCGTGCCCGGCCTCACGATCGTCGTCCGCGACGAGCGGGACCTGGCCGGGATCGGCAAGAGCGAGGAGACCTTCCGCTTCGACGGAGGCATCAGCGAGTTCTGCGAGTACCTCGCGCAGGACAAGGCCGTCTGCGACATCCAGCGCCTCACCGGCACGGGCACCTTCAAGGAGACCGTCCCGGTCCTCGACGAGCGCGGGCACATGACCCCGACCGAGGTCACCCGTGAGCTCGCCGTCGACGTCGCCCTGCGCTGGGGCACCGGCTACGACAGCACGGTCAAGTCCTTCGTCAACATCATCGCCACCCCCAAGGGCGGCACCCACGTCTCCGGCTTCGAGCAGGCCATCACCAAGACGGTGAACGAAGTGCTCCGCTCGGCCAAGATGCTGCGCGTCGCCGAGGACGACATCGTCAAGGACGACGCCCTGGAGGGGCTCACGGCCGTCGTGACGGTCCGCCTCGCCGAGCCGCAGTTCGAGGGCCAGACGAAGGAGGTCCTGGGGACCTCCGCCGCCCGCCGGATCGTGGCGAACGTGGTCGCCAAGGAGCTCAAGGAGTTCCTGACCTCGACCAAGCGCGACGCCAAGGCGCAGGCCCGCGCCGTCCTGGACAAGGCCGTCGCCGCCGCCAGGACCCGGATCGCCGCCCGCCAGCACAAGGACGCGCAGCGCAGGAAGACCGCGCTCGAGTCCTCCTCGCTGCCGGCCAAGCTCGCCGACTGCCGCAGCGACGACGTGGAGCGCAGCGAGCTCTTCATCGTCGAGGGGGACTCGGCCCTCGGCACGGCCAAGCTCGCGCGCAACAGCGAGTTCCAGGCCCTGCTGCCGATCCGGGGCAAGATCCTCAACGTCCAGAAGTCCTCGGTCTCGGACATGCTCAAGAACGCCGAGTGCGGGGCGATCATCCAGGTGATAGGAGCGGGCTCGGGCCGCACCTTCGACATCGACGCCGCCCGCTACGGAAAGATCGTCCTGCTGGTCGACGCCGATGTCGACGGCGCGCACATCCGCTGCCTGCTGCTGACGCTCTTCCAGCGCTACATGCGGCCGATGGTCGAGGCCGGACGCGTCTTCGCCGCCGTGCCCCCGCTGCACCGGATCGAGCTCGTCCAGCCCAAGAAGGGCCAGGACAAGTACGTCTACACGTACTCGGACAACGAGCTGCGGCAGACCCTGCTGGAGTTCCAGCGGAAGGGGGTCCGCTACAAGGACTCCATCCAGCGCTACAAGGGTCTGGGCGAGATGGACGCCGACCAGCTCGCGGAGACCACGATGGACCCGCGCCACCGCACCCTGCGCCGGATCAACATCGGGGACCTGGACTCGGCGGAGCAGGTCTTCGACCTCCTCATGGGCAACGACGTGGCGCCCCGCAAGGAGTTCATCACCAGCTCGGCGGCGACCCTCGACCGCTCGCGCATCGACGCCTGACCGGCGCCAAGGGCAAGGGCCGCCGACAGACCGGGCCGTGCGGTACGCATATCAGCACGGCCCGGTCAGGCCACAGGGGAGAACTGTCACCTGATGGGGTGAAGTGAGGGAGGAGAAGAGTCCGGGATCTTCCCGCTCTGTCCATCCTTGGGCACGCGACCGAAACGGTTCGCTGACAAGGAGAGTTGGCCGGTGGAGCAGTACGACACGGCAGTGCCGCGGCAGCGCGATCCCAGCGCGGCGGAGATCTACCTGGAGGTCCAGCGGAGCCCCGCGTTCCAGGAAGTGCGCCGCCGCTACCGCCGGTTCGTCTTCCCGGCCGCCCTCGCGTTCCTGCTCTGGTACCTCGCGTACGTCGTCGCGGCGACCGCGGCCCCCGGGCTCATGGCCCGGCCGGTCGCCGGCGCGGTGAACGTGGCGATGATCGCGGGGCTCGGACAGTTCCTCACCACCTTCCTGCTGACCTGGGCGTACGCGCGCCACGCGCGGTTGCGCCGGGACCGGGCGGCCCTGGAACTGCGCTGGGACACGCAGGAGATGACCCGAGGGGCGGCGCAGCGGTGAGCGGCAACCACCAGACCCTGGCGCTCGTGCTCTTCAGCGTCTTCATCGCCGTCACGTTGGGGATCACCACCTGGGTGAGCCGCAACCGGCACGGATCGGCGGAGGAGTTCTACGCCGGAGGCAGGCTGTTCTCGCCTCTGGAGAACGGTTTCGCCATCGCCGGCGACTACATGTCCGCGGCCTCCTTCCTCGGCATCTCCGGGCTGATCGCGCTCTACGGCTACGACGGCATGCTGTACTCCGTCGGATTCCTCGTCGCCTGGCTCGTCGTCCTCCTGCTGGTCGCGGAACTCGTCCGCAACTGCGGGCGGTTCACGCTCGCGGACGTCGTCGCCGCGCGGATGTCCGAACGGCCGGTGCGGATCGCCGCCGGAACGTCCTCCGTGGCCGTCTCCGTGCTCTATCTGGTGGCGCAGATGGTCGGCGCCGGAAGCCTGGTCGCGCTGCTGCTCGGCGGCACCAGCGAGGCGGCCCGCTCCTGGACCGTGATCGGCGTGGGGGCGCTGATGGTGATCTACGTGTCGCTCGGCGGCATGCGGGCCACCACCTGGATCCAGATCGTCAAGGCGGTCCTGCTCATGGCGGGCACGATCGCGCTCACCGTCCTCGTCCTGCTCCGCTTCCACGGCGACGTGAACAGCCTGCTCTCGACCGCGGCCGACCGCAGCGGCCACGGGCGGGGCTTCCTCGCCCCCGGCCTGCGCTACGGCGGGGACTGGACCGCGCGCCTCGACTTCATCAGCCTCGGCATCGCCCTGGTCCTGGGCACCGCCGGCCTGCCGCACATCCTGTCGCGCTTCTACACCGTGCCCACCGCCCGGGCCGCCCGCCGCTCCGTCGTCTGGTCCATCGGCCTCATCGGCAGCTTCTACCTGATGACCATCGTGCTCGGCTTCGGCGCGGCCGCCCTGATCGGGCCCGCCGAGGTCCGCGCCTCCAGCGCGTCGGGGAACACCGCCATCCCGCTGCTCGCGCTCGACCTCGGCGGCGGCGCGGGCTCCACCGGCGGCACCGTGCTCTTCGCCGTCGTCGCCGCCGTCGCCTTCGCGACCATCCTCGCCGTCGTCGCCGGGATCACGCTCGCCTCCTCGGCCTCCGTCGCCCACGACCTGTACAGCTCGCTGCGGCGCCGGCACGCGAAGCGGCAGTACAGCGAGGTGACCGTGGCGCGGTTCGCGGCCGCCGGGATCGGCGCCGCCGCGATCGGCCTCGGGCTGCTCGCCCGCGACCTCAACGTGGCCTTCCTCGTCGGCCTCGCCTTCGCGGTCGCCGCCTCCGCCAACCTGCCCGTGCTGCTCTACTCGCTGTTCTGGCGGAGGTTCACCACCCGGGGCGCGGTCTGGTCGGTGTACGGCGGGCTGGTCCCCGCCGTGCTGCTCGTCCTGCTGTCGCCGGTCGTCTCGGGCAGCCCGGAGGCGCTGTTCCCCGGTGTCGACTTCCACGTCTTCCCGCTGCAGAACCCCGGCGTGGTCTCCATCCCGCTCGGATTCCTCGCGGGCTGGATCGGTACGGTCACCTCGGCCGAGCCGTCCGACGCGGCGCGGCACGCCGAGACCGAGGTCCGGGCGCTGACCGGGGCCGGGGCGGTCTGAGGCGCAAGGGCCCCTTCAGGCGCCCTGCGGGCCCCTCCGTGCCCCCTGTCGGGCCCCTTTCCTGGCGAGCCCCCTACGGGGGCCTCAGGCGGCGGGCGGTGAGGACGCCCAGGCGTACCGGTGCTCGGGGCGGCCCGTCTCGCCGTACCGGAGGGAGAGGCTCACCCGGCCGGTGCGTTCGAGGAGCTTGAGGTAGCGCTGCGCGGTCTGGCGGCTCACGCCGGCCCGCTCGGCGATCTCCTGCGCGGAGAGCGGTCCGCCGGCGGCGAGCAGGACCTGCCGGACCAGCTCGGCCGTGGTGGGGGAGTGCCCCTTCGGCAGGTCGGGGGCGACCGTGCCCGCCGCCAGGACGCCGAAGATCCGGTCCACCTCGGACTGTTCCGCCTCGCCCCCGCCGCCCAGGGCGCGCCGCAGCGCCGCGTACGCCTCCAGCTTGGTCCGCAGCCCGGCGAAGTTGAACGGCTTGACCAGGTACTGGAGGGCGCCGTGGCGCATCGCCGCCTGCACGGTGGCCACGTCCCGGGCGGCCGTCACCATGATCACGTCGCACTGGTGGCCGCGCGCGCGGAGCTCTCGTACGGCGGCCAGACCGTTCTCGTCCGGCAGGTATTGGTCCAGGAGGATCAGGTCCACCGGATGCTCGGCCAGGGCCGTCAGTGCCTCGGCGGTCGAGTGGGCGATGGCCGAGACGCGGAAGCCGGGGACCTTGGCGACGTACGCGGCGTTGATCCGCGCCACCAGCACGTCGTCGTCCACCACGAGCACGTCGATCATCGCGCCTCCCCTGCGGGCTCGGGGGAGAGGGCGGTTCCGCCGGGCTCCGGCTCCGTCAGGGCGTCCGGGAGGACGACGGTGAACTCCGCGCCCCCGCCCGGGCCCCCGGCCACGCGGGCCGTGCCGCCCCTGCGCTCGGCCAGCCGGCGGACGAACGCGAGCCCGAGCCCGCGCCTGCCGTGGGACGGCGGCTCCTTCGTCGACCAGCCCTCGGTGAAGATCAGCTCACGGCGCTCCTCGGGGACGCCGGGGCCGCTGTCCGTGACCCGCAGCACGACCGTACGGCCCTCCGTGCGGAACGCGACCTCGATCCCGGCGCCGGGCGTGCCCGCGACGGCGTCCAGGGCGTTGTCGACCAGATTGCCGACGACCGTGACCAGCTCGCGGGGGTCGACGAGCCGGTCGGGCAGCAGGGACTCCGGGGAGATCCGCAGCGACACACCGCGCTCGGCGGCGACGGTCGCCTTGCCGACCAGGAGCGCGGCGAGCAGCGGGTCGTGGACCTTCTCCGTGACCTGCTCGGCGGTGGCCCGGTGCACTCCGACGACCTCGGTGACGAACTCGACCGCCTCCTCGTGCATGTCCAGCTCCAGGAGACCGAGCAGGGTGTGCAGCCGGTTGGCGTGCTCGTGGTCCTGGGCGCGGAGGGCGTCGATCAGGCCCCGCGTCGAGTCCAGCTCGCGTCCGAGCCGCTCCAGCTCGGTGCGGTCGCGCAGGGTCGCGACGGCGCCGCCGTCGTCCGTGGGCATCCGGTTGGCGATCAGCACCCGGTGGCCCTGGACGGTGACGAGGTCCTCGCCCGTGACCCGGCCCGTGAGGACGTCGGCGGTACGGCCCTTCCCGAGGACCTCGTCCACGGGCCGGCCCGCCGCCTCGGGGCCGAGCCCGAGGAGCCGCTGCGCCTCGTCGTTGACGAGCCGTACGGAGCCGGTGCGGTCGATGGCCACGACACCCTCCCGGATGCCGTGCAGCATGGCCTCGCGCTCGGCGAGCAGCGCGGAGATGTCGGAGAAGGCCAGGTCGTGGGTCTGTCGCTGGAGCCGGCGGGAGATCAGGTACGCGGCGAGGGCCCCGGCCGCGAGCGCCCCGCCCGCGTACGCGAGGAGGCCCGGGATCGCGGCGAGGAGCCGGTCGCGGACGCTGTCGTACTCGATGCCGACGGAGACCGCGCCGACGATCCGGCCGTCCGCGTCGCGCAGCGGCGCCTTGCCGCGCGCCGAGCGGCCGAGGGTCCCGCTGTCGATCTCCATCACCTCGCGCCCGGCGAGGACGGCGCTCGGGTCGGTGGAGACGCGCCGGCCGATCTGGGCGGGGTCGGTGTGCGACCAGCGCACCCCTCGGGTGTCCATGACCACCACGTACTCGGCGCCCGTGGACACCCGGATCCGCTCGGCCTCCGTCTGCACCGGGCCCCGCGCGGAGGGCGGGGTGCCGGTGAGGTCGGCGGCGAGCCCGGGGGAGGCGGTGGTCTCGGCGATGGCCAGGGCCCGCCGCATGGCCTGGTCGTCGAGCTGGGCGCTCAGCGGGGCGAGGAAGAGACCGGTGGCGAGGACGGTCACACCGGTCGCGATGGCCAGCTGCATCAGCAGGACCTGCGCGAACACCCGCCGGGGCCACCCGAACCGCCGACGGCGCGCGAGGGGCCGCGCGGGGCTGGTCTGTGCGGGGCTCATGCCAGAAAAGGTAAGCGGCCGGGACCCGGGACCGGAAATACGGGGCCGCACGGGGGCCCGGGGCACCGCCACCTCCGGGCCGGTGCCGGACGATCCCGCCTATCCTGGGGCTTTCCCACGGCCGTGGGAAGGAACCCGCGACCGGAGGCACGACCCTTGACCACGCAGCAGATCCCCGTCGTCGTCCTCGCCGGGTTTCTCGGGGCCGGGAAGACCACGCTCCTCAACCATCTGCTGCGCAGCGCCCGGGGCACCCGGATCGGGGTCATGGTCAACGACTTCGGGGACATCGGCATCGACGCGATGACCGTCGCGGGGCAGGTGGGCTCCACCGTCTCCCTCGGCAACGGCTGCCTGTGCTGCGCGGTCGACGCGAGCGAGCTCGACGAGTACCTGGAGGTCCTGACCCGGCCCGAGTCCCGGCTCGACGTGATCGTCATCGAGGCCAGTGGGCTCGCCGAGCCGCAGGAACTGGTCCGTATGGTCCTCGCCAGCGAGAACGAGCGGATCGTCTACGGCGGGCTCGTCCAGGTCGTCGACGCGGCCGAGTTCCGGGCCACCCGGCAGCGGCACCCCGAGACCGACCGGCACCTCACGATCGCCGACCTTGTCGTCGTGAACAAGGCGGACCGGGTCTCCGCGGACGAGCTGTCCGCCGTCCGCGAGACGGTGGGCGAGCTCGCCGGGAAGGCCGTCGTGGTCGACGCCTCGCACGGACGGGTCGATCCGGAGCTGCTCTTCGACCGTGTCGTGCCCGAGTACGAGATCGAGGGCCAGATGTCCATCGAGGACATCCTGTACGGCCCCGAGGACGAGGCCCACGCCCACCCGCACGCGGCGTACGAGACGGTCTCCCTGACCGCGCCGACCCCGCTCCACCCGCGCCGGCTCATGGCCTTCCTGGACGGGCGGCCCGAAGGCCTGTACCGGATCAAGGGCTTCGTCGACCTCGGCGCCGCCGACCCCGTCAACCGCTACACGGTGCACGCCGTCGGCCGTTTCCTGCGCTTCTACCCCGAGCCGTGGCCCGCGGGGGAGGAGCGGCTCACCCAGCTCGTCCTGATCGGCTCCGGCATCGACGCCGCCGGCCTGCGCAAGGAGCTCGCCGGATGCGAGCAGAACGGCCCGCAGGACGCCCCCGACGAGCACAGCATGTGGGGCGTCCTGCGGTACGTACGACAGGCGGACGAGGAACCGGACGAGAGCTAGGCTCCCGCTCCCGTCCGGTTCCTCCTCGGCTTCCTCGTCCGGCTTCCCGTCCGGCTTTCCGTCCGGCTTTCCGTCCGGCTTTCCGTCCGACGGAGCGCTAGCTCGCCGGGCCCGCCAGCACCTCGACCGGCTGGGGCAGCGGGACGCCCGAGCCGTCACGGCGCGGGTCCACCTCCGGCAGCGGCACCGGGGTCCCGTTCTTCTGCGCGGCCCGCGCCGGAGTGGCGCCCGCCCAGGCCAGGATCAGGACGTCCTCGCCCTTCAGGAACCGCTGGCAGCGCACACCGCCCGTCGCGCGGCCCTTGCGCGGGTACTGGTCGAAGGGGGTCAGCTTCGCCGACGTACCCGCCGAGGCGTCCAGCGTGCCGGTGGAGCCCGCGACGGTGAAGACCACGGCGTCCACCGCCGGGTCCACGGCCGTGAACGAGAGCACCTCGGCGCCCTGGGTCAGCTTGACGCCCGCCATGCCGCCGGCCGGCCGGCCCTGGGGCCGTACCTGCGCGGCCGGGTAGCGCAGCAGCTGGGCGTCGGAGGTGATGAAGACCAGGTCCTCCTCGCCCGTCCGCAGCTCGGTCCCGCCGACGATCCGGTCGCCGTCCTTGAGGGTGATGACCTCCAGCTCGTCCTTGTTCGCCGGGTAGTCCGGCACCACGCGCTTCACCACGCCCTGCAGCGTGCCGAGGGCGAGACCCGGCGAGGACTCGTCGAGCGTGGTCAGGCAGACCACCGACTCGTCCGCCTCCAGGGACAGGAACTCCGAGAGCTGGGCGCCGCCCGCGAGGCTGGGGGCGGCCGCGGTGTCCGGGAGCTGCGGCAGGTCGATCACCGCGACCCGCAGCAGCCGGCCGGACGAGGTCACCGCGCCGACGTCACCGCGCTGGGTGGCGGCCACCGCCGACACGATCAGGTCGTGCTTGGTGCGCGGCGCGTCCGGCTCGGCCGGCGGCAGCTCCGCCGTCGCCGTACGGGCCAGCAGACCCGTCGAGGAGAGCAGCACCCGGCACGGGTCGTCCGCGACCTCCAGGGGGACGGCCGCGACGGGCGCGCCCGCCGATTCGAGCAGGACGGTCCGCCGGTCGGTGGCGAACTTCTTGCCGACCGCGGCCAGTTCCGCCGAGACCAGCTTCCGCAGCTCCGCGTCGGAGTCCAGGATGCCGGTCAGCTCGTCGATCTCGCCGTTGAGCCGGTCGCGCTCGGTCTCCAGCTCGATGCGGTCGAACTTGGTGAGGCGGCGCAGCGGGGTGTCCAGGATGTACTGCGTCTGGATCTCGCTCAGGGAGAAGCGCTCCTTCAGGCGCTCCTTGGCCTGGGCGGAGTTGTCGCTCTCCCGGATGAGCCGGATGACCTCGTCGATGTCGAGGAGCGCGACGAGCAGGCCCTCCACCAGGTGCAGCCGGTCGCGCTTCTTGGTCCGGCGGAACTCGGAGCGGCGCCGGACGACCTCGAAGCGGTGGTCGAGGTAGACCTCCAGGAGCTCCTTGAGGCCGAGCGTGAGTGGCTGACCGTCCACCAGCGCCACGTTGTTGATGCCGAAGGACTCCTCCATCGGCGTCAGCTTGTAGAGCTGCTCCAGGACCGCCTCCGGCACGAAGCCGTTCTTGATCTCGATGACGAGACGCAGGCCGTGGTTGCGGTCCGTGAGGTCCTTGACGTCGGCGATGCCCTGGAGCTTCTTGGAGCCGACGAGGTCCTTGATCTTGGAGATGACCTTCTCGGGGCCGACCGTGAAGGGCAGCTCGGTCACGACGATGCCCTTGCGGCGCGCCGTCACGTTGTCCACGGTGGCCGTGGCGCGGATCTTGAACGTGCCGCGGCCGTTCTCGTACGCGTCCTTGATGCCGGACAGGCCGACGATCCGGCCGCCGGTCGGCAGGTCGGGGCCGGGCACGAAGCGCATCAGCGTCTCGAGGTCGGCGCCCGGGTGGCGGATCAGGTGGCGGGCCGCCGCGATCACCTCGCCGAGGTTGTGCGGCGGCATGTTCGTCGCCATGCCGACCGCGATCCCGGACGCGCCGTTGACCAGCAGGTTCGGATAGGCGGCGGGCAGTGCCACCGGCTCCTGCTCCTGGCCGTCGTAGTTCGGCGTGAAGTCGACCGTGTCCTCGTCGATGGACTCGGTCATCATCAGCGCGGCCGGAGCCATCCGCGACTCCGTGTACCGCATGGCGGCGGGCGGGTCGTCGTTGCCGAGGGAGCCGAAGTTGCCGTGGCCGTCGACGAGGGGCAGCCGCATGGAGAAGGGCTGCGCCATGCGGACCATGGCGTCGTAGATGGACGCGTCGCCGTGCGGGTGGAGCTTGCCCATCACCTCGCCGACGACGCGGGCGCACTTCACGAACCCGCGGTCGGGCCGGAGCCCCATCTCGCCCATCTGGTAGACGATGCGGCGCTGGACGGGCTTCATGCCGTCGCGGGCGTCGGGGAGAGCGCGCGAGTAGATCACCGAGTACGCGTACTCGAGGAAGGAGCCCTGCATCTCGTCGACGACGTCGATGTCGAGGATCCTCTCCTCGTACGCGTCGTCCGGCGGCGGTGTCTTCGTGCTGCGGCGGGCCATCGCGGCTGCGGCTCCTTCACCAACAAGGTTGATCTGACGCGGACCATTGTGGACCGTGCCACCGACAACGCCGACCGCGACCCGGAAGAGGGACATCTGGAAGGGGCGGGAACTTCGCCAGGTGTCGGCGCGCTTGCATACAGTGGCAGGACTTTTTCACATCGCGATCGAAGGGACGTACATGCCCATGGGTCACACGGCCACGGCCGAGGCCGGCTCCGGCGGCCTGACAGCGACCGAGCACCGGTTGGCGAACGGCCTGCGCGTGGTGCTCTCGGAGGACCACCTGACCCCGGTCGCCGCGGTCTGCCTCTGGTACGACGTCGGTTCGCGCCACGAGGTCGAGGGCCGCACGGGCCTCGCCCACCTCTTCGAGCACCTGATGTTCCAGGGCTCGAAGCAGGTCCAGGGGAACGGGCACTTCGAGCTGGTGCAGGGCGCGGGCGGCTCGCTCAACGGCACGACGAGCTTCGAGCGCACCAACTACTTCGAGACCATGCCCACCCACCAGCTGGAGCTCGCGCTCTGGCTGGAGGCCGACCGCATGGGCTCGCTGCTCGCCGCCCTGGACGACGAGTCCATGGAGAACCAGCGGGACGTCGTCAAGAACGAGCGCCGCCAGCGGTACGACAACGTGCCGTACGGCACGGCCTTCGAGAAGCTGACCGCGCTGGCCTACCCGGAGGGCCACCCGTACCACCACACGCCGATCGGCTCCATGGCCGACCTGGACGCGGCGACGCTGGAGGACGCGCGGGCCTTCTTCCGCACGTACTACGCGCCGAACAACGCGGTGCTTTCGGTCGTCGGCGACATCGACCCGGAGCAGACCCTCGCCTGGGTCGAGAAGTACTTCGGCTCGATCCCCTCCCACGACGGCAAGCTGCCCCCGCGTGACGGCTCGCTGCCCGACGTCATGGGCGGGGAGCAGCGTGTGGTCCTCGTCGAGGAGGTCCCGGCCCGCGCGCTCATGGCCGCCTACCGGCTGCCGCACGACGGCACGCGCGAGTGCGACGCCGCCGACCTGGCCCTGACGGTCCTCGGCGGCGGCGAGTCCTCCCGCCTGCACAACCGCCTGGTCCGCCGGGACCGGACGGCCGTCGCCGCCGGCTTCGGCCTGCTGCGGCTCGCCGGGGCCCCCTCGCTGGGCTGGCTGGACGTCAAGACCTCCGGCGGCGTCGAGGTCCCGCAGATCGAGGCGGCCGTCGACGAGGAGCTCGCCCGGTTCGCCGCCGAGGGCCCCACGGCCGAGGAGATGGAGCGCGCGCAGGCCCAGTTGGAGCGCGAGTGGCTCGACCGGCTCGGCACCGTCGCGGGCCGCGCCGACGAACTGTGCCGGTTCGCCGTGCTGTTCGGCGACCCGCAGCTCGCCCTCACCGCCGTCGACCGGGTCCTCGACATCACCGCGGAGGAGGTGCAGGCGGCCGCCAAGGCCCGGCTGCGCCCCGACAACCGCGCGGTGCTCGTCTACGAGCCGGTGGCCACCGAACAGAGCGAGAGCGACAGCGACGAGGAAGAGGGAGCGGACCAGTGACCGACGCTGCCGTGTCTTTGACGAGCATGGACTTCCACCCGCAGCCCGAGCCGGGCGTCGCCCGGCCCTGGGCCTTCCCGGCCCCGGACCGCGGCTCCCTGGCCAACGGTCTGACGGTGCTGACCAGCCACCGCCCCGGCCAGCAGGTCGTGGCCGTGGAGATCTTCCTGCCGGCCCCGCTGGACGCCGAGCCGGCCGGTCTCGACGGCGTCGCCACGATCATGGCCCGCGCGCTCTCCGAGGGCACGGACCAGCGTGGCGCCGAGGAGTTCGCGGCCGAGCTGGAGCGCTGCGGCGCCACGCTCGACGCGCACGCGGACCACCCGGGCGTACGGGTCTCCCTGGAGGTGCCGGTCTCCCGGCTGCCCAAGGCGCTCGGGCTGCTCTCCGAGGCGCTGATCGCCCCGGCCTTCCTGGACACCGAGATCGAGCGCCTCGTGCGCAACCGCCTCGACGAGATCCCGCACGAGACGGCCAACCCGAGCCGCCGCGCAGCCAAGCAGCTCTCCAAGGAGCTCTTCCCGGCCGCGGCCCGGATGTCCCGGCCGCGTCAGGGCACGGAGGAGACGGTCGCCGCGATCGACGCCGCCGCGGTCCGCGCCTTCTACGAGGCGTACGTCCGCCCCGGCACGGCCACCGCCGTGGTGGTGGGCGACCTGACGGGCGTCGACCTGGAGAAGGTCCTCGCCGAGACGCTGGGCGCCTGGACGGGCGAGCCGGCCGAGGCGCTGCCGATGCCGCCGATCACCGCCGACGACACCGGACGGGTCGTCATCGTCGACCGTCCGGGCGCGGTCCAGACCCAGTTGCTGATCGGCCGGATCGGTCCGGACCGCCACGACAGCGTCTGGGCGGCCCAGGTCCTCGGCACGTACTGCCTCGGCGGCACGCTGACCTCGCGGCTCGACCGGGTCCTGCGCGAGGAGAGGGGCTACACGTACGGCGTGCGGGCCTTCGGCCAGGTGCTCCGCTCGGACGCCGAGGGGAACGGCGCCTCGATGCTCGCCATCAGCGGCTCGGTGGACACCCCCAACACCGGCCCGGCACTTGACGACCTGTGGAAGGTGCTCCGGACCCTCGCGGCGGAGGGCCTCACCGACGCCGAGCGCGAGACTGCCGTGCAGAACCTGGTGGGCGTGGCGCCGCTCAAGTACGAGACGGCCGCCTCGGTCGCCGCGACGCTCGCCGACCAGGTCGAGCAGCACCTCCCGGACGGCTACCAGGCCCAGTTGTACGCGCGGCTCGCCGAGACGGGCACGGTCGAGGCGACCGCCGCCGTGGTCAACGCCTTCCCGGTGGACCGGCTCGTCACCGTGCTCGTGGGCGACGCGGCGGAGATCGCGGAGCCGGTGCGTGCGCTCGGCATCGGTGAAGTCACCGTCGTGACCGGCTGATCGCCCGCGCCGATCACCGGCGGAAGGCCTCGACGTCCCGCTTTCGCCGAGGCCTTCCGTTTTGTCCGGATTGGGGGCAAGGGTGACCGTCTGCCCTGTGGCATGTCTTACAAACAGGCGTGTCTGTTTGGTGATTGAAAGACGATCCGCATAGCGTCGGTCCGGCTGTTCGTCAGTGCACGTGCCGCAGTCGCGGCAGCGGACAGTCATCGCCGAGTCCCCGTCAGGCGCGAGCCTGGGGAGCCGGGGACCCACACAGTCCCTGGGGTGAATCGGGCGCCTTCGCCATGTGCGGAGGGGCTCGTAGGAGACCTTCCTGCTCCGAACCCGTCAGCTAACCCGGTAGGCGAGAAGGAAGGAAAGGATCAGCCCCTACATGGCGTTCACCCGTGCCACCGGGAAGCATCGTGGTCCGAGCCGGATGGCGCGCCGCAGCGTGGGCATCGCCGGCGTAGCGACGCTCGCCACCACCGGCGTCATCGGAACCTTCGCCTCCCCGGCGCTCGCCGCCGACACGGACAACCGCTCCGTCGAGGACACCGGCCTCACGCAGGTGATCACCGAGGACTCGCTCGCGGACCGGATCGACGCCCAGGCCGCCGCCCAGGAGCAGGAGGCCTTCGAGGCCATCGCCAAGGCGAAGGCCCAGGCCGAGGCTCGTGCCGAGGCGAAGCGCAAGGCCGAGGCCCGCGCCAAGGAAGTCCGCGAGGACCGCGAGCGCGCCGCCCGCGAGGCCGAGCGCCGCCGCCTCAACTCCTTCCAGCTCCCCGTGGCCGGCTCGTACGTCACCACCGGGTACAAGACCGGCGGCTCGCTCTGGTCCTCCGGCAGCCACTCCGGCATCGACTTCCACGCCTCCTACGGCAGCTCGGTCGTCTCCGTCGGCTCCGGCACCGTCGTCGAGGCCGGCTGGGGCGGCGCGTACGGCAACAACATCGTCATCCAGATGAACGACGGCACGTACACCCAGTACGGTCACCTCTCGTCCATCGGGGTCTACGTCGGCCAGACCGTCGAGCCGGGCCAGCAGATAGGCATCTCGGGCTCGTCCGGCAACTCGACCGGCCCGCACCTCCACTTCGAGGCGCGGACGAGCTCCGAGTACGGCTCCGACCTGAACCCCATCTCGTACCTCCGCGCCCGCGGCGTCAGCCTCTGACACCCGGCGGATCGCGTCGCAAAAGCCCCGGCTCGTACTGAGCCGGGGCTTTTCGCTGCCCGAAACATATCGCCGGATTCCATGGGGCCATCGGAAATTCCGGCCTGCTGCAATAGAGTCGCAGGACACTTGCGGAACAGACGCAGAACAGGCGTCGCTCGAATTGTCTCTCGCGGATCAAGGCGGAGGTCGGACATGCGCGTTCCCGCGCAATCGGTATGCACGGCGATCCGGGACGACATCGTCTCCGGTGTCTTCGAGCGGGGCGCGCGGCTGACCGAGGAGCAGCTCGCGCGACGCTACGGGGTCTCCCGCGTCCCGGTCCGCGAGGCCCTGCGCACCCTGGAGTCCGAGGGCTTCGTCGTCACCCGCCGCCACGCCGGCGCCCATGTCGCCGAGCCCACGGAGCAGGAGGCGGCCGATCTGCTCGACATGCGGGCCCTGCTCGAACCCCTGGGCGCCGCCCGCGCCGCGCAGCGCCGCACCGAGGCACACCTGAAGGTGTTGCGCGGCCTGGTCAGACTGGGTCAGGAGCGGGCCAGGCGCGGCCAGGGCGAGGACCTGCGCTCACTCGGCGGCTGGTTCCACGAGACGCTCGCGCAGGCCTCCGGCAGTCCGGCCCTGACGGCGCTGCTCACCCAGCTGCGGCACAAGATCGCCTGGATGTACGCGGTCGACCAGCCCGCCCACGCCGTGGAGGCCTGGTCCGAGCACGGCGCCATCGTGGACGCGGTCGCGCGGGGCGACGCCGAGCGGGCCAGGGCGCTGACCGCGCTGCACGCGGAGCGCTCGCTGGGGCTGCACCGGCTCAAAAAGCCGGAGCGCGGGCGCGTGAGGGTTTCGCAACATGTCGTCAACACGGCGAGCGGCCGGAATTAACATGCGCACCGTATACAAAGAAGAGAAATTCGCTGGAGCCGAATTGTGCTGCCTGAAAACATCGGCATCGGAAGGCTCCAGAGGATTCCGGAAGGTTCCGTGAGTTTCCGTAAGTTTCGGAAAAGCGAAAACCGCGGCTGCCGGAATTCCGGCGGCCGCGGTCTCGTCGTACGGGAAAGGCGGGGTCAGACGGTCTCGGGGAGCTCGTCGAGCCCCTCGGCGACCAGCTTCGCGAGACGGTCCAGCGCGGCCTCGGCGCCGTCGGCGTCCGAAGCGAGGGTGATCTCCTCGCCGCCCTGCGCGCCCAGGCCGAGCACCGCGAGCATCGAGGCGGCGTTCACGGGGTTGCCGTCGGACTTGGCGATCGTCACCGGAACGCCGGAAGCCGTGGCGGCACGGACGAAGATGGACGCGGGGCGGGCGTGGAGGCCCTCGGCCCAGCCGACGTTGACGCGGCGCTCAGCCATGGTGTTGCCCTTCAAGTCTCAAGCGGGTTGTCTAGACCAGTCTCTCACGGGACGCGCGGTGCTCGTGCCGACCTTCGGCCCGGATCGGACCGCCTTTCGGTCCTCCCCACCTTGCACGGCACGCCCCTGCCGCGCGACCGGTGCCGGTGTCGTACACCGGCCGTAGGCTGGCCCCATGCAGAGCGCGTCGGAGCAGTCGGAAGCGGCGGATCGACCGGCATCACCGGAGCACGCCTATCCCGATCACTGGGAGGCCGACGTGGTGCTCCGGGACGGCGGCACCGCGCGCATCAGGCCCATCACCGCCGATGACGCCGACCGGCTGGTCAGCTTCTACGAGCAGGTGTCGGACGAGTCGAAGTACTACCGCTTCTTCGCGCCCTACCCCCGGCTCTCCGCCAAGGACGTCCACCGGTTCACCCATCACGACTTCGTCGACCGGGTGGGTCTCGCCGCGACCGTGGGCGGGGAGTTCATCGCCACCGTCCGCTACGACCGCATCGACGACCGGGGCATGCCTGCCTCGGGACCGGCCGACGAGGCCGAGGTCGCCTTCCTCGTCCAGGACGCGCACCAGGGGCGCGGAGTCGCCTCCGCCCTCCTCGAACACATCGCGGCGGTCGCGCGCGAGCGGGACATCCGGCGCTTCGCCGCGGAGGTGCTCCCCGCCAACAACAAGATGATCAAGGTCTTCACCGACGCGGGCTACACCCAGAAGCGGAGCTTCGAGGACGGCTCCGTACGGCTCCACCTCGACCTCGAACCGACCGTCCGCTCCCTCGCCGTCCAGCGCGCGCGGGAGCAGCGGGCGGAGGCGCGATCAGTCCAGCGGCTCCTCACCCCCCGGTCCGTCGTCGTCGTCGGCGCCGGGCGCGCACCCGGCGGCGTCGGCCGGACCGTCCTCCGCAACCTCCTCGGCGCCGGCTTCACCGGCCGCGTCCACGCGGTGAACGCCGCGCTCACCGACGGGCCCGCCGAGCTCGACGGCATCCCCGCCCACCCCTCCGTCGGCGCCATCGGCGAACCGGTGGACCTGGCGATCGTCGCGGTCCCCGCCGAGCGGGTGCCGGAGGTCGTCGCCGACTGCGGCGAGCACGGGGTGCGGGGCCTCGTCGTCCTCTCCGCCGGGTACGCGGAGAGCGGCCCGGCCGGCCGGGAGCGGCAGCGCCAGCTCGTACGGCAGGCCCGCTCGTACGGGATGCGGATCATCGGGCCCAACGCCTTCGGGATCATCAACACCTCCGAGGACGTCCGGCTCAACGCCTCGCTCGCCCCCCACATGCCGGCCGCCGGGCGGATCGGGCTCTTCACCCAGTCCGGCGCGATCGGGATCGCGCTCCTCGCCGGGCTCCACCGGCACGGCGCGGGGCTCTCCTCCTTCATCTCGGCCGGCAACCGCGCCGACGTCTCCGGCAACGACTTCCTCCAGCACTGGTACGACGACCCGGGGACGGACGTCGTCCTCCTCTATCTGGAGTCGATCGGCAACCCCCGGAAGTTCACCCGGCTGGCCCGCCGCACCGCCGCGGTCAAACCCGTCGTGGTCGTCAAGGGCGCCCGGCACAGCGGCAGCGCGCCGCCCGGCCACCGGGTGCCCGTCACCCGCATCCCGCACGCCACGGTCTCCGCGCTGCTGCGCCAGGCCGGGGTGATCCGCGTCGACACGGTCACCGAACTCGTGGACGCCGGACTGCTCCTCGCCGCCCAGCCGCTGCCGGCCGGGCCCAGGGTCGCGATCCTCGGCAACTCCGAGTCGCTCGGCCTCCTCACGTACGACGCGTGCCTGACCGAGGGGCTGCGTCCGCTGCGGCCGCTCGACCTGACGACCGCGGCGGGCCCGACGGACTTCCGGGACGCGCTGGCGGCGGCGCTCGCGGACGAGACGTCCGACGCGGTCGTGGTGACCGCGATCCCGTGGGTCGGGGAGAACGGTGCCACCGAGTCCGGCGACGGGGAGGTCCTCGCGGCCTCCCTGCGCGAGGCCGTCGCGTCCGTCCCCGCCCCGGCGAAGCCCGTCGTCGTCGTCCACGTCGAGATGGGCGGCCTCGCGGAGGCCCTCGCGGTCGCGACGAGCACCCGGCCGGCGCCGACGGGGAGCCGTACGGTGTCGACTCCGGCCCGTCCGGCGGCGGACGGAGCGGTGACCGGAGCGGCGGACGGCGCGCCCAACGCCCGCACGACCGGCCCGGCGACCAGCACGGCGACCGGCGATGCCGGAACCGACAGGGCCACGCCGGCCACCGAGGGGGCCGCCCCCGGCTCCGCCGACCCGACCGCCCCCGGCTCCGCAGTCCCCCCGCCCACCGACCCGCAGGCGACCATTCCCGCCTATCCCGCCGCCGAGCGGGCCGTGCGGGCGTTGGCCGAGGCCGTGCGGTACGGGCAGTGGCGGCGGCAGGCCGCCGAGCCCGGGCGCGTGCCCGAGTACGAGGACATCGACGAGGGCGGGGCCGCCGCGCTCATCGAGCGCGTGCTCGGCGCCGGCGGCGACGCGGACGCGCGGGGTGTGACCCTCGACACCGCGGACGCGGGGGAGCTGCTCTCGCGGTACGGGATCACCGTCCTGCCCACGCTCCCCGCACCCACCCCCGACGAGGCCGTCGCCGCCGCCCGCCGCCTCGGCTACCCCGTCGCGCTCAAGACGACCGCGCCCCACCTGCGCCACCGCCCCGACCTCGGCGGCGTCCGGCTGGACCTGGCCACCGAGGAGCAGCTCCGTACCGCCTACGCCGAGGTGACCGAGGTCCTCGGCAAGCCCGAGGAGCTCCAGCCCGTCGTCCAGGCGATGGTGCCCCGGGGCGTCGACACCCTGGTCCGCTCCGCCATCGACCCCGCCGTCGGAGCCGTCCTCTCCTTCGGGCTCTCCGGCGCGGCCTCCGAGCTCCTCGGCGACACGGCCCACCGGCTGGTCCCGGCCACCGACCGGGACGTCGCCGAGCTCGTCCGTTCGATCCGCACCGCTCCGCTGCTCTTCGGCTGGCGCGGATCCGCCCCGGTCGACGCCCCCGCCCTGGAGGAACTCCTCCTCAGGGTCTCCCGGCTCGTCGACGACCACCCGGAGGTGGTGGCGGTCTCCCTGGAGCCGGTCGTCGTGGCCCCGGGCGGACTCTCCGTCCTCGGGGCCACCGTCCGGCTGGCCCCGCCCCCGCCCCGGACGGACCTCGGCCCGCGCCGCCTGCCGAGTTACTGAGGATCTGAGGGGGCCCAGGGCCCCGTAGGATGGAGTCCATGGCGAAGAGCGGTACGACGACCCAGGGGCTGCGCGCGGCGATCGAGCGCAGCGGCTACTACCCGGCCCTCGTGGCCGAGGCGGTGGAGGCCGCCGTCGGCGGCGAGGCCGTGGCGTCGTACGTGGTGCACCAGGAGACCACCTTCGACGCGAACGAGGTCCGGCGCCACGTCACCGTCCTCGTCCTGACGCCGCACCGCTTCATCGTGAGCCACACCGACGAGCAGGCCGCCGACACCAGCTCCCCGACGCCGTACGCCACGACGTCCACCGAGTCCGTGAAGCTCGACCGGATCTCCTCGGTCGTCGTCAGCCGTGTCGTCGCCAACCCCGAGTCGTACACCCCGGGCACGCTGCCCCGCGAGGTCGTGCTCACCATCGGCTGGGGCGCCGTCTCCCGCATCGACCTGGAGCCCGCCGCCTGCGGCGACCCCAACTGCGACGCCGACCACGGCTACACGGGCAACGCCACCGCCGACGACCTCAGTCTGCGGGTGAGCGACGCCGGCGACGGCCCGGACACCGTCCGGCAGACCCTCGCCTTCGCCCAGGCGCTCTCCGAAGCCATCGCGGCCACCGCCGCGACCACTCGCTGATGGTCCAGCCCACCGCCGTCGCCCAGGGCTGGCCCGACGATCCGGTTCCGCTGTCCCCGGACACCGCGCCGGTGCCCGAGTACACCTTCGGCTCCCTCGGCGACCTGCTCCCGACGCTCGTCGCGGCGCAGGGCGTCCCCGGCTTCGCCCCGAGGATCGCCGAGCTGGCCCCGGCCGACCGGAACTGCGTCTTCCTGATCGACGGACTCGGCTGGGAGCAGATCGCGGCCCATCCGGACGAGGCCCCGTACCTGACCTCGCTCCTCGGCTCCTCGCGCGGCGGCACGGGCCGCCCGGTCACCGCCGGCTTCCCCGCCACCACCGCGACCTCGCTCGCCTCGGTCGGCACCGGCCGCTACCCCGGCACGCACGGGCTGCCCGGCTACACCGTGCGCAACCCCGACACCGGCCAGCTGATGAACCAGCTGCGCTGGCGGCCGTGGACCGAGCCGCGCGTCTGGCAGCCGTACCCCACCGTCTTCCAGCTGGCGCACGAGGCCGGGATCCACACCGCGCAGGTGTCCTCCCCGATCTTCGAGCAGACCCCGCTCACGCAGGTCGCGCTCAGCGGCGGAACGTTTCACGGGCGGCTCTCCGGCGAGGAGCGCATGGACTTCGCGGCCGAGCAGCTCGCCGCCGGCGACCGCTCGCTCGTCTACACGTACTACAGCGAACTCGACGGCGCGGGACACCGCTTCGGCATCGACTCCGACGCCTGGCGCGGACAGCTCATGTTCGTCGACCGGCTCGTGCAGCGCCTCGCCGAGCAGCTGCCGCCCCGCTCCGCGCTGTACGTCACGGCCGACCACGGCATGGTCGACATCCCCTTCGACGAGCAGCACCGCATCGACTTCGACGAGGACTGGGAGCTGCGCGCGGGCGTGGCCCTGCTCGGCGGCGAGGGCCGTGCCCGCCATGTGTACGCCGTGCCCGGCGCCGAGGCGGACGTCCTCACCTGCTGGCGCGAGGTGATCGGCGAGCAGTTCTGGGTGGCGAGCCGGGACGAGGCCATCGCCCTCGGCTGGTTCGGCGACGAGATCGACGAGCGGGTGTACGGCAGGATCGGCGACGTGGTCGCCGCGGCCCACGACGACGTCGCGATCACCGCGTCCGTCAACGAGCCCCACGAGTCGGCGATGGTCGGCATGCACGGGTCCATGACCCCCGCGGAGCAGCTCGTCCCGCTGCTCGAAGTCCGTTCCTGACCCCCCGACGCCCCCACTTTCCCCCCACGACCCGAAAGGTCCCCGGCCTGTCATGCCCGAGCTGGTCTTCTTCTCCGGAACCATGGACTGCGGGAAGAGCACCCTGGCCCTCCAGATCGCCCACAACCGGGACGCGCGCGGGCTCCAGGGCGTGATCTTCACCCGTGACGACCGGGCGGGCGAGGGCAAGCTGTCCTCGCGGCTCGGCCTGGTGACGGAGGCGGTCGAGGCTCCGCAGGGCATGGACCTGTACGCGTACCTCGTCGCCCAGCTGTCCCAGGGCGGCAGGGCGGACTACGTCATCGTGGACGAGGCGCAGTTCCTCGCGCCCGAGCAGATCGACCAGCTCGCCCGTATCGTCGACGACCTCGGCCTGGACGTCTTCGCCTTCGGCATCACCACCGACTTCCGGACCAAGCTCTTCCCCGGCTCCCAGCGCCTGATCGAGCTCGCGGACCGCTTGGAGCAGCTCCAGGTCGAGGCGCTCTGCTGGTGCGGGGCCAGGGCGACGCACAACGCCCGTACGGTGGGCGGCCAGATGGTCGTCGAGGGTGCCCAGGTGGTGGTCGGGGACGTGAACCGACCGGCGGGGGAGGTCGGTTACGAGGTCCTCTGCCGTCGCCACCACCGCCGTCTCATGACCTCGGCCACGGCCCACGCGGGCGCCCTCTCGCCGGACGTCCTCCCCGTCAACAACGCCTGACCGGCGCATCACCCACGCGGTTCGAGGGACAGCGACGTCTGCTCGGACAGCGCGCGGAGGAAGTCGGGCGCGTCGAAGATCGCACCGGCCGAGGCGACGCCGACCGTCCTGATCCGTCCCGTGAGGACGCGGTGGACCGCTTCCACCGCGAGCGGCGCGCTGAAGGCGTAGATGTCCTGGCCGCTCGCCGTGGCGCGCCGCTCCTCGTCGCCGGAGCGCACGACGACGTCGACGACGAAGGTCTGGTCCGAGCGCCCGCTCTCGTCGACCGCGGTGGGCGCCGGCGTCTCCGGAGCGATCACGTCCTTGGCCGCCTCCACATTCATGTAGGTGCGCACCTCGGGGATGGCCAGGTGGCTCGGGACGGTGACGACGTCGGCCATGGTGAACTCGCCGATGACGGACCGGACGCCCGTCGGGTCGGGGAAGGACCACTTCAGCGTCGGCGGGGCGTCGTCGCGGTACTGCATCCGGCCTTCGCTGAACACGACGCGCCGGCCCTCCCTGCGCTCCCGGGAGACGGTGCCCGCGCTGCGGGTTCCGGCGGTGGGGTGCCAGCTGCTCAGCGCGTACGCGACGTGCGCCTCGTCGGCCGAGGTCCAGTCGCCCATCGCCGCGGTGACCAGCAGGTCGCCGAGGCCGCCGAAGAAGGCCATCGCCGGGATCACGACCGTGCCGGCTTCGGCGGCGCGGTCCGCGAACTGGGCGAACGTGTCGGCGTTGGCCTCCAGCTCGGCGGCCACGTCCACGTACGGGATCCCGGCGCGCAGCGCCGCCTCGATCACCGGGGCCGCGGTCGAGGCGAAGGGCCCGGCGACGTTGATCACGGCGTCCGTGCCGGCCAGGGCGCGGTCCAGCGAGGCCGGGTCGTCGACCGTGGCCGGCCGGACGGCGAGGCCCGGGTGGGAGGCGGCGAGCGCCGCCAGCTTGTCCGCGTCGCGTCCGGTCAGGACCGGGGCGAACCCCCGGTTCAGCAACTCCGCCACCACGAAACGACCGGTGTGCCCGTAGGCACCGAACACCGCTACCGTCTGACCCGCTGTCATCGACTTCTCCTACCGCTCTCGTGCCGCTCTCGTTTGTTCAACTGTGAACATCTTGCACGGTGGAGATCCGCGAAGGTGAGTGTCTGGAACGACATGGTGCGTACAATTTCGGACATGAAGACAGTCGCGTTGGCCGTCACCGACGGAATGCTGCACTTCGAACTCTCCGTGGCCTACGAGGTCTTCGGCTCCGACCTGACCCACCTGGTCGACCCCTGGTACGCATTCACCGTCCACGGGCCGAGCGCCGTGCGGGTCGGCAGGTTCCACCTGGAGCCCGACCACGGACTCGACCGGCTGCCCTACGCCGACACGGTGATCGTCCCCGGCTGGGCCGACGTCGACGTGGACCCGCCCGCCGAGCTCGTCGACGCCGTGCGCGCGGCCCACGAGGCGGGCGCCCGGGTGGCCTCCCTCTGCACCGGCGCGTTCGTCCTGGCCGCCGCCGGGCTGCTCGACGGCCGGCGCGCGACCACGCACTGGGGACACACCCAGGCCCTGGCCGACCGCTACCCCCGCGTCGAGGTCGACCCGGACGTGCTCTACGTGGACAACGGCAGCGTGCTCACCTCCGCCGGCAAGGCCGCGGCGATGGACCTGTGCCTGCATCTGGTCCGCCTCGACCACGGCTCGGCGGTCGCCAACACGGTCGCCCGCCGCCTGGTCGTACCCCCGCACCGGGCAGGCGGCCAGGCCCAGTTCGTCACCGCCCCGGTGCCCGCCCAGGAAGACCACCCGCTCACCGCGCTGCTCCCCTGGGTCGTCGCACGGCTCGACCGCCCGCTGACCGTGGAGGACCTGGCCCGCCGGGCGCGGATGAGCTCCCGGAACCTGGGCCGCCACTTCAGGGCGGCGACCGGCACCACTCCGTTGCAGTGGCTGCTGACCCAACGCATCCGCCGCGCCCAGGAGTTGCTGGAGGCCACCGACGACAGCGTCGACGCCATCGCGACGGCCACCGGCATGGGCACCGCCACGACGCTGCGCCGGCACTTCAACCGCACGGTCGGCGTGCCCCCGGACACGTACCGGCGCACCTTCCGGGCGCGGTCGCGCTCCGAAGTGCCAGGGCCTGTCCAGCGGATCAGGGTCGGACAGGCACTGGCCCTCGACTCCGTTACGCCTCCGGGGCGGCGGTAGGCGGTCGGAGCGAGCGGGTCAGGTGGTCGAGGGCGGCTGCGCTGACGGGGGCCGCGCCCGTGAGGCTGCCGACCAGCGCCTGGGCGAGCACCGTCGCCGTACCGATCCGGGTGTCCTCGCGCTCGTCACCGGTGGCCTTGCCGATCACGGCGTCGCGCACGGCCCGTGAGATGTCGTCGCCCGCGAAGAGTTCGGGGAACGACAGCGCCATCATGCACACGCCCACATTGGCGGAGAGGATCGACTGCCCCGCCAGTTCGGGGGTCATGCGCAGCCGTCCGGCGTCCCGGCAGCGCTCCACCGCCGTCAGCAGGATGGCCTGCGCCTCCTTGATCGCCTGCGGCTTGGCGTCGCCCGTCGGCGTGAACATCAGCCGGTACAGGTACGGGTTGCGGAGCGCGAACGCCACGTGGCTGTCCCAGGCCGCCCGCAGGTCCGCGACGGGATCGTCCGTCAGCGGATTGCGCCTCTTGGCGGCGAGGAAGCGCTCGAAGCCGATGTCGGCGACCGCCGTGAGCAGCCCCTGCTTGTCGCCGAACTGGCGATAGATCTCGGGCATGCCGACCTTCGCCCGGTCGCAGATGGCCCGGGTCGAGATCGCCAGGGCGTCCTTGGTGGCGAGCAGTTCCTCGGTGGCTTCCAGGATGCGCTCTCGTGCCGTCGACATGGCTCCCACGATAACAGCGCTAACAGAACGGCGTTATCGATGATTACGAAATGTGTTAGCGTGAAGAACGTCCGGGGGGTGGCCGCCTCCGCGACGACGTCGCCCGTTCGCCATGAGAGAGCTGGTAATCCCCGATGAACCGTTCGACGTTCCTCCGCGTCGCCACCGGCGCCGTCGCAGCCGCGGTGGGCGTGGCCCTCCTCGCCGCCTGCGGCGGCACGGGCACCGCCGACGGCGCGAAGGCCTCGGCCACGTCCGACGCCGCCGAGGCCTCGGCCTCGTCCGACGGTGCCGAGGCCGCGCCCGACGCCGCGAAGGCCGCGTTCACCGCCACGCACGTCGGCGGGCCGACCACGGTCCTGGAGGTCGGCGGCCTGCGCATCCTGCTCGACCCGACCTTCGACGCGCCGAAGAAGTACAAGAGCGGCCTGGAGAAGACGCAGGCCCCGGCGGTCGGCACCGACGGGATCGGCACGATCGACGCCGTCCTGCTCTCGCACGACCAGCACGACGACAACCTCGACGACACGGGCCGCGAGCTGCTCAGGACCGTGCCCGTCGTGCTCTCCACGCCCGGCGCGCGGAAGCGCCTCGGCGACCACGTCACCGGCATGAAGGCCTGGGCCACCCACGAGCTGAAGACCTCCGGCGGCACCGTCACGGTCACCGCGGTGCCCGCCCTCCACGGGCCGGACGGAGTGGACCGCGGCGCGGACGGCGAGGTCACCGGCTTCGTCCTCAGCGGCAAGGGCGTCCCCACCACGTACATCTCCGGCGACAACGCCTCGGTGAAGGTGGCCAAGGAGGTCGGAGACCGCGTCAGGAAGGAGATCGGCCCCATCGACACGGCCGTCCTCTTCGCCGGTGCCGCCCGCACGCCCGCGATCCTCGACAACGCGCCGCTGACCCTCACCTCGAAGAACGCGGCCCTGGTGGCGAAGGACCTCGACCCCCGCAAGGTCGTCCCGGTCCACACCGACAGCTGGAACATCTACTCCGAGGACCTGACGTCCCTGGTGAAGGCCTTCCGGGAGCAGGGCGTCGACGGGAAGCTCGTCGACCTCGCGCCCGACGGCGCCACGAAGGACCTGTCGTAGGCGCTCGGCGCTCCCTCGTCCCGTAGCGGACAACGAACCGAAAGGAACCACCATGACCGCGTCCACCACCCTGCGCGAGGTGATCGGCCTGCCCCAGGAGCTCCCGCGCCTGGGCGAGTCCACCCTGATCATGATCGACTTCCAGAACACCTACCGCACCGGCGTCATGTTGCTCGAAGGTGCCGAGGAGGCCGTGGCCGCCGGCGCGCGCCTGCTCGCGGCCGCCCGCGCCGCCGGCACGCCCGTCGTGCACGTCGTGAACGACGGCGGCGAGGGCACCCCGTACGACATCCGCGCCGAGATCGGCTCGATCAGTGCCGAAGTCGCCCCGATCGAGGGGGAGAAGGTGGTCGTCAAGCAGGTGCCGAACGCCTTCCACGCCACGGACCTGGAGCAGACCCTCAAGGACCTCGGCGTCGGCGCCGGCGGCGACCTCGTCATCGCCGGATTCATGACGCACATGTGCGTGCTCTTCACCGCACAGGGCGCCTTCAACCTCGGCTACCGCCCGACCGTGGTCGCCGAGGCCACCGCCACCCGTCCCCTGCCGGCGCCGGACGGCACCGTCGTCGCGTCGGACGCGCTCCAGGTCGCGAGCCTGACGACGGTCTCCGACCTGTTCGGCACCGTCGCCCGCACGGTCGACGAGCTCGTGGCCTCGAACGGCTGAACCACCCACCCTCGCGGCACCGGGTGTTCACCCGGGGTGTACCGGAACACCGCCTGATGATCGGTTACGGGTCGCCCGCCTCGGCGGTAATGGCGGTCGGCCCGTGACGACTTCCCCTCCGGGCGTTCCCCGCTCCGTGCGCCCCCTGGAGGACGTGTGCCCCCCGCCGCCGAGACCGTGCTCGACGAGGTCGACGGCGAGGAGGGGGCCGGCGGGGGCCGGCGCCGACCGGGCTTCCGGTCGGTTCTCCGGTCGGCAGCCCGGTCGGCACTTCGGTCGGTTCTTCGACCGGAGGGCCGGCTCGCCCCGGCCGCCGCCGCCCCGCTCGCCGCCTCCCTGTTCTCCGCCGCGCTCCTCTGCCTCGCGACCGCGCTGTCCCGCACGTACCCCTTCGGGCCCGTGACCAGGAACATCGTCGATCTCGGCCAGCAGTACCTGCCGTACCACGCCTACTGGCGGGCCCTCCTCCTCGGGGAGACGCACGGCGACGCCTTCCTCAACTGGAACTCCGGCTTCGGCTCCAACTTCCTCGGCGACATCGGCACGTACCTGAGCAGCCCCTTCGATCTGCTCGTCGTCCTCTTCCCCGCGGACCGGATCGAACTCGCCCTCTACGTCGTCACCGCCGCCAAGATCAGCGCCGCGGGAGCCGCGGCGGCGCTGCTGCTCCTGCGACTGCGCCCCGGCCCCTGGCCCGTCGCCGCCGTGCTCGGCACCGCGTACGCCCTCTCCGGCTGGACCCTCAACCTCGGCGCCACCGTCCCGATGTGGCTCGACGGGCTCGTCGCCTTCCCGCTGCTCTGCCTGGTCGGCGAGTGGGCCCGCACCGGCCGCCGTCCCGTCCTCGGTCCCGTCGTCGTCGCCCTGGCCTGGATCGCCAACTTCTACACCGCCTACATGGCCACCCTCGGCGCGGCCGTCTTCCTGGCCGTCCGGCTCCTCACCGCCGAGGAGAGCGCGACCGCCCGGCAGCGGATCGCGGGAGCGCTCCGCGCCGCCCGGGGCGTGCTCATCGGCATCGGGCTCGCCGCGCCGCTCGTCGTGATCGTCTTCCTCGCCACCAAGGTCGCCGACCCGACCCCCGTGACCACCTTCGCGCCCGCCCCCTGGACGGACCTCCTCGCCCGGTTCCTGCCCGCCACCGCGAGCGTCGCGAGCCCCGCGCTCTTCATCGGTACGCCCGCCCTCGCCCTCGCCCTGACGCTGCCGTTCAACGGGGCCGTCGCCCCGCGCGTCCGGGCCGCGTGGACGGCGGCGGTCGTCCTGGTGACGCTCTCCCTCCAGTGGGAGCCCACCCATCTGCTCTGGCACGCGGGAGCCTCGCCCAACGGCGCTCCGTACCGTCAGGCCTTCGTCCTGTGCGGGCTGTTGCTCATCGCCGCCTGGTTCTCGGTCGCCCAGGGCGTGCCCCGGCCGAGCGCGCTCCTCGCGGGCGGCACTCTGCTCGGCGTCCTGGCCTGGGCGGCCCGGGGGAGCGTCGACATCGACGACTGGACCTTCCCCGCCTTCCTCGCCGCCGCGGCCCTGGCGCTCGTCGCCGCCCTGCTCGCCCGGGAGGGCGTCCGGCGGACCGCTCTCCGTGCCCTGCCCGTCCTGGCCGTGGTCCTCCTCGTCGCCGCCCAGGCCGGCGAGACGGTCGTCACCGGGAAGCGGATCGACGAGCAGCAGCGGAGCGAGGTCGCCTGGTCGCCCCGGATCGGCCCCTGGCACGCCTCCGCCGCCCGCGAGGCGGCCCGCGCCGACGCCTGGCCCCGGTACCGTACGGACCCCGGCGAGGTGCCCGGCGGCAACGACGTCCTGCTCGTCGGCGGCCAAGGGGCCGAGGTCTACAGCAGTCTCACCGCCGACGTGACCTCCTCCACCCTCTCCGCGCTGGGCTTCGGTTCCTACGCCAAGGGCCGGCACCCGGTCACCCTCGACAACCCCGTGACCGACGCCCTCTTCTCCATCGGCACCCGGATCCGCTCGGAGCCGACGGAGCCGGTACGCCAGGACGCGCGGCCCCGCGCCGAGGTCACCGCCGTCACCACCCCCGTACCGCCCCTGGTGACCGTCCGCCCGCGCGAGGCACGCGCCCCGCGTCCCGGGGACTCCGCCTTCGTCCGGCAGGAACTCCTCCTCGGCTCCTCGGTGTACGAGCTGCCGCGCGACACGCGCCGCACCGGACGCACCCTCACCGCCCGCTGCCCGGCGGGCTCCGACGTCTGGTTCTGGGCCCCCGAGTACAAGGGCTCGGCGACCCTGGCGGGGGAGACCGCCGTCGACTTCGAGGGCAAGCCGCCCTCCGTGCGCGCCCCCATGCGGGCCCTCGGGACCGTGCCCGACTCCGGCGAGGTGCGGATCGACCTGCTGCCCGAGGCCGCGATCCGGCTGCCCCCGCAACCCGTCGGCTGCCTCGTCCGGGCCCGGCTCGACTCCGCCGTACGACACCTCACCGCCACCGGCGCCACCCGCGTGAACGCCGGCGGCCACGGCGTCACGGCCGAACTGCCCCCGGGCAGCACGGGCGTCGCCGTGCTCGCCGCGCCCCGGATCTCCGGCTGGCGCTGCGCCGCGGGCGACGCGGAAGCCGCGCCCGCCCGCGCGTACCAGGGCCTCGTCGCCGTTCCCCTCGACGGGCGGGCGACCACGGTCGGCTGCTCCTTCCGGCCACCGGGACTCCGCCTCGGCGGCGCCGCCGGAGCGGCCGCGCTCCTGGCCCTGGCCGCGACGGCGCTCCTGCACCGGCGGTCCCGCCGCGTCCGGCCCTGACGGGGGTTTCCACCGGGGACGACAAGAGTTCACCCGGAGTGCACCCGTGGCTCGTTCAGCCGGAAAAGTGGACGGCTACTGTGCCCGCCGTACCGGCGTTTGATTGTTCGATTCAGTATGGGGATTCCGAGTGCCAAAACTGTCCGTCGTCGTCCCGTTCCACAATGTCGGGCCCTATGCTCCCGACACCCTGCGCAGTCTCGCGAACAACGCGAACCCGGAATTCGAGTTCCTGCTGATCGACGACTGCTCGACGGACGACACCCCGGAAATCCTCGACCGCTGGCGCGACCGCCTCCCGAACGCCACCGTCATTCGCCACGAGACGAATCTCGGCGTCGCCCAGGCGCGCAACACCGGAATCGACGCGGCGCGCGGCGACTACCTCACCTTCCTGGACGGCGACGACTGGTACGCCCCCGGGCACCTGAGCGCCGCCGTCGCCGGAATCTCCCGCCTGGACTGCGATTTCGCCCGTACCGACCACGTCCTGGCGGAGGGCCGGAAGCGACAGATCCGCTACGCCCCCGCCAAGGTCCGCGACGCGGTGATGGACCCCAGGGACGGCATCTCGCCCGCCAGCATGGTGACGATGGTCGACTATCCCTTCGTTCCCTTCGGCATTTACAGCGGACGGCTCTTCGAGAACGGCGCCTCGCGTTTCGAGACCTCTCTCAGAACGGCGGAGGACCGCCTCTGGATCTGGCGTCTCCACCTCAAAGCCAGCACGTTCGCCGCGCTTTCCCTGCACGGTGTCTTCTACCGGCGGGGCGTCACCACCTCGCTCACCCAGATCACCGACAACCGGCAGCTGGACTTCATCCCCTCGTACGATCTCCTGCTCGACGACGTCTCCCGGGACGCCGAGGCGGACCGATTCCTCCCGAAGGCCGTCCGCACCTACTGCGCGATGATCGCCTTCCACATGGGCAAGGTCGGGAAGTACGAGCCCGAGGTCGCCGCACAGCTGCGCGGCGACGTCGGCGACGCCCTGCGCCGCATGCCGCAGCATGTGCTCGACGAGACCCTGACCACCATGGACATCCCGCGCAGCACCCTCCTCCGGAGCCTGCGCGAACCCGGAAGGACCGCCTGACCCATGGCTCCCGACACGACCTCCGCCATGGCCTCCGGCACGGCCCCCGACCCCCGCCGCGTACAGATCTTCCAGGTCTCCACGCTCTACGGCGCGGCCACCCTCGCGGCCGCGCTGGACGCCGGACAGTTCGGCCCCCGCGAGGACGCCCGCCGCCTCCTGCTGATCTCGCACAACGCCGAGATCCCGGAGACCGCGCTGCGCCTGGAGACGATGACCGGCTACGAGCGGATCGCCGCCCGCTTCGACGGCACGCTCGACTGGAACGAGACGATCCACCCGTACCACCCCGCCGCCTGGGCACCCCGGCCCGAGGAGACCCCGCTCTGGCAGCGCGTCCTGCGGACCGCCTGGGGCCTCGGCAGCGCCCGGGTCGAGCTGATCGTCGAATCGATCCAGGTCAACCCCGCCAAGGCACTCGCCGCCGCCTTCCCCGAGAGCTCGGTCGACGTCTACGCGGACGGCCTCATGAGCTACGGCCCGACCCGCTCCGACCTCGCCCAGTCGATCGCCATCCGCATCCGCCGGGTCCTCCACCTCGACCTGGTGCCGGGGCTGCGGCCGCTGCTCCTGAGCGAGTACGGGGTCGAGCCCGAGCTCGTCCCCGACAGCGCCTTCCGCGCGGTGCTCGCCGAGATCGCCGAAGCCTCCAGTGCCGACGAGCGCGCCGATGAGCGCGCCCACGAGCGCGCGGACGCGGACGGGAACGGGGCGCCGGACACCGACTCGCCGATCGCGCGCGCCGTCGCCGCCGAGCCGACGGCCCTCCTGCTCGGCCAGTACCTCGCCGCCCTCAACCTCCTCACCGCCGAGGAGGAAGAGGAACTGCACGTACGGATGCTCCGCGGAGCCGCCGCGGCCGGACACGGTTCAGTGGTCTTCAAGCCGCACCCGACCGCGCCCGTCCGCTACTCCCAGGCCCTCCACGAGGAGGCGGCGGAGCTCGGCGTACGGCTGACGGTCCTCGACGGCCCGCTGCTCGCCGAGACCTTCTACGAGCGGTGCCGGCCGCGGCTCGTCGTCGGCTGCTTCTCCACGGCGATGCTCACCGCCGCCGTCTACTACGGCATCCCGATCGCCCGCGTGGGCACGGTCGAGGTCCTCGAACGCCTCACCCCCTTCGAGAACAGCAACCGGATCCCGCTCACCGTCGTCGACCACCTGGTCGCGGACCTGGAAGGGGGAGAGGAGCCCGCGGTCCCCGGCGCGGCCCCGGACTCGCTCGCGCCCCTGGTACGGGCCGTCGGCTACTGCATGCGGCACAAGAGCCACCCGGGGCTCCGGGAGGAGGCCACCCGTTTCCTGGCCGAGCACCACGCGGAGCCCGGCATCGCGCACCACTTCGACGCCCAGCGGCTCACCCAGCTCGGCCTGCCGGGCGCGGGGGAGGCCACCGCCCCGGAGTCGGCCGCCACCGGCACGTCCCGGTTCCGCCGCGGCCTCGCCCGGGCCCGCCGGGCCTGACCCGCACCCCCGAAGGGACGAGTGGTCGACATCCCCGAGGGGATCAGCGGTCGACGGACCTGACGAGCGTGAACACCGCGCCCTCCGGGTCCGTCACCAGCGCGTGCCGTCCCGCCGTGCCCTCCCTCGGCGGCCTCAGCACCTGACCGCCGAGCTCCGCGACGAGCCGGGCGGCCGCGTCCGTGTCGTCGACCTCGAAGTACGTCATCCAGTGCGCGCCCCGGTCCCGGGGCAGCGCGTTCCCGACGCCGTGCAGCGAGGCCACCGGGCGTCCGTCCAGGTGGAGCGTGGCGAAGTCGAAGTCGGCGGAGACGACCGGCTCCACCTCGTACCCGAAGATCGACCGGTAGAACTTGCCGACCGAGGACGTCTCGTACGTGAGGAGCTCGTTCCACACCGGGGTCCCCGGAGGCCCGGCGGCCACCGTGCCGTGGTGCGCCTCCGCCTGCCAGATGCCGAAGACCGCGCCGACCGGGTCGGAGCAGATCGCCAGGCGGCCGGCCTCACCCGCGTCCAGCGGGCCGACCGCGACCGTGCCGCCGCAGCAGCGGATCGTCTCGGAGGTCTCGTCGGCGTCGTCGGTGGCCAGATAGGTGGTCCAGGCGATGGGCAGGTGCCGGTCGGGCGGCAGCTGGCCGATGCCCGCGACCTCCTTGCCGTCGAGCAGGGCCCGGACGTACGGGCCGAGGTGCTGCGGGCCGGGCACGAACTCCCAGCCGAAGAGCGCGTTGTAGAACTCCTGGGTCCCGTCAAGCCCGTGCACCATCAGGCTCACCCAGCAGGGTGTGCCGGGTGTGCGCCGAGTCGCCTCGGTCATCGTCACTCTCTCCTCGGACCATCGTCGTGGCCGTGTCGCGTGCCTCATGGCCGATGGTCGCACCGACGGGCGGGCGGCGCGTCCCGGCCGCACCGCCTTCCGGGGGGCGCGTTGTCGCGGGAGGGCGCCTGGTTGTTCCTCCGCGGCCGCGCCGGCTGCGCGAGGATGGCACCCATGAACCCCATCATCTCCGCAAGCGAACTTTTGAGCGAGTCGGCAGGGGCGCGGCCGCCGGTGCTCCTCGACGTCCGCTGGACGCTCGCCGGACCGCCCGGACGGCCCGCGTACGAGGCCGGTCACCTCCCCGGCGCGGTCTACGTCGACCTGGACGCGGACCTCGCGGGACCGGCCGGGAGCGGCGGTCGGCACCCGCTGCCCGACGTGACGGCCTTCGGGGCCGCGATGCGCCGGGCGGGTGTCTCGGCGGGGCGGCCCGTCGTCGTCTACGACGGCGGTCTCGGCTGGGGCGCCGCCCGCGCCTGGTGGCTGCTCCGCTGGGCGGGCCACCCGGACGTGCGGGTCCTGGACGGCGGCCTCGCGGCCTGGACGGGAGAGCTCTCCGAGAAGACCCCCGAGCCGGATCCCGGCGACTTCCGGCCGGAGCCGGGCGCGCTGGGGCTGCTCGACGCCGACGGGGCGGCGGAGCTGGCCCGCGCCGGGCTGCTCCTGGACGCCCGGGCGGCGGAGCGCTACCGGGGCGACGTGGAGCCGATCGACCGGGTCGGCGGGCACATCCCGGGCGCGGTCTCGGCCCCGACGACGGAGAACGTGGACGCGGACGGCCGGTTCCTGGGCGCCGGCGCCCTGCGCGACCGCTTCACCGCCCTGGGCGCGGACGGGGACACCCCGGTCGCGGTCTACTGCGGCTCCGGCGTCTCCGGCGCCCACGAGGTCCTGGCCCTGGAGATCGCGGGCATCCCCGCCGCGCTCTACGCCGGCTCCTGGTCGGAGTGGTCCGGGGACCCCGCCCGCCCGGTGGCCACGGGACCGGACCCGCAGTAGATCCCGCGCACGGTTCGGCGGCTCCCGCGGCCGTGTGGACGCGAAAGGCCCGCGCCGGCGATCTGCCCGGCGCGGGCCTTCCCGTACCGGCGCGGACGCCGGTCACTCCTGTGCGGATCCCGTGCGGATCACTTTTGTGCGGGTCGTTCCCGTGCGGATCACTCCCGTGAGGGTCACGTCCCGCACGGTCACTCCTGCTTCTTGCGCCGGGTGCCGAAGACGATCTCGTCCCAGCTGGGCACGGCGGCGCGGCGGCCGGGGCGGACGCCGTCGGCCTCGGCCTGGCGGTCGGTGGTGCCGGTGAGACGGTCGCGGTGGCCGGAGACGGCGCGCGGCATGAGGACGTCGGCGTACGCGGAGCCCGCTCCTGCCGAGGCGGCCGGGGCCGGCGGCTCCTCCGCCTCCGGATCCTCCGAGGGCTCCGTGTCCGGAGGCTCGGGCACGATCATGTCGCCGCGGAAGCTCGGGACGGCTTCCAGGAGGCTCGTCAGCGAGTCCCGCTCCTCCTCCGGCTCGGGCGCCGGGGCGGGCCGCTCCAGCCGGTCGAGCTGGCGGTCGAGCGCCCGGTCGAGGGGCCTGTCCCGGGGCAGCCGGGCGATGCGCGGCACGAAGGGGAAGCTGGGCTCCGGCGCGGCGGCGATCGTGTCGTCCGTCTCGCCGATCAGCGCCCGCGCCTCGTCGTCGACGGCCTGGACGAGCCGCCTGGGCGGGTCGTACGTCCAGCTGGCCGTGTGGACCTCGCCCGCGACGCGGTAGACGAGCAGCACCTCCCAGGTGCCGTCGTCGCGCCGCCACGAGTCCCACTGCACGGTGTCCTTGTCGGCGCCGCGCAGCAGCAGCCGCTCCTGCACCGCCTCGCCGAGCTGCGGGCCGCTGTTCTCCCCGGGCCTGCGGACCGGGGTCTTGCGGGCCCGCTCCGCCATGAACGCGCGCTCTGCGAGGACGGGGCCCTCGAAGCGGCGTACGCGGTCGACGGGGATGCCGGCGAGCTGGGCGACCTCCTCCGCGGAGGCACCGGCTCGTATCCGTGCCTGGATGTCGCGGGGGCGGAGGTGGCTCTCCACCTCGATCTCGATCTGGCCGAGGCGCGCGCGGTCGTTGCGCACGGCGGCGCGGAGCCGCTCGTCGATCGGAAGTGTGTACTCCGTGCTGTCAGCAGCCTTCAGCACCAGTCGTGTGCCGTCGTTGGAGACGGCCACGACACGCAGTTCGGGCATGGGGACCTCCCGGGTGGTGCCTGCCGACGTCACGTGCGTCGCTGCTTCCGCTAGTCGAGTGTGGCCTGCCCGGGTGCAGCCTGCCACTACCTTGCCGAGTTGCCCGGCGTGTCGGGCATGGACCCTGGGGCGCCGTTATGGCACGGTTACCTGTTCGCCACTCAGAGTGACTGACGGTCACGCTGTGCAGCGGGTCTCCGTGCGGTGCGCGACGCCGCCGGTTCGAGTGCCGCGTTCGGCCCCCTCCCCGATCCCGGGCACCCGTGAAGGCGTCCGGACCCAGGGTTCGCCAATGTACTCCATTCGGGCCACTTGGGTGGACCGGCGCGCCGCCCAACTTCTCGGGCGGTACGGGAGTTGAGTCTCCGCGATCTTCCCCCATACGTGTCCCTCTTCACAGAACCAGTAGAAGCGGAACTATTCACTTCGCCCATTTGTCCCTTCTGGGTGCAAGGCGAACGGATGAGCCATCAGGGGTTGGAGATGCGTCACAGGCCGGAGACCGACACGGACGAACCGGAGAATCCGGAGAAGACGGAGGTGGGACAGGGGGAAAGGGCCCCGAGGAGAAGGATCGACCTGAGCGTGGCCCAGGTCTCGGGCAGCGCCCTGGCCGCGGTCATCGCCGCCAAGCTCGCCTCCACCCTCGGCGTGTACGGCACGATCGTCGGCGCCGGAGTGATCAGCGTCATCGCCACCTGCGGCGGACCGCTCTTCCAGCACCTGTTCAAGCGCACGGGCGAGCAGGTGCGCGACGCGACCGCCGCCGCCAAGCCCAAGGCCCGGCAGGTGCCCTTCCCGGCCGCGCGTCCCGCGGGGGACGGGGACCGGCACACCATGATGCTCGGCACGGTCGCGCGCCCCGGGGCGTACGCCCTCCCGTACGAGGATCAGACCGGCGAGCAGACAGGCGAGCGGACCGGCGCGCACACCGGCGAGCATGCCGGTGAGGAGCTCGACGAGGAGTTCGGCGCGGCGACCACGCACGGCACCCGCGTCCGCGGCTGGAAGCGCCCGGCGATCGCCGCGGCCCTGGTCTTCGGCGTCACCATGGGCGGCATCACCGCCTACGAGCTGGTCTCCGGCCAGGACTTCAGCGGCACCCAGGGGACCACCACCTTCGGCTCCGTCGTGCGCGGCGGCGGGAGCTCCGGACAGGACGCGCCGGACCGGGGCGAGAACCCCGCGCCGACGCCCTCCGGATCCGCGGGCGACACCGGACAGCGGGAGGACGGTGACGGCACCCCCGCGACGGGCGCCACGCCGGACCCGGGCGACCCGGGCACCGGCGGTACCGGCACCGCGACCCCGGACCCGGACGCGACGTCCTCCGGCTCCACCGACGGCGGGTCGGCGCCCGATCCGACGCCGACCGGCCCCGCGACCGATCCGGCACAGCCGACCGACCCGACGGAGCCGGCCGAGCCGACGGAGCCCACGGCTCCGCCGACGACGGCCCCGCCGACCGGGGCCCCGACCACCGGGGCCGCCGATCCGGCGGCCCCGCCGGCCTCGTCGGCGCCGGCCCCGGGCACCGGCGGCTGACCGTCAGTCGCCCAGGACGCGGCGCAGGTAGTCGTTGGCGAAGAGCCGGTCCGGGTCCAGCCGGTCGCGCAGCGCCGTGAACTCGGCGAAGCGCGGGTAGACCTCGGAGAAGTAGGCGGCGTCACGGGTGTGGACCTTGCCCCAGTGGGGGCGCCCCCCGTGCGCCGTCATGATGCGCTCCACCGCGGTGAAGTACGCGCGGTGGGGCGTTCCCTTGTAGAGGTGGACTGCGATGTAGGCGGTCTCCCGCCCGGAGGCCGTGGACAGCGCGATGTCGTCCGCCGGGGCGGTGCGCACCTCCACCGGGAAGCTCACCTTGAGCGGCGAGCGCTCGACCATCGCCTTGACCTCGCGCAGCGCGGCGACCGCCGCCTCGCGCGGCAGCGCGTACTCCATCTCCAGGAAGCGCACCCGGCGCGGCGAGGTGAAGACCTTGTACGGGATGTCGGTGTACGTACGGGCCGACAGGGCCCGGCTGGAGACCTTGGCGATCGAGGGGATGACCGGCGGGACTGCACGGCCCAGCGAGCAGGCCACCTGGAACAGCCCGTTGGAGAGGAGCTCGTCCTCGATCCAGCCGCCGACCTTCCCGGGCGGGGCGGCGGGGCCCGCGCTGCGGTTGTTGCGCTTGGTGTTGCAGTTGTCCGTGTGGGGGAACCAGTAGAACTCGAAGTGCTCGTTCTCCGCGTGCAGCGCGTCGAACTCCGAGGCGACCCGGTCGAAGGTCATCGGCTCCTCGCGCGCGGTGAGCAGGAAGACCGGCTCCACCGCGAAGGTGATCGCCGTGACCACACCGAGGGCGCCGAGCCCGATCCGGGCGGCCGCGAAGACCTCCGGATTCTCCTTCTCCGAGCACGTCAGCAGCTGCCCGTCCGCCGTGACCAGCTCCAGCTCGCGGATCTGCGCCGCTATCGAGGCGGAGTCGCGGCCCGTGCCGTGCGTGCCCGTGGAGGTGGCCCCGGCGACCGTCTGCTCCATGATGTCGCCCATGTTCGTGAGCGACAGGCCCTCGCGGGCCAGCGCCACGTTGAGCCGCTTGAGCGGAGTGCCCGACTCGACCGTGACGGTCATCGCGTCGCGGTCGATCCGCCGGATCCCGGTGAGGAGCCCCGGCCTGATCAGTACGCCGTCGGTGGCCGCGATCGAGGTGAAGGAGTGGCCGGTACCGACCGTCTTCACCCGCAGGCCGTCCTCGGCCGCCTTGCGCACCACCTCGGCGAGCTCCTCTGCCGAGGCCGGGCTCACCTCCCGTACCGGACGGGAGGTGACGTTCCCCGCCCAGTTACGCCACGGGCTGCTCGCCGTCCTGGTGCTCCCCGACCCCGCTGCTGTCGTCGTCCCGCTCACGCTTCCCCTCCCGGTCCGGAGCCGGCCTGCGCAGCCGGCGGTGTCCGAGGAGACCCACCGCGACCGCGAGCGCACCCGAGACGACGGGCACCACGTACCCCGCCTCGGCCCCGGACGCGTCGACCACCCAGCCGGCGGCCGAGGAGCCGAGCGCCACGCCGATCGCGAGCCCGGTACCCGTCCAGGTCATGCCCTCGGTCAGCTTGGTGCGCGGTACGTGCGCTTCGACGAGGGCCATCGTGGTCACCATCGTCGGTGCGATGGACAGACCCGCGACAAAGAGCGCCACGGCCAGCAACGGCAAGTTCCCGGCCAGTAGGAGGGGGATCATACTCACGGCCATCGCGCAGATGCCCAGGAGCCAGCGGCGGGACGGCTGGCCCTTGAGGTGCAGGAGCCCGAAGACGGCGCCGGCGAGACAGGAGCCCAGCGCGTAGACGGCCAGGACGAGGCTCGCGGCCGCCTTGTGCCCCTGCTCCTCGGCGAAGGCCACGGTCACCACGTCCACCGAGCCGAAGATGGCTCCGGTGGCGACGAAGGCGAGCGCCAGGACCTGGAGGCCGGGGGAGCGGAGCGCGGACACGCTCTTCTCGCCGCTCGCGCGGGGGTGCGGCACGGGCTCCGTCGCGCGCTGCGAGGTCAGCCAGAAGACGCCGATGGCCAGGAACACCCCGGCGAACAGCGGGCCGGCCTCCGGGAACCAGGTCGTCGACAGACCGATGGAGATGATCGGCCCGAAGATGAAGCACACCTCGTCGACGATCGACTCCCACGAGTACGCGGTGTGCAGGCGCCGCTCGTCGCCCCGGTAGATCTCCGCCCAGCGGGACCGGGTCATCGCCCCGATGCTCGGCACGCAGCCGATCACGGCGGTGAAGACGAAGAGCGTCCAGTCCGGGGCCTCCTGCTGGACGCAGAGGAGGAGCCCGGCGGCACCGGCGAGCGATATCAGCGTCACCGGGCGGAGCACCTTGCGCTGCCCGTGCCGGTCGACCAGCCGCGAGACCAGGGGGCCGAGGACCGCTGCGGACATCGCGAGCGTCGCCGAGAGCGCGCCGGCGAGGCCGTACCTGCCGGTGACCTGGGAAATCATGGTGACGACGCCGATGCCCATCATGGACAGCGGCATGCGGCCGAAGAGACCGGCGACGGAGAACGAGGTCGTGCCGGGCGCTGCGAAGATCGCGCGGTAGGGGCTGGGCAAGAGGCTCTCCGGATCTCCGTGCTTCGGAGCGGGCTCCGCGCGACGACTCAACACGTGTAATTAACAGCTAAAGCCTACGGTGTTGAAGTCGATCGGTCATCCCCCTTTTTTGGACGAGCACCGTGATTTCGGACGTGTACCCCCGTGCGGACGCGGTCGGTCGGGGCGCGCCCTCCCGCGTCGGAAGCGGGTGGGAGGATCGGTGCCATGTCCGATCAGCACGATCCCGCCCCGTACGACGCCCTGCTGCTGCTCTCGTTCGGCGGCCCCGAGGGCCCGGACGACGTGGTCCCGTTCCTGGAGAACGTGACGCGCGGCCGAGGCATTCCGAAGGAACGGCTCAAGGAAGTGGGGCAGCACTACTTCCTCTTCGGCGGCGTCAGCCCGATCAACGACCAGAACCGCGCGCTGCTCGACGCGCTGCGGACGGACTTCACGGAGGCCGGCCTCGGCCTCCCGGTCTACTGGGGAAACCGGAACTGGGCGCCGTACCTCACCGACACCCTCCGCGAGATGATCACCGACGGCCGGCGCCACATCGCCGTCCTCACCACCAGCGCGTACGCCTCCTACTCCGGCTGCCGCCAGTACCGCGAGAACCTCGCCGACGCGCTGGCCGCCCTGGAGGCGGAGGGGCTCCCGCTGCCGCGCGTGGACAAGCTCCGGCACTACTTCAACCACCCCGGCTTCGTCGAGCCCATGGTCGAGGGCGTCCTCGCCTCCCTCGCCGAGCTCGACGCGTCCGTGCGCGACGGGGCCCACCTCGCCTTCACCACCCACTCCATCCCCGACTCCGCCGCCGACAGCTCCGGCCCGGTCTCGGAGCACGGCGAGGGCGGCGCCTACGTCCGGCAGCACCTCGACGTGGCACGGGTGATCGTCGAGGCGGTCCGCGAGGCGACCGGCGTCGCCCACCCCTGGAAGCTCGTCTACCAGTCCCGCAGCGGCGCCCCGCACATCCCGTGGCTGGAACCCGACATCTGCGACCACCTGGAGGAGCTGCACGGCGCCGGGGCGCCCGCGGCCGTCATGGTCCCGATCGGCTTCGTCTCCGACCACATGGAGGTCCTCTACGACCTCGACACGGAGGCCACGGCCAAGGCGGCCGAGCTCGGCCTGCCCGTCCGGCGCTCGGCGACCGTCGGGTCCGACCCGCGCTTCGCCGCGGCCGTCCGCGACCTCGTCCTGGAGCGGGCGGCGGGCGAGCGGGGCACCCGGGTGGAGCGGTGCGCCCTGGGCGCGCTCGGGGCCTCCCACGACCTGTGTCCGATCGGCTGCTGCCCGGCAAGGGCGGAGCGGCCGGCGGCGGCCGGTGCCGACAGCCCGTACGCGTAAGGAGCCCCCGTGACCGACCAGAACGGTGTGACCGGTGTGAACGACGTGACTGACGTGAACGGTGTGACCGATGTGAGCGACCCGCTGCTCGCCGAACTGCTCGCCCTCGGCCTGGAGGCCGCGCGGCGGGCCGGAGCGCTGCTGCGCGACGGCCGGCCCGACGACCTGGTCGTGGCGAAGACCAAGTCGAGCCCCATCGACGTGGTCACCGAGATGGACATCGCCGCCGAGAAGTTGATCACCGGCTTCCTCGCCGAGCGCCGCCCGCAGGACGGCTTCCTCGGCGAGGAAGGCGCGTCGAGCCCCGGGACGAGCGGGATCCGCTGGGTCATCGACCCGCTCGACGGCACGGTGAACTACCTCTACGGCCTGCCCACCTGGGCGGTCTCGATCGCCGCCGAGCGGGACGGCGAGACCGTGGTCGGCGTCGTCGAGGCGCCGATGCGCGGCGAGACCTACCGGGCGGTCCTCGGCGGCGGCGCGTACGCGGGCGAGCGGCGGCTCGCCGCCCGGCCCTCGCCCGAGCTCGACCAGGCCCTCGTGGGCACCGGCTTCGGATACGTCCAGTCCCGCCGCGCCCACCAGGCCGACGTCGCCCAGCGCGTGATCCCGCGCGTCCGCGACATCCGGCGCGGCGGTTCGGCCGCGATCGACCTGTGCGACGTCGCGGCCGGCCGCCTCGACGCGTACTACGAGCGCGGCCTCAACCCCTGGGACCTCGCCGCGGGGGCGCTCATCGCCCGTGAGGCGGGCGCCCTGACGGGCGGCCGACCGGGGGAGCCGGAGTCGGGCGAGCTGACCCTGGCGGCCTCCCCGGGCGTCTTCGCGACCCTCCAGGAGCTCCTCGAGGAGCTCGGGGCCTGGCACGACTAGGAGGGCCACGGTTTCCCGATCCTCCGGGAGACGGCACGAGCGAGGGCCCCGGAGCCAGAACGGCTCCGGGGCCCTCGACGTGTGTGCGAGCCGGTCAGTAGCCCGGCGCGGCGACCTCCACGCCGTGCTCCGCGGCCAGGCGGTGCAGGTCGTCCAGCTCTGCCTGCTCGACGTCCGCGAGGAAGTCGTCGCCCGTCTCACGAGCACGCGTGAGGTCGGTCTGCGCGGCCCTGATCCGGTGCAGCAGTCCTGCGGTGAAAGCGTCCATCGTGCGCCCCCTCGTCGTGGGTCCGGTGGCACGGGGGTGTGCCGAGGGTGGGTGGATCACACACTGTTGCCTCTGGGGGACAGAAGGCGATAGGTGGCGCGCCACATACAGGGCGTGATCACGGGGTGTGCAGTCGTCCTCCCCACCCCCTTCCTCACAGAAACCTCAACTGGCCCGTGAATCAGGTGAATTCTTCGCGGGCCACCCCCGGAGGAGTCACGCGCCCCGCCGCACGCCCCCACCGCACCACCCCCGCGCCCCGGGCCCCGCACACCCGTCTTACAGCCGGTTTACGCGCGTTAGGGGCAGGATGGACACGCACAGTCAGTGCTCAGGTTTCAGCCGGTCCGCCTTCGGATCGCGGCTCAAGGGAAGGACTACGACGTGCGTGTACTCGTCGTCGAGGACGAGCAGCTGCTCGCCGATGCGGTGGCCACCGGACTGCGCCGGGAGGCCATGGCAGTCGACGTCGTGTACGACGGCGCCGCGGCCCTGGAGCGCATCGGGGTGAACGACTACGACGTCGTCGTCCTCGACCGCGACCTCCCGCTCGTCCACGGCGACGACGTCTGCCGCAAGATCGTCGAGCTCGGCATGCCCACGCGCGTGCTGATGCTCACCGCGTCCGGAGACGTCAGCGACCGCGTCGAGGGCCTGGAGCTCGGCGCGGACGACTACCTCCCCAAGCCCTTCGCCTTCACCGAGCTCACCGCGCGCGTGCGTGCCCTGGGCCGGCGCACCACGGTGCCGCTCCCGCCCGTCCTGGAGCGCGCCGGCATCAAGCTCGACCCGAACCGCCGCGAGGTCTTCCGCGAGGGCAAGGAGGTCCAGCTCGCGCCGAAGGAGTTCGCCGTCCTGGAGGTCCTCATGCGCAGCGAGGGCGCCGTCGTCTCGGCCGAGCAGCTCCTGGAGAAGGCCTGGGACGAGAACACCGACCCGTTCACCAACGTCGTGCGCGTCACCGTCATGACCCTGCGCCGCAAGCTCGGCGAGCCCCCGGTCATCGTCACCGTGCCCGGCTCCGGGTACCGGATCTGACCCGATGCCCACGACCTCCGCGCCCCACCCCCAGGCGCCACCGAAACCGACGTGGGACCCCAGGGACCCCGTCCGGCCGCTGCTGCGCCCGACCATCCGGATACGGCTCACGCTGCTGTACGGCGGCATGTTCCTGATCGCCGGCATCCTGCTGCTGTCGATCATCTACCTCTTCACCGCGCAGACCCTGAGCGAGAGCGCGGCCCAACTGCCGTTCAAGATCGTCAAGGGTGAGGTGCTGCCCACCACCTCCTGGTGCCGGCTGCCCAACGCGGGTACCGGTGAGCAGTTCAACGACGCCGTGTCGGTCTGTCTGCGGCACCAGAGCGACATGGCCCTGGAAGACCTCCTGCGCCGCTCGCTCTTCGCCCTGCTCGGCCTGAGCATCATCGCCTTCGCCTTCGGCTACGCCATGGCGGGCCGGGTGCTCTCCCCGCTCGGCCGGATCACCCGTACCGCCCGCCAGGTGGCCGGTTCCGACCTGGCCCGCCGGATCGAGCTGGACGGCCCCGACGACGAGCTCAAGGAGCTCGCCGACACCTTCGACGAGATGCTGGAGCGCCTGGAGCGGGCCTTCACCGCCCAGCAGCGCTTCGTCGCGAACGCCTCGCACGAGCTGCGGACCCCGCTCGCGATCAACCGCACGCTCCTGGAGGTCCACCTCTCGGACCCCGGGGCCCCTGTGGAGCTCCAGCAGCTCGGCAAGACCCTGCTCGCCACCAACGAGCGCAGCGAGCAGCTCGTGGAGGGCCTGCTGCTGCTCGCCCGGAGCGACAACCAGATCATCGAGCGCAAGGCCGTCGACCTCGCCGAGGTCGCCTCCCGGGCGATCGACCAGACGCACGCCGAGGCCCTGGCCAAGGGCGTGGAGATCCGGGGCGAGCGCGCACCCGCGGTCGTCCAGGGCAACGGCGTCCTGCTGGAGCGGATCGCCCTGAACCTGCTCCAGAACGCCGTGCGGTACAACGTGCCGGAAGGAGGCTGGGTGGAGGTCACCACGGAGACCGAGCACGGCCAGGCGGTCCTGGTCGTCTCGAACACGGGACCGGTGGTCCCCGCGTATGAGATCGACAACCTTTTCGAGCCGTTCCGGCGGCTCCGGCAGGAGCGCACCGGCAGCGACAAGGGGGTCGGTCTCGGCCTGTCGATCGCGCGGTCCGTGGCCCGCGCCCACGGCGGCCGTATCATCGCGGAGCCCCGCGAGGGCGGCGGTCTCGTGATGCGTGTCACTCTGCCGATCTGACACACTGCACAAGCCGACCGGTTCCGTTCGCTTTGCGCGGAATTCTCTGGCCCCGATTCTGAGACGCTCATGTGTGATCGATCACAGGAGAGGGTGTCCGGACCTCCACTCTCCGTGACCGAGAAATCCCTCGGAAAACCAGGAAAAGTCCGGGTTTCCGGGGCCCGGAATGACGGGAAGTACACGGGGTGGCGCCTGTGAAGGGTGCCCGGAGGACCGTGTACGGTCCGGTTCGCCACCCGAAGCCGACCACTCGCGAGAGGGCGCGACGGGTGTCGATTGAGTAACAGACCTTGATGTGAGGCAAAATCTCCGCCTCAGGTCGGGCACAAGTCCGACCTCTCACGCGTTACGTGCGCTGGAGACACCGCAACTACCCAGAGGGGGAGAGCGACATGGCAACGGATTACGACACCCCACGCAAGACCGACGACGACGTCGACTCGGACAGCCTTGAAGAACTGAAGGCCCGCCGGAACGACAAGTCGACCTCGACGGTCGACGTCGACGAGTTCGAGGCCGCAGAAGGCCTGGAACTGCCCGGGGCCGACCTCTCGAACGAGGAGCTGGCCGTCCGGGTCCTGCCCAAGCAGGCCGACGAGTTCACGTGCATGAGCTGCTTCCTCGTGCACCACCGCAGCCAGCTGGCACGAGAGAAGAACGGCCAGCCGATCTGCCGCGACTGCGACTGAGACCGCTCGGCCGTGGCAGGCGAGACACCGTCCCGGAAGCGGCGTCTCCGGCTCCCTGGGAGCTCGGAGACGTACAAGGGCGGCACGAGCTCGGCAGAGGGTGCCCAGGAGGCCCCCGACGCCGTGCCGGCCGTCCCCCTGCCCTCCCTCGGCGTACGTGACGACGAGCGGGGCCCTTCGGCCTCGCTCGAAGCGGTCGTCGCGGACATCGAGGCGGCAACCGGTTCGCGCGTCGAGCCGGGCGCCGGTCACGGCGCCGGGCCGGACGCGGCACGGCTCCCCGCGGAGCAGCGCGAGGGCCGGGGCGAGGCGCGCCACGGACGGCTGGACGCCGTCAGGCGGCTGGCCAACCCCGCGCGGGCCCAGCTCGACAAGATCAAGATCGACAGCGACCGGATCGACGCCGTCCGGCGCGGCGTCACGCGCAGCGTCAAGGACGGCGTGAAGCGCGGCGGTGACAGCGCCAAGGCGGGCATCGGCCATCTGGCCGACCGGCTGATCGACCTCGCCCCGCGGATCCCGGTCCGCGACCTGGCGACCCTCCGCAGACAGTTCCCCGGGCTCGGCCCCGAGCAGCTCGCCGACAAGCTCGTCACGGGCGCGGCGAACGCGAGCTCGACCGTCGGCGCGGGCGTCGGCGCCGCCGCCATGCTTCCCGTACCCCCGGCCATGCCGGCCGAACTGGCGGCCGAGATCACCGGCGTCGCCGCCGTCGAACTCAAACTCATCGCCGAACTGCACGAGGTGTACGGACTGCGCCCGCCGGGCCGCCTCGCCCAGCGCTCGACGGCCTATCTGACCTCCTGGACCGAGGAGCGGGGCATCGACCCCACCAAGCCCACCACGGTCAACGCGGCGCTCGGCGGGCAGCTCAAGCGCGAGCTGCGCCAGCAGATCACCAAACGCCTCGTGCGGAACCTGCCGAACCTCATGCCCTTCATGGTCGGCGCCGCCGTCGGCGCGGTCATGAACCGGCGCGACACCAGGAAGCTCGCCGCGCACATCCGCAAGGACCTCCGCGCCCGCCAGATCCCCTGGGACGCCCTCCCGGAGCTGCCCCCACTGGAGCAGCCCGAGAATCCCAAGGAGCTCGGCTTCCCCAAGGAGCTCGGCTTCTAGGACCTGCCCGGCGGATCATGGCCGGATGAGCCCCGGCCGCCCTCTCCGGGCCGGACGAGAACCCGGCCCGGGGCGTCCTGCCGATCGGGCCGGATCGGGCGTCCTGCCGATCGGGCGTCCTGCCGGTCAGGCCGGACCGGGCCCCGGACCGGACCCCGGGCCCGACCGCCGGATCAGGCCTCGGCGCGTACGGAATCCAGGGCCGCCACCAGGGCCTCCGGCTCACGGCTGGACAGGTACACGTACGGCGTCGGGTCCGCCGGGTCCGTGACCTCGACCCGTACCGCCCGCGGCACGTAGCTGCGCATCAGCATGAAGGCGCGCGGATCGGCCTTGTAGGTGCGCCAGGCGCGCGCCTCCTCCACGTCCAGTACCTCGGCCGCCCCGAGCGCCGAGACCGGGATCCGCGCGTCGCCCGCCACCAGCGAACCGGCCACCACCCGGACCCGGGCGGAGCCGTACGAGGAGACCGCCGCACCGGCGAGCACCGCCGCCACGATCAGACCGCCCAGCATCGGGACCGTACCCATCGGGAACATGATCAGGCCGCCGGAGAGACCGAGCAGACCCGCGATCAGCCACCACGAGCGGGGCGCCGTCAGCCGCTCGTCGAAGCGTGGCGCGGCCGGCGCCGAGGCCGTCACCGGCGACGACGCGACGGGCGTCTCGGCGGGCGACTCGGCGGACGGCGCGGGCGAAGGCTCGGAGGAGGGGGCGGGGGACGGCACGGAAGGCTGCATGCGTCCAAGCTTGGCACGGCGCGACCCGCGCCCGGCCGCGCGGGTAAGGTCTGCGCCTGTGACTGCAACATCTGCCGCCCTCACCCCGCCGGCCGACGCCATACCGCCGGTACGCCACCCCGACGCCCCGGCCCCCGGCGAGCTGCTCGGTGCGCACTACGAGTACTGCTTCGGGTGCGGCGGCGGGCAGCCCCACGGCCTGCACCTGGAGGCGCGGGCGGGCGAGGGCGTGACCGTCACCGCCGAGTTCACCGTGACCCCCGACCACCAGGGCGCCCCCGGCCTCGCGCACGGCGGCGTCCTCGCCACCGCGCTCGACGAGACCCTCGGCTCCCTGAACTGGCTGCTGCGGGTCATCGCCGTGACCGGCAGACTGGAGACGGACTTCGCCCGGCCCGTCCCGGTCGGCACCGTGCTCCACCTGGAGGCCGCGGTCACCGCCGTACACGGCCGCAAGATCTTCTCGACCGCCGTCGGCCGGATCGGCGGGCCCGAGGGCCCCGTCGCCGTCCGTGCCGAGGCACTCTTCATAGAGGTCAAGGTCGACCACTTCATCGACAACGGACGGCCGGAGGAGATCCAGGCCGCCATGTCCGACCCCGACCAGGTCCGGCGCGCCCGCGCCTTCGAGGTGAACCCCTGATGCGCAACCCTGTCGACGTACTGATCCGGCGAGTGGACCCGGAGGTGCCGATCCCCGCCTACGGGCACCCCGGCGACGCCGGCGCCGATCTCGTGACCACCGAGGCCGCCGTCCTCGCCCCCGGGGAGCGCGCCGTGCTGCCCACCGGGGTCTCCATCGCGCTGCCCGACGGGTACGCGGCCTTCGTGCATCCGCGCTCCGGCCTGGCCGCCCGCTGCGGAGTCGCACTCGTGAATGCCCCGGGGACGGTAGATGCCGGGTACCGTGGAGAGATCAAAGTGATCGTGGTCAATCTCGACCCGCGCGAAAGCGTGCGGTTCGAGCGGTTCGACCGGATTGCCCAACTGGTCGTCCAGCAGGTCGAGAAGGTGCGCTTCCACGAGGTGGCGGAGCTTCCCGGCTCGGCGCGGGCCGAGGGGGGCTTCGGGTCCACCGGCGGCCATGCCGCCGTGGACGGCTCAACGGGTGGGAATCGATACGCTTCGGTCGTATCCGACCGGGAAGGACAGTGACGTGTTCGGACGTCGCAAGAAGAGCGGTGCCGCTGAGGACGCAGCGGGCGAGGCCGAGCAGGTCGTCGACGAGGTCGGCACCGACGGTTCGGCCGACGCGCCGCGTCGGGTGAACCTTCCGCCGGCGCCCCGGCCCGACGGACCGTGGGACATCTCCGAGGTCACCACCCCGGAGGACGGCCGTGTCGACCTCGGGGGCGTCTTCGTCCCCGGAGTCGAGGGCATGGAGCTGCGGGTCGAGGTGGCGGGCGACGCGATCGTCGCGGCCACCGTCGTGCTGCGCGACAGCGCCGTGCAGCTGCAGGCCTTCGCCGCCCCGAAGAACGAGGGCATCTGGGGCGAGGTCCGTGACGAGATCGCCACGGGCATCGTCCAGCAGGGCGGAGTCATCGACGAGGTCGAGGGCCCCCTCGGCTGGGAGCTGCGGGCCCAGGTGCCCGTGCAGCTGCCGGACGGCAACCGCGGCGTACAGCTCGTGCGCTTCGTGGGTGTCGACGGGCCCCGCTGGTTCCTGCGCGGAGTGATCTCCGGGCAGGGCGCGGTGCAGCCTGAGGCGGCCGGGCTCCTGGAGCAGATCGTGCGGGACACCGTGGTCGTCCGCGGTGAGGGCCCGATGGCCCCGCGCGACCCGATCGTCCTCAAGCTGCCGAACGACGCGCAGATGGTGCCGGACGGTGTCCAGCAGGAGGAGCAGGCGAACTCGCGCTTCTCCGGCGGCATGGGCCAGCTCCAGCGCGGCCCGGAGGTCTCCGAGATCCGCTGAGCCGCGCTCGAGCATCGAGAAACGAGCGGTGGGCCGCTTCCCGTACGAGAGGTACGGGAAGCGGCCCACCGGCCTTTCTGCCCTTTCGTACGTGCTCCGGTGCCCCCTCGTCCGCGCCCGGGCTCTGGCCCTGGGGCCCGGCGGCGGACCATACTGGCGGGCGCACATGTTCGAGGAGGGGGAGCACACGGTGAGTGAGAGCAGCACGCGGTCCGGAACGGCCGTCGCCGAGGACCCGGCGGGTCTGCCGATGGTCCGGGTCGAGGACCTCCGGCGCTCGTACGGCACGGGCGAGGCCGCCGTCCACGCCCTCCGCGGGGTCTCCTTCGACATCCCGCGCGGCGAGCTCGTGGCCCTGAAGGGGCGCTCGGGCTCCGGCAAGACGACCCTGCTGAACCTCGTGGGCGGCCTCGACAGCGCCGACGGGGGCCGGATCGTCATCGACGGCACCGACCTCTCCACGCTCGGTGAGAACGGGCTCCTGGAGCTGCGCCGGGACCGGATCGGCTTCATCTTCCAGTCCTTCGGGCTCCTCCCGATCCTCTCCGCCGCCGAGAACGTGGGCGTACCCCTCCGGCTGCGCAACACCGACCCGAAGGAGCGCGAGGAGCGGGTCGCGCTGATGCTCTCGCTCGTGGGCCTCGCCGACCACGCGGCCCAGCGGCCGGGCGAGCTGTCCGGCGGCCAGCAGCAGCGGGTCGCGATCGCCCGCGCCCTCGCCAACAAGCCGGCCCTGCTGATCGCCGACGAGCCGACGGGCCAGCTGGACGCGGAGACCGGGCTCGCCGTCATGGAGCTGCTGCGCGCGGTGGTGCGCAGCGAGGGCTGCACGGCCCTGGTCGCCACGCACGACCCCCAGCTCCTGGGCCTGGCGGACCGGGTCCTGGAACTCAGCGACGGCGAGATCATGGAGCACTGAGCGCCCGGGCGGACGCACAGAGAGCCCGGGCGGACGCACGGAGAGCCCGGGCGGTCGGTTCGCGGCCGTCCGGACATCAGAATCACGTCAATACCGCACGGGGGTCTCCGTCCGCGTGCGGAATGTCCGATTGGCTGGACGTATGGTCGTGCCATGGGACGCGGCAAGCTTCGGATCTACCTCGGCGCTGCGCCGGGCGTCGGCAAGACGTACGCGATGCTCTCCGAGGGACACCGTCGGATCGAGCGCGGTACGGACTGCGTCGTGGCCTTCGTGGAGCACCACGGACGGCCGCGTACGGAGGTGATGCTGCACGGCCTGGAGCAGGTTCCGCGCCGGACCCTGGACTACCGGGGCACGAGCTTCACCGAGATGGACGTCGACGCGGTCCTGGCCAGGAAGCCGGCCGTCGCGCTCGTCGACGAGCTCGCCCACACGAACGTCCCCGGCTCCCGGAACCCCAAGCGCTGGCAGGACGTCGCCGAGCTCCTCGCGGCCGGCATCGACGTCGTGTCCACGGTCAACATCCAGCATCTGGAGTCGCTGGGCGACGTCGTCGAGTCGATCACCGGCGTACGGCAGAGGGAGACCGTCCCCGACGAGGTCGTCCGCCGCGCCGACCAGATCGAACTGGTCGACATGTCGCCCCAGGCCCTGCGCCGCCGCATGGCCCACGGCAACATCTACACGTCCGACAAGGTCGACGCGGCCCTCTCCAACTACTTCCGCCCCGGCAACCTCACCGCCCTCCGCGAGCTCGCGCTGCTCTGGACGGCCGACCGGGTCGACGAGTACCTCCAGCAGTACCGGGGCGAGCACAACATCCGCTCCACCTGGCAGGCCCGGGAGCGCATCGTCGTGGGCCTCACCGGCGGCCCCGAGGGCCGCACGCTCATACGCCGGGCCACCCGGCTGGCCGAGAAGGGCGCGGGCGGCGAGGTCCTCGCCGTCTACATCGCCCGCAGCGACGGCCTCACCGCCGCCTCGCCGAAGGAGCTGGCCGTCCAGCGGACCCTCGTCGAGGACCTCGGCGGAACGTTCCACCACGTCATCGGCGACGACGTCCCCTCCGCGCTCCTGGAGTTCGCCCGCGGGGTCAACGCGACCCAGATCGTCCTCGGCTCCAGTCGCCGCCGCACCTGGCAGTACGTGTTCGGCCCCGGCGTCGGCCAGACCGTGGCCCGTGACTCCGGCACCGACCTCGACGTCCACATCGTCACCCACGGCGAGGTCGCCAAGGGGCGGGGGCTGCCCGTCGCGCGCGGGGCGCGGCTCGGACGGTCCCGGATCCTCGGCGGCTGGCTGGTCGGCGTCGCGGGGCCCGTCTGCCTGGCCCTGCTCCTCACGCACGTCGACGCCGACCTCGGCCTCGCCAACGACATGCTGCTCTTCCTCGCGCTGACCGTCGCCGCCGCGATGCTCGGCGGATTCCTGCCCGCGCTCGCCTCGGCCGCCGCCGGCTCCCTTCTCCTGAACTGGTTCTTCACCCCGCCCGTCCACCGGATCACCATCGCCGACCCCAAGAACATCGTCGCCCTCGCCGTCTTCCTCGGCGTGGCGATGGCGGTCGCCTCCGTGGTGGACCTGGCCGCCCGGCGCACCCACCAGGCGGCCCGGCTCCGCGCCGAGTCCGAGGTGCTGTCGTACCTCGCCGGCAGTGTGCTGCGCGGCGAGACGAGCCTCGACGCCCTCCTCGAACGGGTTCGCGAGACCTTCTCGATGGAGTCGGTGACCCTCCTCGAACGGGCGGACGGGATCGAGCCGTGGACCCGGGCGGCGAGCGTGGGCCCCCAGCCGGTCGCACGGCCGGAGGACGCCGACGTGGACATGCCGGTCGGCGACCACCTGGCCCTGGCGCTGACCGGCCGGGTCCTGCCCGCCGAGGACCGGCGCGTCCTCGGCGCCTTCGCGGCCCAGGCCGCCGTCGTCCTCGACCGGCAGCGGCTCGTCGGAGAGGCGGAGCAGGCCAGGAAGCAGGCCGAGGGCAACAAGATCCGTACGTCCCTGCTCGCCGCCGTCAGCCACGACCTGCGCACCCCGCTCGCGAGCATCAAGGCCTCCGTCAGCTCCCTCCGCTCCGACGACGTCGACTGGTCCGAGGAGGACCGCGCCGAACTCCTGGAGGGCATCGAGGCGGGCGCCGACCGCCTCGACCACCTCGTCGGCAACCTCCTCGACATGTCCCGCCTCCAGACCGGCACCGTCACGCCGCTGATCCGGGCCGTGGACCTCGACGAGGTCGTCCCGATGGCCCTCGGGGGAGTGCCCGACGGCAGCGCCGAGCTCGACATCCCCGAGACGCTGCCGATGGTCGAGGTGGACAAGGGCCTCCTGGAGCGGGCCGTCGCCAACATCGTCGAGAACGCTGTGAAGTACAGCCCCGGCGGGGAACCCGTCTCGGTCGCCGCCAGCACCCTGGGAGAACGCGTCGAACTGCGCGTCGTGGACCGCGGCCCCGGAGTGCCCGACGAGAGCAAGGACGGGATCTTCGAACCGTTCCAGCGCTTCGGCGACGCCCCTCGCGGCGCCGGAGTCGGTCTCGGCCTCGCGGTCGCCCGCGGCTTCGTCGAGGCCATGGGCGGGACCCTCTCCGCCGAGGACACCCCGGGCGGCGGCCTGACCATGGTGCTCACCCTCAGGGCCGTGCGGGGCGGGCCCCCGGAACAGGTCGTGGAGCTTCCGGCGCATGCCGTGAGCTGAGCCCCGCGGCGGCTCCCGTCCCGCGACCGCCGCCGCGCAGGGCCCGCTCTCGTACCGCTTCCGCCGGTCCTCCCACCGCTACCGACTCCTCCCGCCCAGCCAAGTCCACCGCCCCCACCCAAGCCGCCCGCAACGGGCACCGAAGAAGGTAGGTCCCCCTCCATGACCCGGGTCCTCGTGGTCGACGACGAGCCGCAGATCGTCCGCGCCCTGGTGATCAACCTCAAGGCGCGGAAGTACGAGGTCGACGCCGCACCCGACGGCGCCACCGCCCTCCGGCTGGCCGCCGAGCGCCACCCCGACGTCGTCGTCCTCGACCTCGGCCTGCCCGACATGGACGGCGTCGAGGTCATCAAGGGCCTGCGCGGCTGGACGAGGGTGCCGATCCTCGTCCTCTCCGCCCGCCAGACCTCCGACGAGAAGGTCGAGGCGCTCGACGCCGGAGCCGACGACTACGTCACCAAGCCCTTCGGCATGGACGAGCTGCTCGCGCGGCTGCGCGCGGCCGTACGCCGCGCCGAGCCGGTCGGCGGTGCCGAGGACGGCGTCGTGATCGTCGAGACCGAGGGCTTCACCGTCGACCTGGCGGCGAAGAAGGTCCACCGCGACGGCCGGGACGTCCGGCTCACCCCCACCGAGTGGCACCTCCTGGAGGTCCTCGTCCGCAACGGCGGGCGGCTCGTCAGCCAGAAGCAGCTGCTCCAGGAGGTCTGGGGCCCCTCGTACGGCACGGAGACCAACTACCTCCGCGTGTACATGGCGCAGCTGCGGCGCAAGCTGGAGGCCGACCCCTCGCACCCCCGCCATTTCGTCACCGAACCGGGCATGGGGTACCGCTTCGAACGGTGAAGCGGGAGTCGTGTGTGCGGCCGGTCCTGGTGACGGTGGAGGCCGGTACGCTTTCTGTATGAGTGCTGCACCGCGTACAGAGAAGCCGGCCGGTAGGTTCCGCCGGATGCTCGACCGGCTCTCCTCCACCCCGGAGGACCTGGAGTCGGTGGAGCTCCAGGAGGACGCCGAGGCCACGGGGTGCACGCGCATCTGTGACTGCTCCGACCGCCAGATAGTCAAGGTGACTGGTACCTTGCGCACGGTCACGCTGCGTCCCCGCGCCGGTGTGCCCGCGCTGGAGGCCGAGCTCTTCGACGGCACGGCACCCCTGGACGTCGTCTGGCTGGGCCGCCGCTCCATCGTGGGCATCGAACCGGGCCGCAAGCTGATCGCCTCCGGCCGGATCTCCATGAGCCACGGCCGGCGGGTCCTCTTCAACCCCAAATACGAGCTCCGACCGCTCGGACAGGAGTAGCCGGTGACGTCCCTCGACAAGCCGACGACGGATCAGGACGCCCAGGCCCCACAGGACGCCCAGGCCTCGAAGGAGGTCACCGAGGCCGCGCTGTTCGAGGCCTTCGGCGGCCTGCGGGGCATGATCGAGACGGTCGTGCCGGGCCTGCTCTTCGTCACGATCTTCACGATCAACAAGGACCTGCGCAGCTCGGCGATCGCCGCGCTCGCGATCTCGCTGGTCCTGGTCGCCGTCCGGCTGATCCGGCGCGACACCGTCAAGCACGCCTTCAGCGGCGTCTTCGGTGTCGCCTTCGGTGTCGTCTTCGCGATGATGACGGGCAACGCCAAGGACTTCTACCTGCCGGGCATGCTGTACACCCTCGGCCTCGCCCTGGCGTACCTCGTCACCACGGTCGCGGGCGTCCCGCTGATCGGCCTGATCCTCGGCCCGGTGTTCAAGGAGAACCTCTCCTGGCGCACCCGCAACCCCGGCCGCAAGAAGGCGTACGCGAAGGCCAGCCTGGCCTGGGGCTTCATCCTGCTCGCCAAGTGCGCGATCCTCTTCCCCATGTACTGGTGGGCCGACACGACCAAGTTCGGCTGGGTCCTGGTCGCCCTGAAGATCCCGCCGTTCCTGCTCGCGGTCTACCTCACCTGGATGTTCCTCGCGAAGGCGCCGCCGCCGATCGACGTCTTCGCCGAGATGGAGGCCGAGGAGCGCGCCGAGAAGGCCCGCAAGGAAGCGGCTCGGAGCCGGCCGGAGGCCTGAGCTGCACCGGTGCACGACGGAGAAGGGCCCGGAACCTGGTGACAGGTTCCGGGCCCTTCTCCGTGCACGGACGTACGAGACGTCTTCCCGATCCCGACCGGGGTCAGGACTCGGTGGTCTCGCGGCGGACCTGCAACAGGTCCTCCAGCTGCTCCTCGCGGGCCTGCGCGGCCACGAACAGCAGCTCGTCGCCGGCCTCCAGGGTCTCCTCCGCGCTCGGCGTGAGCACCCGCGAACCGCGGATGATCGTCACCAGCGAGGTGTCCTCGGGCCAGGCCACGTCCCCGACCGAGGTGCCGGCGACCGCCGACTCCGGCGGGAGCGTCAGCTCGACCAGGTTCGCGTCGCCGTGGCTGAAGCGGAGCAGCCGGACGAGGTCGCCGACGCTCACCGCCTCCTCGACCAGGGCCGACATGAGACGCGGCGTCGACACGGCGACGTCCACACCCCAGGCCTCGTTGAACAGCCACTCGTTCTTCGGGTTGTTCACGCGGGCGACGACCCGCGGCACGCCGTACTCGGTCTTGGCGAGCAGCGAGACGACGAGGTTCACCTTGTCGTCGCCGGTCGCCGCGATCACCACGTTGCAGCGCTGGAGCGCCGCCTCGTCGAGGGACGTGATCTCACAGGCGTCGGCGAGCAGCCACTCCGCCTGCGGCACCCGCTCCACCGAGATGGCGGTCGGCGCCTTGTCGATCAGCAGGACCTCGTGCCCGTTCTCCAGGAGCTCGCCCGCGATGGAACGGCCCACCGCACCCGCGCCCGCAATAGCGACACGCATCAGTGACCGCCCTCCTCAGGACCCTCGGCGAAGGCCTCCTCGACCTTCGCGATCTCGTCCGTACGCATCATCACGTGCACCAGGTCACCTTCCTGGAGCACCGTCTGGGAGGTCGGCAGAATCGCTTCGCCCAGTCGGGTGAGGAAGGCGACGCGGACGCCGGTCTCCTCCTGGAGGCGGCTCACCTTGTGGCCGATCCAGGCGGGGGAGGTGTGCACCTCCGCGAGCTGCACGCCGCCGCTCGGGTCACGCCACAGCGGCTCCGCGCCGGAGGGCAGCAGCCGTCGCAGCATCTGGTCGGCGGTCCAGCGGACCGTCGCGACCGTCGGGATCCCGAGGCGCTGGTAGACCTCGGCGCGACGCGGGTCGTAGATCCGCGCCGCCACGTTCTCGATGCCGAACATCTCGCGCGCGACCCGCGCCGCGATGATGTTCGAGTTGTCGCCGCTGCTCACCGCGGCGAAGGCACCGGCGTCCTCGATCCCGGCCTCACGCAGCGTGTCCTGGTCGAAGCCCACGCCCGTGACGCGCCGTCCGCCGAAACCCGACCCCAGACGACGGAAAGCCGTCGGGTCCTGGTCGACGACCGCGACGGTGTGCCCCTGCTGTTCGAGGGTCTGCGCGAGAGCGGCTCCCACTCGCCCGCAGCCCATGATGACGATGTGCACGTCCCCTTACCCCGCACTCCTGATCGCCCTGCTGACCTGCGAAAACACCCTGCCCACAACTTTCCTCGCCCGATCCGCCCGGGCCGCGGCGGGCAACGCCCTGCCGGGTTGCCCGGTCCGAGCTTATGCGGCAACGCTGGCGGGGACCGCATCCGAGGTGGTACTCAGGGAGATTCGGTGCTGATCGGGGGTGCCGGTGAGCATGGCGGATTTCGAACGCTTACGATCCTCTCCGTGTCCAAACTGACCGACGTGCCCAAACGGATCCTGATCGGGCGGGCCCTGCGCAGCGACAAGCTCGGGGAAACCCTTCTCCCGAAGCGGATCGCCCTCCCCGTCTTCGCCTCCGACCCGCTGTCCTCGGTGGCGTACGCGCCAGGTGAGGTGCTGCTCGTCCTCTCCGTCGCGGGACTGTCGGCCTACCACTTCAGCCCGTGGATCGCGCTCGCGGTCGTCGTCCTGATGTTCACGGTCGTCGCCTCCTACCGCCAGAACGTGCACGCGTACCCGAGCGGCGGCGGCGACTACGAGGTCGCCACCACCAACCTCGGGCCGAAGGCCGGACTCACCGTCGCGAGCGCCCTGCTCGTCGACTACGTCCTGACCGTGGCCGTCTCGATCGCCTCGGGCATCGAGAACCTCGGCTCCGCGATCCCCTTCGTGGTCGAGCACAAGGTGGCCTGCGCGGTCGCGGTCATCATCCTGCTCACCGTGATGAACCTGCGCGGGGTGAAGGAGTCGGGCAGCCTATTCGCCATCCCGACGTACGTCTTCGTCGCCGGCGTCTTCATCATGATCGCCTGGGGCGCGTACAAGGGGATCGTCCTCGACGAGACCATGAAGGCCCCCACCGCGGACTTCGAGATCAAGCCCGAGCACGCGGGACTGGCCGGCTTCGCGCTGGTCTTCCTGCTGCTCCGCGCCTTCTCCTCCGGCTGTGCCGCGCTCACCGGCGTCGAGGCGATCTCCAACGGCGTCCCGGCCTTCCGGAAGCCGAAGTCGAAGAACGCCGCCACGACGCTCGCCCTCATGGGCGGCCTGGCCGTCACCATGTTCTGCGGCATCATCTTCCTGGCCATGGCCACCGACGTCCGGATGGCCGAGAACCCCGCCGAAGACCTGCTGCTCAACGGCACGCCGGTCGGTGAGACCTACGTCCAGGACCCGGTCATCTCGCAGGTCGCGGCCGCCGTCTTCGGCGACGGAACGTTCTTCTTCGTCGTCCTCGCCGCCGCCACCGCGCTCGTCCTCTTCCTGGCCGCCAACACCGCGTACAACGGCTTCCCGCTCCTCGGCTCGATCCTCGCCCAGGACCGGTACCTGCCGCGCCAGCTGCACACCCGCGGCGACCGCCTCACCTTCTCCAACGGCATCGTGCTCCTCGCGGGCGCCGCCGCGCTCCTCGTCTGGGTCTACGGGGCCGACTCGACCAAGCTGATCCAGCTCTACATCGTCGGCGTCTTCGTCTCCTTCACCCTGAGCCAGATCGGCATGGTCCGGCACTGGAACCGGCACCTGAGGACGGAGAAGGACCCGGCCAAGCGCCGCCACATGATCCGCTCCCGCGCGATCAACGCGTTCGGTGCCTTCTTCACCGGCCTCGTCCTCGTCGTCGTCCTCGCCACCAAGTTCACCCACGGCGCGTGGGTCGCCCTGCTCGGCATGGTGATCTTCTACGGGACGATGACCGCGATCCGCAGGCACTACGACTCCGTCTCCGCGGAGATCGCCGCCGCGGAGGAACGGCCCGACGAGTACGTCCGCCCCTCCCGGGTCCGCTCCATCGTCCTCGTCTCCAAGCTCCACAAGCCCACCCTCCGCGCGCTCGCCTACGCCAAGCTCATGCACGCGAACGAGCTGGAGGCGCTGACCGTCAACGTCGACCCGGTCGAGACGAAGGCGCTCAGGGAGGAGTGGGAGCGGCGCGGCATCAACGTCCCGCTCAAGATCCTCGACTCGCCGTACCGCGAGATCACCCGCCCGGTGATCGAGTACGTGAAGAGCATCCGCCGCGAGAGCCCGCGCGACGCCGTCTCCGTCTACATCCCCGAGTACGTCGTCGGCCACTGGTACGAGCACCTGCTCCACAACCAGTCCGCACTCCGCCTCAAGGGCAGGCTGCTCTTCACCCCGGGCGTCATGGTGACCTCCGTCCCGTACCAGCTCCAGTCCTCCGAGGTCGCGAAGAAGCGGGCCCGGAAGCGCCAGGAGTGGAACGCGCCGGGCTCGGTCCGCCGGGGCCCGGTGGAGAAGCGCCAGAAGGAACCGACGGCAAAGAACGGCCAGAACGGCCAGAACGGCTAGAACGGCCAGAACGGCTGGAGCAGCCGGAGCAGCTGGAAACGACCGTCTCGAAAAGAACAACTAGACTGGTGGGCTGCCGTGCAAACGGCAGCCCACCTTCTTCTTCCTCTGGAGTCCCCGGTCATGCAGAACACCCCTGTTACGTCGCTGGTCGGGGCGGAGTACGAGGTAGAGGTCGGCCCGGTGGCCCACGGCGGCCACTGCATCGCCCGCACCGAGGAGGGCCGCGTCCTCTTCGTCCGCCACGCGCTGCCCGGCGAGAAGGTCGTCGCCCGCGTCACCGAGGGCGAGGAGACCTCCCGCTTCCTCCGCGCCGACGCGATCACCATCCTCGACCCCTCCAAGGACCGCGTCGAGGCCCCCTGCCCCTTCGCGGGCCCCGGCAAGTGCGGCGGCTGCGACTGGCAGCACGCCAAGCCCGGCGCCCAGCGCCGGCTCAAGGGCGAGGTCATCGCCGAGCAGCTGCTGCGGCTCGCCGGGCTCACCCCGGAGGAGGCCGGCTGGGACGGCACCGTCATGCCGGCCGAGGGCGACAAGCTGCCGCCGGGCGAGGTCCCGCAGTGGCGCACGCGCGTCCAGTACGCGGTCGACGCCGAGGGCCACGCGGGCCTGCGCAAGCACCGCTCGCACGAGGTCGAGATCATCGACCACTGCATGATCGCCGCCGAGGGCGTCTCGGAACTCGGCATCGAGAAGCGCACCTGGGAGGGCATGGCCACGGTCGAGGCCATCGCGGCCTCCGGCTCGAACGACCGCCAGGTCATCCTGACCCCGAAGCCCGGCGGCCGCCTTCCCCTCGTCGAACTCGACAAGCCGGTCTCCGTCCTCCGCGTCGACGAGAAGGACGGCGGAGTCCACCGCGTCCACGGCCGTGCCTTCGTCCGCGAGCGGGCCGACGAGCGCACCTACCGCGTCGGCAACGGCGGCTTCTGGCAGGTCCACCCGCAGGCCGCCCAGACCCTCATGCTCGCCGTCATGCAGGGCCTCACCCCCCGCAAGGGCGACTCCGCCCTCGACCTCTACTGCGGCGTCGGCCTCTTCGCGGGCGCCATCGCCGACCGCGTCGGCGAGCGGGGCGCGGTCCTCGGCATCGAGTCGGGCAAGCGCGCGGTCGAGGACGCCCGCCACAACCTGGAGGGCTTCCCCCGCGTCCGCATCGAACAGGGCAAGGTCGAGTCGGTCCTCCCGCGCACGGGCATCACGGACGTCGACCTCATCGTCCTGGACCCCCCGCGCGCAGGCGCCGGCAAGCAGACGGTCAACCACCTCGCGGGCCTCGGCGCCCGCCGCATCGCCTACGTCGCCTGCGACCCGGCGGCCCTGGCCCGCGACATCTCCTACTTCGCCACCCGCGGCTACAAGGTCCGCACCCTCCGCGCCTTCGACCTCTTCCCGATGACGCACCACGTGGAGTGCGTGGCGATCCTGGAGCCGGTGAAGAAGGACGCCTGACCTGCGGTTTCTTGTGCTCTCCATCCGCTCGACATCTTTCCGAGTGTACAAAGAGTGAAGGTCAGGCGGTTCTTGTTGAAACGGCCTGACCTGCAGATTCAGCAGGGTCGATGCTGCCGGTGCTGGCGTCACCAGAGCACTCTTCGGACTACTGACGTTCAAATGACGCACGTTCCGAAGCTCCATCAGATCTGCTCATATGTCCGCGGACGCGACGAGCCGGCTGCTCGTTCACCTACCTCAAGGTGTTCGAATCGAGTCGCCCGCCGGCGGTTCGCTCTCCGTGTCGGGCTGGATGGTGCAGTTCGTGGACGAGTCTGCAACGACGGGAAGATCCGCCGGCGATCAAACAACTGCGCGGATCACGATGCGCTACTGGATTCCGCCCCGTCGTTGTCGTGCGCGTCGGGTTCTGTAGCCAGTCCCGCCGCGTCCGCCAGGTCCGGGTCCAGATCATCCACGTTCGGCTCCGCAGTAGACTCCATCGCCTCCTCGGTGGGACTCCCGTCGCGCTCTGCGAGCGTCGGAAGGACGTACGCCTGGGCCAGTCCCGCCAAATGGAGAGGGAGTGGGAGGGACAGTGCTGCGGCGTAGTCCGGTGCCTGGCGCAGCTGGTGAACGGCAAGGGCTAGCGCCTCGGCGTCGTCAGGGGATCCCGGTGCGGTGGCGGTCGAGTCGTCGTCCCCGTGACAGCCCAGAACTACGATCTCGACCAGGGTCGGGTTCCAGGCATTGGTGCCTGCCTGCGAAGTGAGGTTGCCTGCTGCGTTGACCCGGGTGGCAAGGCGATCGAGGGCGGGCGAGACCGCATGGGTTCCGGGACGCTCGGTGGTGCTGTAGAAGACTCGCGCCCTTGATGGTTCCCTGTCATGCTGCTGGGGGGACTGTGCCCAGAAACCGGCTGGCTGTCCCTGCGGCTTGCCAGGTTCGGCCAGGCCCCACCACTGGGCGGTCTCACGGCCGCCGCACCCGCGTACACGCACGAGACGGAGTTCGTCGTCGAGCCGGCCTGCCGGGGCGTGACCCGCCTTGATCAGGTCCCGTTCGGCCTGGCCGTCCTGCAGCCACGGCCAGTGCAGCCTGCTGTTCTGTGCATGGGTGATCAGCATGGTGGGCTGGCCGCGGAGGGAGTGCAGCACGCGCTGGAGGAACGCCGCGGTCTCCTTGCGTTGCTGGGCGAGGTTGGTGCGCCACTGCTTGCCGGTGACTCGGGGTGCCGCGGAGTGGGCGCCGTCGCCCGGAGTCTCGGGTTCCGCGAATGCCTCGGGGTTGATCTCGGCCTGCTTCACCAGGCCGAGGAGGAACTGCGGATAGGGCACCCATTCCCCCGCGCTGTCGTCCCAGCCGCGTACCGCCGCGAGACCTTCCGCGTCCGGCAGTGGGGTGACGAGGACAGCCACCGGCAGGTGCTTGGGCAGTCGGGTCGGGCCGTCCTTGCGGCGCTTCACCATCCACACCGCCGCGTACTGCAGCCCGTCGGGGAGGTCGTCGCCGAGGGTGTGCTGAGGCAGGACGCGGACGCCGAGCTGGCGCAGTCCGTCGAGCCAGGCGCTGTGCGTGCGATGGTCGAGGCTGTCCACGTTGTCGATCTGCCGGTCGGCGGACGGCGTCACGACGAACTGGGTCAGCAGTCCGGCGTCGGCGCATCCCAGGCGGACGGCGAACTTGGGGTCCGTCGACGCCGGGCGGAAGGTGCTGCGGTGCGCGACCTCCACCAGGGCGAGCTCGGGACAGAGGGGGTCCGCGCCGTCCGCGCGGAGCCATGAGCGCAGGGCACGGCGGCGTTCGCTGACGGCCGCCGCAAGGGCCGCGCCCTTTCCCTTGACGGCCGGGTCGGGCACGAGCCGGTCGCCGAGGCCATCGGCGAGGGGCAGGCAGCGCAGTCGGAGGGTGAGTTCCGGCGTCTGCCATTCGAGGACGACCGGTGCTCCGGGCCTGGCCTGGTCGAAGTCCCGTTCCGTGACCTGGGCGGTTGAGACGCCGCCGTCGCCGTCGAGTCCCAGGGCCACGGCGAACTTCGCCACCGCCTCCTTCCGCGCCTCGGGCGACTGCCACAGCAGCCGGGCCTCCACCACTGGCGGACCGTCCTGTTCCAGTCCGTGACCGGCCATCCGGGACTGTGTCGCGAGTGCCACGCGCCGCGCCTGGGTCTCGCGCATCAGCTCGGCCTTCTTGGCCTCGTCGGTTCGGAGCTTGGGGCGCCGGTTCTTCGGTGCGCCGATGCCCTTACCGCGTCCGCGCAGCAGGTCGGGTACCCGGACCACCGCTTCAGGGAGGGCCTGCTCGGCCCATTCGGTCAGCTGCGCCCGCTGGTTGGGCATGAAACCGGTGCCGATCTCGTGTTTCCCCATCCGGGTGCTATGGACCACGGCAGCGCGGACGCCTCGGCCCTCGCCGATCCAGGAGACCGGTTCGGTGAGGAGCTGTTCGGGGTCGGGGAAGTTACCGGCGAGGCTGAGTCCGTGCAGAATGCCGGCGGTGTCGTTCTCCGACCAGACGAAGGTGTCGGCCGCCCGGTCGCGGCGCAGGCGGGCGAGTGCGTAGCGTTCGGTGGCCGGTGCTCCGGGCAGCCAGGGGATGGTGGGCCGGAGGTGGACGGTCGTGGCCTCTCGGTAAGGCAGGTTGAGGCGTTTGGTGGCCGCGCGCGCGTGGGTGGCCCATCGGCGTACACCCCAGTGGAGATGGAGGCGCGGCCTGGGGTCGAACGGCGTGGTGTGAAGGGAGATGTTCAGGACGACGGAGAACCACCACTCCTTGCGCTTGATGGTCCGGCACAGGGGCTGCGACATGAGCTCGGCGCCCTGGTCACGCGGCCCGCGGGGCAGCGCCCGGAAGCGCAGTTCGCCGCCCTCGAAGGGGAAGGCGCCGAGGGCCAGGATGCGGCGCGCGAGCGCGTCGGTGGCGAGCTGGAACTGCCGCGGCTCGGGGGCCGAGGTCCCGCTCGGGGTGATCGCGGTGTTGAGCAGTTCGACACCGGTGACCGGCTGCCACTTGGGAAGGTTCTCCTTCAGGTCTGCGCTGCTCGCGAGGAGCAGCGAGCGGAACCCAGGATCCTGTGCGACGTCCTTGGGGCCGAGTGTGCGCAGCCAGGCGTCGAGGAGTTGCCGCATCGAGCGGCTCGGGAGGGGGTCGGGCGCCGAGGCGGGGACGTACATCCAGAAGTCCTCGGCGGTCTGCGGTCCCGGTTCGACGGGGGTCCGGGGCCGGGGGCGCACGATCACATCGGGGGCGAGGGTCTGGAGCACGCCGTCGAGTCGGCGGGTGGGCAGGATCAGCCGTTGTTTCTCCTCGTCCCGCCCGTGGTTGTGCAGTTCGATGAGTCGGGCGCGCCAGTGTTCGGGGAAGGGGAGCACGCGGAAGTCCTCGGTCCAGGGGGTGCTGTCCCCGGCCAGGTGATACGCGGATCGGCGGATGCTCTTGTACACGTGGGTTCTTCCTGCGATGTCGTACGTGATCGGGTGCGCGCCGCCCTTCGACAGCGTCGATCCGGAGGTGGTCGACGTGCTTCGGCCGGGCGCCTCACGGGCCGGGCGGTGCCTCCAGCGCGCACAACGCCTCGTACAGCGGGCGGTAAAGCAGCTTGACGAGTTCGGTGTCGGCGGGGTCAGGGTGCGTGCCGACGGCGGCGGTTTCGGTGTCCGCGAAGTACGGGGCGAGGACGTCCCGCATCCGCACGAGCAGCCCCGGGTCGCTGGTGCGGCGTCGGCGCTGTTCCCGCCCGACGGCGGGCGCCTGTGCGGCCGCGAGCCGGGGTGCGAAGGCGGCGTCGACGAAGACGACACGGGCGGGTACGCCGCCGCGGACGAGCCGGCCGATGACCTGCCAGATGGTGACGAGCTGGTCCCAGACGAAGGACTCCTTCTCGTCGTCGGAGAGGGAGGAGTAGATGTAGGGCCGTGACAGCAGGTGCCGCCAGACGCGGCGCGCGGTGGTCCTGAAGGAGCTCCCGGCCGCCTCCAGGCCGCCGGCCGCGGTCACCAAGTCGCTGAACGTCCCTTCCGGAGTCGTCAGTTGACCGCGCACGAAGCGGGTCGCCCAGTCGTTGATGGCGAAGACGGCCAGGGAGAGGTCGTCCGGGCGGGGATGCGGTCGGACCAGGAAGAACACCGTCCCGAACGCCGCCACTTTCTCCTCGCCGGGCCGCTGAGGGGCGGTAAGGATGTTGTGCCCTCGTTCGACGGCGAGGAGGGGGGCCAGGAGCAGTTCGGCGTCCGGGTCATCGGCGAAGGAGGCGAGGTCTCCGCGCCGCACCGCTCCTGGGCTCGCTGCCTGACTCCCGGCTGGTGCCGCGCCGCCGATGGCCGTCTCCAGCTCGGCGTCGTCGGCGGCCAGGACACGTACCCGGCCGCGCCAGCGCGGGATCTCATCCAGGGCGGTGGCGGCCACCTGGGCCTCCGCGTAGCTGCCCACCAGGAGCAGCGCGCGCTTGCGGCGCTGGTCGGGGATCTGGGCGAGTTCGCTCTGCAGCGGGGAAGAACTTCCGTCGCCCCGGGGCCGGGCGAGCTGGTCGATCATCAGGCGCAGGACGTCCTCGCGCTGGTCGGGGTCCTGCCCGGAGAGCCGGATTGGTTGCCCGGCCGCGTCGTGGAGAAACTCGGTGCGGAACACGGTGTCCCGGATGGAGCGCAGCGCCTTGCTCTGCGGTTTGAGCACCGCACGGACGGGGGCGAGGACGTGGGCTCGGGTGGATGTGCCGGCCCAACTGGTGCCCGACATGAGCAGGACGTGCGGGCCGGACTGCCCCCGGCCTGGGTCGGCGCCGAGCTGGGGCAGGTTCAGGAGCAGTTCGCGGCCCACGCCTGCGCAGCGGAAGAACCGCAGGGTTCCGGTGCGGTGCCCCTCCTTGTTGCGGGCGGCGGCCCGTTCGTCCACCAGGTACTGGAAGCCGAGGACGTTGCCCATGGGTGCTTCGGGCAGCAGCGGCGCGTAGTCGAGGGGCGGGCGCCGGGTCAGTTCGTGGCTCGCTGAGTCGAGCCGCAACGCGGCCTCCACCTGCGGCCAAAGGAACGTCACCCGGTCCAGACGCTGATGCAACGCGGCGAGGACGAGGGTGAACTCCAGTCGCCGCGCGTTGAGTTCACGCCACTCCTCGGTGAGGGGTACGTCCTCAAGTGCCGGTTCCCTGCCATGGCTGGTGAGGGGTGCCGGGCGCTGCTCCGGCCCCGGAGATCCGACGAGGAATGAGTCGAGGAGCGCGCGGACGCGGCCTCGCGTCCGCCTTTCGTCGAGGGTGTGCAGAACGTCGTGGGCCAGGGCGGTCAGCTTGTCGGCGGGGGTCAGGTAGGGGCCGTGCCCGCCGAGCGGATCGTCCCGGAACGTGTCGAAGAACGCGGTGATCTCGGTGCGGCGCGGTGCCCAAGGTGACTCCGGAGCCCGGACGTTGCTGCCGTCGCCCCCGAGGCCGTCCTCATCCTCGTCCTCGTACAGCGCGTTCTCGTCCTCGATGTCCCCTTCGTCCGTGCGATCCGGCAGCCCCGCTCCCCGGCCTCGCGTCGGCGGGTACCAGGCGTGCAGCAGCTTCTCCTGAAGCGTCCAGGCGCTGAAGTAGTCGATCTGCGCCCAGTTCCGCAGCCCTTCGTCATCGATGAGCATGGCGTACAGCCGGTCCGCGGCGGATCCGACGACGTCCAGGGCGGCAGACCACCGTTCCACGTCCTGGTCGGAAAGCTGTAGTCGCCCCTGCCGGGCGAGTTCGGCGATCTCGTGGGTCTGCAACTGGTCGAGCCAGGAGTCGGATACCCCGGTGGTGACGAGCGTGGCCGAAGGCGCGAACATCTGATCGAGCTGCATCTGTACGCGGTCGGCCTCGTCGACGATGACGATGTCACTGCGCAGACAGGCCAGTTCCAGGTAGCGCAGACGCTCAGCGTTGAGCTGATGTGGTACCGCCGTCTGGACGAGGCTGGCGGGGTTGGCGACCCAGATCAGGGCGTCCACGAGGTCGCGCGCGGAGGAGTGCCGGGGACAGGCGCTCCACAGAGGGCAGGCGTGTGGGGTACCCAGGTCCTCCTCGTCCGCGTCGTCCGGGAGAGCCTCCTTGCCGGTGACTCCCCGGGCACGTTCGAGCTCGCGTACGGCGCGCTCGGTGGCCGGCGCCTCGGCGGTCTCCTCGCGACGCGTGGGGTGGAGGGCGCCGCACGGCGCGTCGGTGTAGCGCAGAGGCTCTGACGTGTCGAGTGAGCGCAGGGCGTCCAGCGGGCAGGCGGTGCTGAGGTGCGTGAAAACGGGGCCAGTGTGGGCCAGCAGCGAGTGCGCTCCGCGTGCGGCGAGCCTGCGGTGCAGCCGCTGGGTGTGCTGGGGCCGCGTCGTGCCACCCTGAACAAGGGCGGCGCTCAGGTTCAGCGTGCGGAACAGTTCGGTCAGGGTCAGCTGTTCTGCCACATCGCCGACGACGAGTGTGATGCGCAGGCCGTTCCGGTGTGCCCAGACGGCGAGCAGTGTCATCAGGGTCGACTTGCCGGCGCCGACCATACCGACGAGGTGGGTGAGCCGGTCGAGTGGCAACGCGGAGGCCGCTTCGAAGGCTGTCCCGTCCGGGGTGCGGGTGTCGAGGTCGAGGTGGTCGAGGCGCTGTGCCCAGTTTCCCGCCTTCAGGCCGCGTCGTTGTTCCTCCGCGTCCATCCACCGTGCCACGTCGGCGAGTTCGTCCAGTGGTACGTCGAGGGCGCTTGCGGTGGCCGGGCGTTCGGCGGCGAGGGGGTGGCAGGGCGAGGGCTCCTGTACGAGGTCGGCGGGGACGGTGACGGATGTGCGCCGGTGGCGGCGGTCCATGAAGCGGTGTTCGCCCGCCTCTGCCTGGGGGAGCGGTTTGGCGGCGAAGCCGGGGAGGTTCGCGAGTGCGGCGTCGTAGGCGGCGAAGCGGTCGGCGGCCACCTTGAGGGGGACCCGGTAGGCCGGCTCCCCGGCCGTCGGGACACGGTACGCGCGCAGCCGTTCGGGCAGTTCGACGTAGGCGTCCAGGCTCTGCCGCCACATCCGGCGGCGGCGCATCGGCCAGAGCAGGTGCCGGGCAGCGGCCAGCGCGAGCTGTTCGGCCGTACCGGTGGGGAGCTTCGCGGCACGGGTGAAGGGGAGACCGTAACCGCCGAGGAGCGTCCACGCGCCCTCGGCGGCGTGACCGGGTGCCACGGTCTCCATCAGCCGCAGGGCGAGTTCGACCTGGCAGAGTAGGGCGGGTCGGGTCCGGGCGTGCTCCTCGGGCCAGGGGCCCAGTGCGGCGACGACCGGCTGGTACCAGCTGGTGCGGTCACGCATGGTTCGCTCCGTCCTTTCCGGCGCCGTCGGTCGGCGTCGTGTGTTCTCCGGCCGGCGACGACGCCGTATGTCCGGTTCTCCGGTCCGTTCTCGGGGGCGGGACCAGGTCGGTGGGGTGGGGTCCGATGGACGAGTCGGTCCCGCGTCGGCCGGACAGCCGCAGCCGCGCGGCGCGCTTCAGCTGGTCGTCCGTGAGCAGGCGCAGGCCGCCGGCCTCCTCGCCTCGCTCCTTGGCGTAGATGTCGAGGTAGTCCCGGCGCGCGCGCACCCTGAAGCCGGGCACCACCCAGCAGGCTTCGTCGTACGGGGGTTCGGAGCGGACCGCGGTCGCGGAGCGCCCGAGGAAGGCGGGGTGGGCCCAGTCCTTGACGTCGACGGCCCACACGTGACCGTCGGGGAAGGTGATCCGCAGGTCGTACGCGTCGAAGCCGGGCCACATCTCGACGGTGAGCCCCAGAGCACGCAGCTCACGCTCCAGTGAGGTCTCCGCCTGCCCGGGGCCGGTGACGAACTGCCTGAGGGGCTTGCGCAGTTGACGCAGTTCTCCGACCTCCGACGCGACGAGTTCCCGGCCGTGCGGCGCGGGCCCCCGGTACCGGCACTGGTCACGCTCGCACCACCACTCGGTGTCGGACACCGGGTGGAGCAGGGTCAGACAACGGTGACAGCAGAGGTACGAGCCGCCCCGCCGGAACCCGAGGGGCACGGGTGCGTAGATCTCCTCGATGAGGAAGCGGACCGGGTCGAGGAAGAGATCGGTGCTGACCTCGACCCAGTCCTCCTCGGTGAGGACAGGCCGGGTGACCAGGAGGCGGCGGAAGGCCGTGTACGACTCGGGTGCCGACACCGCACGACAGGAGCGGAGCGCCTCGTGGATCACCAAGCGGTCGTACTGCCGTCCGGTGCTGTCGCCGTATCCCCGCACAGCGAGTTCGTGGCAGAGCTGCGTGGGCTCTCCCGAGTCCTCGTCGATCAGCCGGTCGGCGGCGTCGAACAGATGGGTGGGCAGCCGGTCGAGCGGCCAGCTGCCCAGGGGGCGGGCACGGGCCCAGCGCATCATCTCGGGCACACCGGCGGGGGGCTTGGACCCATTGCGCAAGCACTGGAGCACCAGGGCGTTCACCGCCCGCTGTGCGGTGGCGGGGTAAGGCAGGCTGAAGGAGTCGAGACGGTCGACGGCCGCCAGGTGGAGGACGGCGGTGGCGACGTCCCGCAGCAGAACGACGTCGGGGTTGGACAGCCAGTCCGGTACGAGTTGCCGGTCAGTCATGGGTCGGGATGTCTCCTCGCGGCGGGGTCTGCGCGTCGAGACTTCCCGGGCGCGGATGATCGGTTACGTAGGCGCTGCCGGGCCGGCACCAGGCCCGTGCCTGGCAGCCGTGGCAGTGGCGTCCGGTCCTCGGCTCGTACGTGGTGTCGTCCAGGAGCGGTTGGGCGAGTTCGGCGATGACGGTCCGGGCTTCCTCGACGTTCTCGGCACGGCCGGGGTCGACGCGTTCGAGCCGGCTCTCGCCGTGGCCCTCGCGCAGATGTTCCAGTTCGACCCAGGATCGGCGCGGGTCCTCCCCGAGCGCTCCCGCATGGAACAGCAGTACTCCGATGGCCAGTTGTGGGTAGGCGTGGAGCAGGGACCGCCGTTCCCACAGCGGGCGGGCCGACGTCTTGGTCTCGCGCCAGATCCACCGGCCGCGATAGGTGTGCACCAGGTCGGGTTTGGAGAGGACGACGACGTCGAGTTCGGGTACGTAGGCCGTCACCCGGTGCTGCACGAGCACCTGCTCGTCGGCGCCGAGTCCGTTGAGCGGGCACAGCAGACGGTGCTCGGCGAGCATTCCCGCGGCCTCGCGTGCGGACGCGTCGTCGAGCCCCGTACGGGTGCGAATCGTGGCCAGGTCGGGGATCTCGCGGTCCCGGCAGCCGCGCACCGGACGCTCGGAGTGCTGTGCGTCGAGCCAGGCGTCCACGGCCCGGCCGCGCTGTGCTCCCCGGTCCTCGGTGGACAGGTCGTTGAGGTGCAGCCGACGCACCAGGTGGTACTGGGCGGGACATTCGGCGTGCAGGCGCAGGTCCCAGGCGGACACGGAGCGGCGTTTGCGCACGAGGGCCGGGGGCTCCCCACCCCACAACCGAGGGGTGCGCTTCAGGTCCGTACAGCCGGCGATGGCCTTGCAGTCGACGCAGCTCTCCCCGGGCTGTGCGCCGGTGCCGGTCGCGGCCGAAAGGAACGCCGGCGCAGCGTCGTCCGCGAATCGTCGCCCCGCCTCGGCGGGGCCTTCGGAGAGCAGTCTCACCACGGAGCCGTCGGCGCATCCGATGTCGAAGACGCGGACCAGTCCCGGCAAGCGTGTGTCGTCGGTCGCGGTGGGCGGGGGGTCGGCGCGCGCCTTGCGCCGGGGCGTGGGCGCGCCATACGCCATCACCTTCGCCACGGCCGCGAGTTCCGCGTCGGGGCGGTTGGTCTTGGCCCGGCCCATGGACGGGAGCCACAAGTCGCGCACCGACCCGTCGGCGGAGGCGTACATGCGGCCCCACAGGGTGTGTTCGTACTGCCGGGCGCCGCGCGGGTCGGGGGCGTCCGTGCGACGGGTGCGCCACGTCCACGGCTGCTTGACCGGCGCGGTGGGGGGCAGTCCGGCTTCGACGGCGGCGGCCTGTTCCCGGGTGCGGGCGGCCACGTACTGCTCCAGGGCGTGTGCGGTCCAGGCCAGGTGGGCGGGGTGGACCGGCGCGCCCCAACCCCGGAAGGGGCCCCGCGTGTCGCGGAGTTCCTCGCGCACCCGCTCGACGGGCCAGTTGTCGTGTTCCCAGAGATCGAGGGCCGTGAAGAGCGGTCCGAACGGGAACTCCTCACGCGGGGCGGGGCGGAACGGCACGGGCGGTTCGGCGACGAGCAGGGGGCGCATCGCGGTGCGCCGGTGGGTCGGACAGGCCTTGGCATCGGGCCGGGCCATCCGGGGGCTCGCCCTGATCAGCCAGTCGTGGCCGGTGACGCCCGATGAATTCTGCATGGTGACCCCCGTGGAGGGCGGCATGGGCAGGAAGGTGCCCGGAACGAGGAGACTCCCAAGAGATCCGGGCAGGGTCCGAGCATGCCATACATCTGTGAACTCAGTCCATGGATGCCCCGTGTGGTGAATCCTTCACGCTACTCTGGTGCGCCTGATGGCGCAGGAGTGCGAAGGGGTACGGCGGTGGACGCGGATGCGTACAAGCCCGGCGCGGGTGATCTGATCGACGGGCTTTACGAGTTGAAGGACTCGCTCGGCAAGGGCGGGATGGCTCAGGTCTGGCGGGCCCGTGAGGTGTCCGGAGATGGCCGGGAGGTGGCGGTGAAGTTCCTGCGCCACGACTCCGAGGCCCTGTACTGCCTCGACGCGCACGAGCGGGAGGCAGAGCTCGCCGTCAGGAACGCCCGGTTCCGACGCGAGGCCGATCTCCTGGGCACGCTCGACCACCCGGGCATCACGGAGCTGTACGGGAGCGGATCACACCAGGGCATGCCGTACATCGCCATGCGTCTGGTGACCGGGGTGAGTCTGCGGACCTTCCTCGACGAGCACAACCCGCTGCCCCTGGCTGCCGCGGTCGCCGTCGCCGTACAGATGGCCGGGGCACTGGCCTGCGCGCACAGACTTCCTGTGGTGCACCGGGATCTCAAGCCGGCGAACATGATGATCGGCGACGAGGGCGCGGTCGTTCTCATCGACTTCGGCATCGCCAAACCGCTGCGCGCCGACGCCACGCGGTACACCGCGCACGGTTCGACACTGGGCACCCGCGGCTATCTGGCGCCCGAGCAGCTCCTGGAGCTGGAGCCCACCCCGCGTACGGACGTCTACTGCTTCGGCTGCATCTTCTACGAACTCCTCACCGGGCGCCCCCCGTTCCCGCTCGGCGTGGACTCCGGTCTGACGGACAAGCACCTCCACGAGAAGCCGCTGCCGCCGAGCGTGTACGCCGCCGGCGTCCCCGAGGAGATCGACGACCTGGTGGTGCGGATGCTGGCCAAGAAACCCGAGCAGCGCCCGGCCGTCGACGAGGTCCTGAGGGTCCTCGCCCCGTTCGGGCCGCGGCCCGGTGACCCCGAGCCCCGGCCGCGCACCCACCCCGACCCCACCGCCCCCTTGCGCCTGCCACCGGACAGGGTGTCACGGCCGCGCCCCGCTCTCGCCGTCCCGCCCGCCGCAGCCGCGCCCGGCGAGGACGAGTGGCTGGACACCTGTGCGGTAGAACAGCTCTGCGCGCAGGCCGAGTCGGAGATCGCCTCCGGCGAACCGGGCGACGGAGCTGGACGTCTGCGCGGGCTGACGGCGCGGGTCCGCAAGGAGTGGGGAGAGCGCCGCCCCCTGGTACGCCGCGTGTGGCAGGGAGCGGCGGACGGATTCCGCCTCGCCGGTGACTTCGGCTCCGCGGCCCGCCTCTACCAGGGGATCGACGACGACCTCATCCACGGGGACGGTCCAGCCGAGCGGGCCGAACGCGCGGTGATCCGCCTGCGCCTCGCCGAATGCCGCCTCGCCTTCGGCGAACTGGAGGCAGTCATCACCGCGGTCGACACGGCGGGGCACACGGCCGCGGGCCTGCCGTCGGACCTCGGGGCACGGGTCGAGGCCGTACGACGTACCGTCGACGCCCAGCTCGCGGCGCGGCTCGCCGGCCCGGACATGGAGGCGTGACCGTACATCGCAGAGGCGGCGCGTGCGGGGCGGGCGGCGGACGGAACCGCCCCCCTATGCCCCGCCCGCCAGGCGTCCGGCCGCCAGTTCGTCGCCGAGGTCACGGACGAGATCCGCGCCGAGGTCCGCCACGCGGCGCACCATCCGCTCGAAGGAGTCCAGTTCGCGGAACGCCTCGCCGTAGCGCCGCTGTTCGCCCAGGGGCACCTGGCGGACCTGGAGGCGGCGGACGTCGATGCGGGAGGAGCTCGTCGTGTGCGTTCCGGCCTGCCGGGCGTTCGCCGGCGCCCGGAGCGAACCCGCGAGGAACCAGGCGTCCAGCTGCTCCGGTTGCACCCGCACGGCGTGCAGTTGTGGGCCGAGGGCGGTCGGCGGCCCCTCGTGGACCCAGGCGGAGAACTTCCGGGCCACCCCCACCACCACGATGTCCCCGGGTTCGGCGATCACGGCCTCACGGGCCGCGGCGTCGGCGGGGGCGAGCCAGCCTCGGGGTTCCCCGTCCATCAGCAGGTCGGGGACGGTGAGCAGTGGGATGCCGTTCTCGGGCGACGGGCCGGTGCGGATCGACGCCTCCGGCGGTTGTCCTCCGCCGCGCAAGGTGAGCGCCCCGGCCCGGGCCAGTTCGGCGACCGTGGTCGCCGTCGGCGTGTCCGCCGTGGCCGTGGCGAGTCCGAGAGCCGCGAGCAGCCGGGCCGACCTGTCCACGCTCGCGGAGATCCCGGTGAACTCCCTCCAGGATTCCGCCAGTCGAGGTACGGCGTCGGCCGGTGACGGGGCGATGTGGCGTCCTGGGGTGAGATCGACCTCGTCGTCGAGGAGTTCGATGACGGGTACCTGCCGTACATAGGCGGGAGCCTCCGGGGGGCCGGTCTCCTCGACGGCCTCGCGTACGAAGGCGCTGATCGCCGCCCAGTCCGGGATCCACTCCCGCGCCGAGGTCCGGGGGAAGCGTGACGCGGCGTCGGCGACCACCAGCCGGCCACCCGCCCGCGCCTCCTCCCCGAGTGCGGGCATCCGCAGCACCCACAGGTGCAGGGAGACGCTGTGCGGCGCCGCGCATCCCGGCGGCAGCGCGACGACGGCCCGCAGATGGCCGGTGCGCAGCAGCGAGCCACGGATTCGTCGGCCCGCCTTTCTGGCCGCCACGGCGGGCGGCAGCAGCAGCACGGCGGCGCCACCGGGACGCAGCCCTGCCAGGCAGTGCTGGACCCAGGCGAGTTCGGGCTCGGTGCGCGGGGGCAGGCCGTGGCTCCAGCGGACGTCGGTGGCCAGCTCCTCGTATCCCCAGTCCCGCTCGTTGAAGGGGGGATTGCATAGGACGATGTCGGCGGGGGTGTCGGCGAACGGGTCGTCGCGCAGCGAGTCACCGGCCCTCACATCGATGAGAGGCCGCTCTGCCTCCCCCTCCTTCGTGGCGAGGGCCAGGCGGGCGTCCGCGAGTGCGGCGAGCACGGGGTCGCGGTCCCCGCCGAGGAGGGTGACCGCCCCGGCGCCGGACGCCTTCACCGCTTCGGCCGCTGCGGCGAGCAGGTGACCGGTGCCGCAGGCCGGGTCCGTCACCGTGATGCGGCCCGTGCCGCCGATACCACCAGTGCGGCCCGTACCGCCCTGGCCGACGGCGCGCGCCCCGCCCCGCACACCGGCCGCCGCCGCGATGGCGAGGTCCGCCATGAGCGCGGCCAGTGGCTCCGGGGTGGTGGCGATCTGGCGTACGTGGACGTCGAGCCAACGGCGCAGCAGGAACGTGAACGTTTCCGCGCCCCCCTCGCTCCGCCCGAGTTCCACGGCCCGTCGGATCAGCGCTCGCGTCTCGTCCGGAAGCTCCTGGCCCTCCTCTTCCTCTCGGCCGGAGAGGAGCCGCCCCACTCGTGCGATGACTGCCCCGGTCTCGTCGCGCCCGCCGAGAGCCTCGAAGCGCGGCCAGAGCCATTCCCGCTCGGCGGACTTCTTGAGCTTCTTGTTGTCGCGCAGCCAGTTCTCGATGTCGGTCATGGAGAATTGGGGGTTGACGTCGGTTCCCGCGATCCGCTCGGGGAACGAAGGATGCCGCCGCCGCCAGTTGCTCACGGCGGCTCGCCCCACACCCGCGAGACGGGCGATTTCCGCCAAGGTCACCGGTACGGCACGCGACGTGGACATCTGCACTCCCAGGGCGTTTTCTGATCGAACGAGGACTTTCCCCCACCGCGGGTACGAGATCAAGCCACCCGTCCTCCCCCTGCGCCCGACAGGCTACTACGACCATTGACTTTGTTCACAGGGCGGGCGGGGACCGTTCACGCAGCCTTCTTCGCCCCGTCGAGGAACGCACTCGGCCGCCCGCTGTACGACACGTACAGCGCCTCCCTGGCCCTGGTGCACGCCACGAACAGCAGGCACCGTTCAGCGGCGAGGTCCGTCGCGTGCTGGAGCGGGTCGACCTCGGCCGGCGTCACCGCGGCCTGGAACGGGAACGCGGAGGCCGTCACCCCAGCCACGGCCACGCAGCGGAACTCCAGTCCCTTCAGGCTGTGCAGGCTCGAAAGTCGCACCCCGGCCGTGTCGTCGGACTCGCCGTCCTTGACCCGTACCACCGGCAGACCGGCCTCGACGAGCCGCTGCCCGATCCGCGCGGTCTGCGTGTGGAACCGGGCACTGACCGCGATCTCCGAGGGCGCGACCCCTACCGCCACCCAGTCGCGCACCCGCCGGACGACGGCGTCGGCCTCGGCCGACTCCGTCCCGTGCCCCTCGCACACGGGCCGCTCACCGTGCAGCAGGGACCGGTAACCGGACAGCGAGTCGGGCTCGTCGCCGGTCAGGTCGATCACGGGATCCCCGTCGAGCAGCGCCCGCGACCAGCGCAGGATCTCCTCCGTGGAACGGTAGTTGAGGCGCAGCCGGGCCCCGCGCCCCGCGACGGAGATGCCGAGCGAGCGCAGGGAGACCCGGGCGTCGTAGATCCGCTGGTGCGGGTCGCCGGCGAGGAACAGGTCGTCCGGCCCCTCCGGGACCAGCGCCTGCCAGCACGGGCCACCCCAAGCGGCCGGCATCGCGCCAGTTACCAAGCACCCCTACCAGAACAGAACGCTCTTTTACCTTCACCGGCAGCCCGAGCGAAGAAATCACGAGGGTGACCGGTTTGAACAGATCAAGCACCGCGCAGCGTCATGCTGACAGCCGACGCTGTGACGGCATCGGAGAGCAGCCGCCAACCGAATTCGTTGTCCCGGGCGAGGGCCGCCGAGTCGTGATTGGCCAGGTCCCCGTGGATCGTGCGAAGCCTGTCGTGGTCCTGATCGCATACGGCATCGAGGAGGCGGAGCGTCTGCATCTTGTATGGCATGCATGTCACCTCGGCTTCCAGACCGAGGTGTCCGGCAGGCATGTGCGTCACCATGTTGAGGAGAGTGGACAGGAGTGGCCGGCACTCAGGGGCGGGCGATGGGTCGACTCCGCCGATCAGAACAGTGAACGCGGTGCGGCACTCGGGCACGCCGGAGGCGACGGCCAGCCCCACACGCAGACCGACATTGTGCAGGGTCCTGGCCATCAACTGTGGGTGCAGCGGCCACTTGACCATGTACTCGTAGAGGGCCTGCAGGTGTTCCAGGGCATCGCCCCATCGATGCTGAAACGCCAGGGCCTCCGTGAGCAACCCGGTCACTTGTAGGCGCTGCGGGCGGGGAAGGCTGTCGCCCTCGAGGAGTGACCGACAGCGCTGCGCTACTTCCTCGTCCGACATGTGCCCGGTGCTCAACGCGAAGGTGATCTGGCCGATCTCGCGCTGAACCTGCGAGCGGGGGGTGCCCGGCATCCGTTGGCGCAGCGACTCGAGATCGTTGGCGAGGGTCTGCACCTCTGGTTGCGCAGCCCCACGGCCGCTGTGACTGGCGAGGATCGTCAGGCAGTTCGCAACAGCCAGGGAGACGTCCTCGGGCCGGGAGTCGGCCAGTTGAAAGGCAAGGTCTCGGGCACGGTGGAGATGTTGCAGCCATACCGCTGACGCTTCTCCGGTGTTTCGCAGTACGTCGGCGAGCTGGGTGCGGGTTTTGAGTTCCAGCAAGGGCGCGGGCTCCTTGCGGGTAAGCAGGTATGCCAGTTCGTTCTCAAATGCCTCTCGGGCATCGTCTAGCCTCCCTCGCAGGACGTACGCCCCAGCCAGGTTGCCCCACATGACAGCCAGGGTGTCGGTGGCGATGCCCAGCCGGCTTGCATGGTCGTCAAGGCTCTGTACGTGAGGCAGGACGGCGAGGAGGTGCTTCTCGTCATTCGCTTCGATGAATGCCGTCAGCCAGCCCTGAGCGTGGAAGGCGGCCTGGCTCAGGATTTCGGGCACGTCGCTGCTGCGCTCTGCCAGTGTGCGGATGACGTGCTGCACGATCTCGTTGATGCTGATGGTGTCATCGATGCCCTCGCAGTGGGCGGTCGACCATTCCTGCTGGGGCAGCGTGCACAGTGGTTCATCGCGCTGGGCCAGGGACTCGGTGCGCAATGCGCGATGCATCTCGTGGGCGGTGAAGGGGACCTTGGCTGCCGGGCTAAAGACCGCCGGATGGCGAAGGCCGGCCTGGATGGCGTTGTCGCTGGACATCAGTGTGGAGAAGTAGAGCAGCCAGATCGGTATCTGCCTGGAGGCGAAGTATGCCGCGGGAAAGAGTGAGTGGGCTGCGCCTGTGGACGCTGGCTGCAGCTCGTCTTTGTCCATCAGCCGCTGCAGAGCCAACCGGATCGCTCCGACCAGCGTTTCGGGGTATCCATCCGGGATGGAGGCCGTGTCGTCCAGTGCCCAATCACGGATCTGCTCGAGATAGCGGGCTGCCTCGTTGAGTCCGAACTCGCAGCCGGCGAGATGGCCGCAGGCGAGTTCCATAGCCAGTGGCCAGTACTTCAGGCGCTGTGCCAGATCTGAGGCAGTCCGTTCGCTGAGAGCGTCCCAGTCATTGTCTTGGCTCAGGCGCATCCGGATCAGTGTCGTGGCTTGATCGGGAGTCATGCTCTGAACCACGACCTTGGCCCGGTGAGTTGCCCAACTGGCCTGGTTGGTCGAGGTAATGAGGACGTGGCCACGGCCGCTGGTCGGCATCCAAGGCTGCAGGAGCCGACGGTCAACGACATTGTCGATGACCATGAGCCAAGGCCGCGCCGAGGCACTGAGCAAGGTACGAACCCGGTCGCGGAGCCTGCTGGTGTCCGCACCGGCGTCATAGCTATTGCGGGGGAGCAGCCAGTCATGGAGGCCCTGGAAGGAGGCGCGCAGGGATGTGCTGCTTTCGCCGTTGACCCAGAAGATGTGGTCGTAGGAATCTGCCAGGTCGTGGGCATACGCGGCGGCGATACTGGTCTTACCGATGCCGGAGGGGCCGAGTACCGCGCAGGTGCTCACCGCGCGTTCCCCTCGGCCGCCGGTCAGCGCCGCACGGATGTGACCGATAAGGTCCGGGCGGGGGACGTCCGGAGGAGCGGGCACCGCATTGACCATGATGCCCCAGTCGAACTCGCCCAGCTCATAAGCAAGATGGCGCCCCGGGGTCAGGAGTTCCTCGCGGAACTCTGCGAGCGAGAACAACCCGTCGAACTCCCCCGAAGCGCGGCGGTGGATTTCGAACGCCAGGTAATTCGTGAGGCGGCCGGCAGACTCGTAGCCGAGACCGCTGCGATGCTCGTTGCGAAGCCGTCGCATCCTCTCCCGAAGCTGATCGCGTAGCTGAAACCGCTCCCGGAGGTCCACCGAGACTCGTGCGTGACGTAGACGGCTCACCTCTTCGTCGCTCATCGCCGCAGGTTCTTGACGCCAGCGGCTGCGATCCATCAACCGTTGCAACCGCTCGCGGAGCTCGTGTGGATCGTCTATGCCCAAGATCCGGTTCAGTTGCACGGCCTTGGGATGGAGTCGCATATTCGTGATCAGCTGGTATGACCGCGCCCGGGGACGTGCGCGGATCATTCGAAGGAGGATGCCGAAGGCGTCGGGAGCCGACATCTCCGCACCTGAACCGCCGGATTTCACCTGTACGGCGTGCAGGCTGGTGCGCTCGTGGTCGACAAGCTCAAAGTCGATTGCGTCGGGGTCGGTCGAATCTTGATCTGCGGTGATCATCGGTTCGATCAGTGCGGCGGCGACTCCAGAGACGCGGTCTTCCGCAGCATCGAGGAGCGCTTCCAGCGTGACGAGGTACTGATACTGGAATCCATCTGCTGCTGCCTGACCTCCGCGCTCCGCCACCGGCGCCCCAATCCCTGAGAAGGAGCCAACTTACCGGGCGCCGCAGACATTCCGTTCGCGAAGGGTTGCGAGGGAGGGTGTGCGACGTGCTCTGTGAACTGATGACCTGCCGATAGAGCGGATAATTGGAAGGCGCTTGGTGGGTGGGGGAGCGGGGTGGCTCTGACCTGCGCGGACGCGGCCGGTAGCCGGGCGCCGCCCACAATTCGGGCGTTTTCGGGACAGCTGGAATGTCGGTGGTTCCGGATAGCGTGCAGCGCATGGGAGCGAAGACGGCGCTACTGGCGTACGCGGACGGAGATGTGGCCTTGGTGCTGAAGGGCGGCCGGTGAGCCGACAGCCGAGGACACAGCGGCGCTGATCGCCCGGGTCTTCCCGGGCTGTCGTGCGGATCCGACGGAGGGGGGAGGTCCTGGGAGAGGCAACGTACCCGCCGGACGGCCTCACGTACGCGGCAAGTTTTCAGGGCGTGGATCTGGTCTGCGACCGGCGCCTGATGTTCGACCGCCCGTCGGAGCTGTCGACGCACCTCCTGGAAACGGCAGCAGGACGCCGCATGATCCTGCACGCGATGCACAGCGTCTCGGACTGGCTCGCCTTTGCGGTCTGGGAAGACGGCCGTCTGGTCCGCTCGCTGAGCCTCTCCCCGGACGGCGGCATCGCGGAGAACATCGGCGACCTGTTCTCCTTCGAGACGCCGTACTGGGCGGGTGACCGTCCCGTGGAGTTCGACCCGGAGTGGGACGAGGAGCCGTACGCGCTGCCCTTCCACCCGCTGGAACTGGGCAACGAAGCCCTGCGCGCCTTCTTCGGCTTCCTTCTGGAAGGCCGACCCGCCCCCGACGACGTCGACCCTGACGGGGTGCCACTGCTCGGTTTCCGCCTGTTCGCCGACAGCAATGAGCCGAGCAGCTGACACCGCCCAGACGATGCCACATGCCTGAGATAGGTTGACGATTCACGTCTGCAAGGGGGTGCGACGGTGACCGGTCTTGCTCCGGACGTCAAGTTCATCGCGGAAGGAATGATCCGCGGGTCCATGGGGCTTCTCGACACGATGCGGGGAGCACGTGACACGGCCATTGCCGTCGGCCACGAACTGGCGCGACAACAGGGGATGGCAGGCGACGACGAGGCGGGGCGAGCCTTTGCCAAGGTGTACGTCTCGGCAGCCGCCGCGACGCTCGACAAGATGGGCTTCAGCTCCTACGTCCTGGGCGAGACGAGCAAGGGGCTGATGCGTAACGCCCGCGAGTTCATGGCCGAGGAGAGCCGGCAGGTCTCGGCCTTCCTTGGGCGACAGGCCGACCTCACGGCGGGAATGGGTGACCCCGGTGCGGACTGCACCGAGAACTACCTCGGGCTGGGCCAGGAGCTCCCCGAGGTGGTGGGGGAGACCGCCTGGTACGAGCAGTACGCCCCCAGCGGCGGCAGTGACCGCTTCCGTGGCTCGCCGGAGAAGATCCGGGACGTCGCCGGCTCCTGGCGTCACGCCGGGGTGCTCATGCAACGCTTCCTGGAGGACGCGCAGACCTACGCCCTCACGGCGAGCAAGGCACACTCGGGCGAGGCCGCCGACGCTTTCCAGACGTACGTCAAGTACAGCGTCGGCCTCACTTGCCCGCCGGCGAAGGCCGAGGAAGGCGAGCCACTTGTGATGAACCTCGTCGCGGCCTGCGCGCAGATAGCCAAGGCATGCGATCGGTACGCCGAGCACGTGGAGGCTGCCAAGGGGAAGATCGCCGAGCGCAAGCTGGACTTCTTCGCGGTCGACATGCCCTGGGACCAGCCGATGTTCGGCGGCAACGGATACGACGGCGGACTGCTCGATGCCGTACTAGGAGACTCCTGGATCCGGGACCTCGGCTCCGTGGGACATGCACTGGACTCGTCCGCCGCCCTCATCAAGCTCCCCGCCGCCGATCCGCCGGCGGCGCCCGCCATCCCCGGACTTCCGCTCCTGCCGCCCCTCATCCCCGCGCCGATTCCCGTACCCGTCCCGATCGTCCTCGCGTCGTACACCGGGCAGGTCCCGGCGCTGGCTCCGATGATCAACCCAGTCGACCCGGGTATCTCCTTCGCCGACCCGATTCCACCGGTCCCCGGGACGACCCGTCTCCTCACCGCGGCAGAGCAGCAGCAGTTCCGCGCGTGGACGCATACCCTCCGACCCGGCGGCCTGGCCGGCGGCGGTGGCCCGGCGGCCCCGGACAACGCCTACCAGCTCCGCGTGGCCGGCTACCCCGAGCGGGAAGTGCCGTTGCTCGGGAGCAAGCGCGGGCTCATGGTGGACGGCATACGCCCCCTCGACGGCCACCTCGTCGAGGCGAAGCACGTACGGGACCCGGACTGCACGAAGAAGAGCTTCCGCACCCTCGACCGGGTCGAGGAGACACTGGCGAAGCCCGTCAAGATCAACAATCAGGGGAAGATCGCGTGGGACCCCGTCGTCGACTCCATGTACGCGGGTGACGAGAAGGAGCTCGTCCGCTACAAACAGGCCATGGCCAACCCCGCCAACAGGGAGATCAAGGGCCTGGAGATCGTGACGAACGGCAGGGACAACGCCGTCTACCGGCAGTCCATGATGGCGATGACGGGCACGCCCGGCTCGACGCGGTACGTCCCCTGAGAACAAGGAAGACCATGGCCACGGAACGAAACATCCGGACGAACTTCGCCTTCTATCCCCCCGAGGGGAACGGCGGAGCCTGGCCCGCCACGCTGGACTCCCTGGAGCGGGCGCTGCGAGAGGCGTTCCCCGACCCCACCATCGGGCACCGGCGGTCCGGCGTCCACGAGATGACCGTCCTGGACTTCGAGATCGAGCTGGCGCCGGACGTGTGGGTGGACGGCACCGCGGCCATCACCGAGCCCGACTACGCCTACATCACCCTCACCGACGTGACCGCAGACGAAGCCGGCGCTTTCGCCGTCTGGTTGCGTGACTCCTTCGCCCCGGCGCCCAACCTCGTGCGCTTCGCCAGCAGCCTCGCCATGGCGAACGGCGAGGACACCCCCTCGCCGCTGCCAGTCGAAGGGGGCCGCGAAGACATCGGTGACCTGCTGCGTCGGCACCTCGACGCATTCGATCACTGACCAGCGACCACCAAGCGGCTGCCGACTGTGTGACGCTGCTTCCCGTCGCTCTGATCGGCCGACGGAACGTAGGACCGCAGTTTCACAGACCCGGATACCTCCCGCCGAGCCCAGGAGCGGCCTGGGCTCGAAGAGGCGGCCCGGCGGATGCAACGCATGCCGCTCTGCCTCTGCCCGGACGGGACTTGTGCTGACACTGTCGGCGGGTGACCGGAGCGCGCGCATCTCATCGGGCCCGTGCTGCCCGCCAGGCGTCGGTGATGCAGCCCTCTTCCATGTCCCACCACTCCTGGGCTACGCCGTGATCGAGGAGTCGCTGGACCTTTGCGAGGTCTACCTCCGGCGGCACATCGAGAGCGACCATGCCGAACCGCTCGATCCCCTCTCCACTCACCCAGTTTCGCGAAGGCGTTCAGAACGCTTTGCCGCGCCGCGCCAGATCCTTTGTCACGCAGCACGATCAGCCGGATCGTGCAGTTCTGCGACGGCGAGACCACCTGGCCCGCCCAGTGAACGCCGTCCTCGTCGCCGCGCTCCCGTATCTGCGAGACATTGCCCAAGCCGGAGAGACGACCGCCGTGGAGAGGGCGTTGGAGCTGGGCTGAGGTGCTGGTGAATGGTGGGTGCTATGCGAAGGATCGCTCGGAGGTGCAGCCGGTGCCGGCCTTCCATTGAGTGTGCTGGATCCGGGGCAGGCGCGTGCGGTGCCGTCACAGTCGTTGGCTGATGGCATGAACTCCTGGGGGGGGAGAGGCGTCGTGCTCAGGAGGGCGTCGTGCCGGTCGTGGGCTTTCGGGGGCGGTCGTCGGGGAGGGAGTGGGGGAGGCCGAAGGCCGGGTAGACGCTGGTGTCGCGGAACCAGGTGATCGCGGTGATCGCGTCCCGGTCCATGGTGAGCACGATGAGTCCGTAGGGGCGGACGATCGCCGCGGGCGGAGTGGGCAGGTAGCAGCCGAGCGCGGGCTGGCCGTTGGCGCGTACGGGAATGGCGCGCAGCGGCACTCCACGGGCCTGCTCGCGGTCGGCGAGGAAGGCGCGGATCGATTCGCGGCCGTGGTACTGCTGCGGCTCGGGCGGCATCGTCAGCCAGGCGTCCTCGGAGAGCAGGGCGACCACGGCGTCGGTGTCGCCGGCCTCCAGGGCGGTGGCGAACAGGCCGGCCAGTTCCCGCTCGCGGGCCGAGCCCGTGCCAGGCTGCCGTCCGGGCTCGGCTCGGTGCTCGCGCAGCACGGCCCGGCCGCGTTGAAGCATGCCCTTGACCGCGGTGGCGCCGGCGCCGAGGATCCCGGCGGCCTCTGCGACAGAGAAGCCGAGGGCGTCACAGATGACGACGGCGGCGCGCTGCCGTGGTGTCAGGTGCTGGAGCGCGGTGACGAAGGCCAGGCCGACCGACTCGCGCAGCTCGTAGCGCGCTTCGGGGCTCGGCCGCCGGTCCGGGAAGGCGTCGAGCACGTCGTCCAGGAGGTGGTCGGGGTAGGGCTGGAGCCAGACCGGCTCGCCGAACCGGGTCGGTTCGGGCAGCGCGGACGCGGTGGTCACGGCGGCCGGTCGGGGGCGGCGGGAGGTGGCGCGCAGGGCGTTGAGGCTGCGGTTGGTGGCGATCCGGTACAGCCAGCCGCGCACGGACGAGCGTCCCTCGAAGCCGGCCAGGCCGAGCCAGGCGGCCAGGAGGGTTTCCTGCACCAGGTCCTCGGCGTCGGAAACCGAGCCGGTGATGCGGTAGCAGTGCAGCTGGAGTTCCCTGCGGTAGGGCTCGGTGAGGCGGCGGAACGCCTCGGCGTCGCCCGCGAGCGCCAGTTGCAGGTCGGGGTCGGTCGTCATGCTCGGCTCCTCGGTTCTGCGGCTCGATCGGGTGCGTTCTTCCGCCGCCGTCTGTTATGACACCGCGCGGGACCGGATCGGAACGCGGCCCGGGACCGGATCGGAACGCGTCCGGGGGCCGGATCGGAACGCGGCCCCGGGACCGGATCGGAACGCGGCCCCCGGACCGGACGGATCTCGGGCCGCGTTCCGATCCGTACGCCGCCGGTGTCAGTACCGGATGACAGCACATCCCCGACCGGAAGGTCTCCGCATGTCGCCCGACAACGCGAGCCCCGCCTGGGTGCTCCGGCTCACCGCCGGAGCCGCCCTGCTGGTGGGTCTCGACGCCACCGTGGTGTCCACCGCGCTCCCCGTGCTCCGCACCGATCTCCATGCCTCCTCGGAGGAGCTGGAGTGGATGGTGAACGCGTACGTCCTCTCCTTCGCGGTCCTGCTGATGACCGCCGCCACGCTGGGGGAACGCTTCGGCCGCAGACGGCTGTTCACCCTCGGCCTCGGACTGTTCGGCGCCGCCTCCGTGGCGTGCGCGCTCGCACCGGGAGCCGGCTCGCTGATCGCCGCGCGGGCCGTGCAGGGTGCCGGCGCCGCGGCGGTGATGCCCCTGGCCCTCACCCTGCTCACCGCGGCGGTGGGACCGGCCGGCAGGGCCCGCGCCCTGGGGTCGTTCACGGCCGTCGTCGGCGTCTCCGTCCCCGCCGGGCCCCTGCTCGGCGGCGCTGTGTGCGAGGGACTCTCGTGGCGCTGGATCTTCTGGATCAACGTGCCCGCCGTGGCGGTCCTCGCCGTACTGATCCTTCGTCACATCCCGGCCACGCGCGGGCCGGCCGTCCGGCTCGACCTTCCCGGGCTCGGCCTGTCCGCGGCCGGCGTGTTCACGCTGGTCTGGGCACTGATCCAGGGCAACGCGCTCGGCTGGACCTCCGCCCGGACACTCGGCGCCCTCGCCCTCGGCGCGCTGCTCCTCGCCGGCTTCGTCCGCTGGGAGGCACGCACCGCACACCCCATGCTGCCCCTCGGCCTGTTCCGCTCCCGGTCCTTCACCGCGGGCAACGTGGCGATCTTCCTGCTCTGGGCCTCCACCTTCGGCTCCGTCTACTTCATGGCCCAGTACCTCCAGACCGCGCTCGACGCCGATCCCCTGGAGGCAGGGCTCCGCCTGGCCCCGTGGGGCGCCATGACCGCGGTGGTGCCCCGACTCGCCGGCATCCTGGTGGCCCGGTACGGGGAGCGGCCCGTCCTGGGTCTCGGCATGGTCCTGCACGGTGCGGCCATGCTGCAGATCGCCGCCGCGGCCCGGCCGGGACTCCCGTACGGGCAGCTCGTCCCCGCCCTGGTCCTGTCCGGGACCGGGGTGGCGCTGGCCATCCCCGCGACGCAGAGCGCCGTCATGGGCGGCGTCGCACCTCAGCACCTCGGCAGGGCGTCCGGCGCCTTCAACTCCCTGCGTCAGCTGGGCGGGGCGTTCGGCGTGGCCCTGCTCGTCGCGGCCTTCACCGCCTCGGGCGGATACGACTCCGCCCGCAGCTTCACCGACGGCTTCTCCGCCGCCCTCGCCGTCAGCGCGGCCATGGCCGGCCTCGCCGCCGCCACCGCCCTCGTCATCCCCGGCCGGGCCCGCACGCGGCCCGTACCGGACGAGACGATCCCCGCCCCCACCACCACACGTGTCTGACCTCCCGTATCCCCCCGTATCCCCACCAGGAATGGACGAACTGATGGACATCGCACAGCTGCGAGACGCCTACCGCACCCTGCTCGACGCCGCCACGGCCGTGGCCGACTCGCCCGCCCCCCTCGACCCGCCGCCCGGCGAATGGAACGCGGACCAGATCCTGTCGCACGTCTCCCTCGTCACCGCCACCACCCTTGCCACCGTCTCCGCGGTCACCGCCGGAGCGAACACCACCTACGACAACCGCATCGCGCAGGACACCTGGACCATCGAGCGCGTCATCCGGCTCACCGGCGGCGGCTCGGGCCTCCGGGACCGTATCCACGTCCAGGCGGACGCCCTGTGCACCCTCGCCGGGGCGACGCTGAGCAAGCCCGAACTCGACACCCAGGTCCCCACGCTGCTCCTCTCCCACGACACCGCCCTCGTCGATCAACCCGTACGGCTCATGGACCTGATCTCCGGCCTCACCGAAGGGGAACTGCCCGGCCACACCCGACAGCTCCTGGCCCTGCTGCCGACAGACACCCAGGACGAACCCGCACTCTGACGTCCGCCGCGGCCGGTCGTCACCGCCGTGACACCCGGGCTTCGGGATGCCCAGGCCGAGGACCTGGGCATTCCTCACGGGCCCCGCGTCGCCTTCGGCAACTGGTCTGACCCAAGGGTGAGATGAGTCCGTCGGATAGTGTGGAGGCCTTTGCTCGATCACCTCCGTGATCTCTGCTGTTTCTTTCGAAAGGCCTTCATGTCCATTCCTTCGCTGGACCACTCCGCAGGCGAATCCGCGGTCGTCTCCCGCCTCCGTGCCGCGGGGTGCGTCTTCGCCGAGGACGAGGCGCGGATGATCATGTCCGCGGCCGGTGACGCCGCGGAGCTCGAGGCGATGGTCGAGCGTCGCGTCGTCGGTCTGCCGCTGGAGCACGTCGTCGGCTACGCCGAATTCTGCGGCCTGCGGATCGAGGTCGACGCCGAGGTCTTCGTGCCCCGGAGGCGTACGGAGGCGCTCGTCCGGCAGGCGGCGGAGCTCGCTCCGGAGCGTGCGGTCGTCGTCGACCTGTGCTGCGGCTCCGGCGCGCTGGGGGTCGCGCTCGCCGCCGCCCTGGGCGAGGCCGAGCTGTACGCCGCGGACGTCGACCCGGCGGCCGTCCGGTGCGCCCGGCGCAATGTCGCTCCGGCCGGGGGCGAGGTCTTCGAGGGCGACCTCTTCGCGGCGCTGCCCGCCGGGCTGAAGGGCCGCGTGGACGTCCTGCTGTCCAACGTCCCGTACGTCCCCACGGTGGAGATCGAGCTGCTGCCGGCCGAGGCCCGCGACCACGAGGCGCGCGTGGCGCTCGACGGGGGCGCGGACGGTCTCGAGGTCCTGCGGCGCGTCGTCGCCGAGGCGGCGGAGTGGCTGGCTCCGGGGGGCGTCCTGCTGTTCGAGACGAGCGAGCGGCAGGCCGACGAGGCCGTGGCCGCGGTCACGCGGGCCGGCCTGCTCGCACGGGTCGCCACCGACGACGACCTGGACGCCACCGTGATCATCGCGAGCCTGCCCGACACCGCCTGAGCGACAAGGGAAAGAGGTCATTCATGGAGAGCAACCCTTCTCCTCGTACTCCTCACGATGCTCGTACTCCTCGTACCCCCCGTGCCCCTCGCGAGCCGCAGCTTCTCGCCATCAGCGACCTGCACGTCGCCCACGAGGAGAACAAGCGGATCGTCGAAGAGCTCCGTCCGTCGTCGGACGGCGACTGGCTGATCGTGGCCGGTGACGTCGGGGAGCTGAGCGAGGACATCACCTGGGCGCTGCGGACGCTCAGCGAGAGGTTCGCCCGAGTGATCTGGAGCCCCGGCAACCACGAGCTGTGGACGCCGAAGGAGGACCCGGTCCAGCTGCGGGGCGTCGAGCGGTACGAGTACCTGGTGGACGTCTGCCGCGGCCTGGGCGTGCTCACCCCGGAGGATCCGTACGCGCTGTGGGAGGGCGACGGCGGCCCGGTCCGGATCGCGCCCCTCTTCCTGCTGTACGACTACACCTTCCGCACGCCGACGGCCGCGAACAAGGAGGAGTCGCTGGAGCAGGCCTACGAGGCGGGGGTGGTGTGCACCGACGAGTTCTTCCTGCACCCCGACCCGTACGCGGGCCGCGAGGACTGGTGCGCGGCGCGGGTGGCCCTCACCGAGCGGCGCCTCGCGGAGTGCGACCCCGACGTCCCGCTCGTCCTGGTCAACCACTGGCCCCTGCTCCGCGAACCCACCCGGATCCTGCGCTACCCGGAGTTCGCCCAGTGGTGCGGGACGGAACGCACGGCGGACTGGCACCGCCGGTTCAACACCGCCGTGGCCGTCTACGGACACCTCCACATCCCCCGGACCACCGTGCACGACGGCGTGCGCTTCGAGGAGGTGTCGGTCGGCTACCCGAGGGAGTGGAAGCGTCCGGGCCACCCCCGGAACGTGCCGCGCCCGGTCCTCGTGCCGCAGAGTGCCCCCTGAACACCTGCTGAACACCCCCTTCCCTTCCCGTCAGCCGCCACAGTCACCCGATTCACCCTCTTGTGGCCCTACCGGAGATAGATAAAATGTCACACACCATATAAGGGAGTCCCTCATGGCCCACGAGCATGCCCCGGCACAGCCTGCCCAGAGCGGGCACCGTGCCCACCCCTGGCACGGCATCATGGTCGCCACCGCCCTCCCGCTGCGCGACGACCGGTCCGTCGACTACGACGCGTACGCCGAGCACGTGGCCTGGCTGATCGCCAACGGCTGCGACGGGGTCGTCCCGAACGGTTCCCTCGGTGAGTACCAGACCCTGACCGACGACGAGCGCGCCCAGGTCGTCCGTACCGCGGTCGAAGCCGCGGGTGACGGGGCGCGGGTCATGCCCGGGGTCTCCGCGTACGGGAGCGCCGAGGCGCGCCGCTGGACCGAGCAGGCCGCCGAGGCGGGGGCCGGTTCGGTGCTGCTCCTGCCGCCGAACGCCTACCGGGCCGACGAGCGGGCCGTACGCGCCCACTACGCCGAGGCCGCCGCCGTCGGCCTGCCCGTCGTCGCGTACAACAACCCGCTCGACACCAAGGTCGACCTCACGCCCGCCGTGCTGGCGCGCCTGCACGGCGACGGCAGCATCGTCGCCGTCAAGGAGTTCAGCGGTGACGTCCGCAGGGCGTACGAGATCGCCGAACTCGCCCCGGAGCTCGACCTCCTGATCGGCGCCGACGACGTCCTCCTGGAGCTGGCCCTCGCCGGCGCGGTCGGCTGGGTCGCCGGATATCCGAACGCCCTGCCCCGCAGCTGCGCCACGCTCTACCGGGCCGCCGTCGCCGGTGATCTCGGCGTCGCGCTCCCTCTCTACAAGGCCCTCCACCCGCTCCTGCGCTGGGACTCCAAGGTCGAGTTCGTCCAGGCGATCAAGCTCTCCATGGACCTCGCCGGGCGCCACGGGGGAGCCACCCGCCCGCCCCGCCCGCCGCTGACGCCCGAGCAGGACGCCGTCGTGCGCGCCGCGACCGAGAAGGCGCTCGCCGAGGGACACGCGTGAGCTTCGTAGCGGGAGTCTCCGTCGGCTCCGTAGCGGGAGCCTCCTCCGGCTCCGTAGCGGGAGCCTCCGTCGGCTCCGTAGCAGGAACCTCCATCCGTCCGTACGTCTGAAGGGGACCCATGCGTACGCGTCATGTCTTCCATGCCGTCGACTCGCACACCGAGGGCATGCCCACGCGTGTGATCACCGGTGGTGTCGGGGTCATTCCCGGTGCCACGATGGCCGAGCGCCGGCTGCACTTCATCGAGCACCTGGACCATCTCCGTACGCTCCTGATGTTCGAGCCGCGCGGGCATGCGGCGATGAGCGGTGCGATTCTTCAGCCGCCCACCCGGCCCGACGCGGATTACGGCGTGCTGTACATCGAGGTGTCCGGGCTGCTTCCGATGTGCGGTCACGGCACCATCGGTGTCGCGACCGTGCTCGTCGAGACGGGGATGGTGCCGGTCGTCGAGCCCGTCACCACCGTCCGCCTCGACACGCCTGCCGGGCTCGTCAGTGTCGACGTCCGCGTCGAGGACGGGCGGGCGTGTTCCGTCACCTTCACCAACGTTCCCGCGTTCTCCGTCGCGCTCGACCTCAAGACGGAGGTGCCGGGGCTCGGCACCGTCACGTACGACCTCGCCTACGGCGGCAACTTCTACGCGTTCGTCGAACTCGACTCCCTGGGCCTGCCGTTCGACCGCGACCACAAGGAGGAGCTGCTCGCGGCCGGACTCGCCGTCATGGACTCGATCAACGCGGGCCCCGACCGGCCCGTCCACCCCCTCGACCCGGCCTTCGCCGGCGTGAAGCACGTCTACCTGGAGGCGCCCGGCTCGGACGCCACCCGCTCGCGGCATGCCATGGCCATCCACCCGGGCTGGTTCGACCGCTCCCCGTGCGGCACCGGCACCTCGGCGCGCATGGCCCAGCTGCACGCCCGCGGCGAGCTCCCGCTCGACACCGACTTCGTCAACGAATCCTTCATCGGTACGGAGTTCACCGGCCGGCTCGTCGGCGAGACGGAGGTCGGCGGCCTGCCCGCCGTCGTCCCGACCGTCACCGGCCGCGCCTGGATCACCGGCACCGCGCAGTACTTCCTCGACCCCGACGATCCCTTCCCCGCCGGGTTCCTCCTCTGAGACGCGCCAGAGAAACGTGACATTGTACGATGCTCCTCCGTGACTTCTCGGAGGACGCACGATGGGTGACCTGAAACAGTACGGCCTCGTGAGAGCGCACGAGCGGCTCCGCGACCAGGTCGGGCACGCCCTCCGGGCCGCCCTGATCGCCGGCGAACTCCGCCCGGGGCAGGTCTACTCGGCCCCCGGACTCGCCGCCGACCTCGGCGTCTCCGCGACACCGGTCCGTGAGGCGATGCTCGACCTGGCCCGGGAAGGCCTGGTCGAGCCCGTGCGCAACAAGGGCTTCCGCATCACCGAGGTCAGCGAACGGGACCTCGACCAGTTCACCGAACTGCGGACCCTCATCGAGGTCCCCACCATCGGCCACGTCACCCGGAAGGCCACCCCGGAGCAGCTGGAGGAACTCCGGCCGGTCGCCCAGGAGATCGTGTCCCGCGCCAGGGAACACGACCTCATCGGCTACCTGGAGGCCGACCGCCGCTTCCATCTCGCGCTGCTCGCGCTCTCCGGCAACGAGCGCCTGGTCGAGACCGTGGGCGAGCTGCGCAAGCGCTCCCGCCTCTACGGCCTGACCGGCCTGGACGAGGCGGGGAAGCTGGTCTCCTCCGCCGAGGAACACCTCGAACTCCTCGACCTGATGGTCGCCGGTGACGCGGGCGGCGCCGAGGACTGCATGCGCCGACACCTCGGCCATGTGCGCTCCCTCTGGGCCGACGCCCGCGACGAACCGGTCGGGCGGGCAGCGGTCTCGTAGGCGCCGGAAGCCTCAACTCGGTTGATTCTTCCGGGATTCCGTACACCTGGACAGGGCGCGGGCCGTCTATATGCTGACGCCATGCTTTCCGCCGCCTCGACGCCCGCGAACGCCTCCTCGGCCTCGGCTTCGGCCCCGTCTTCCGCCTCGGCCTCGTCCGCGTCCGCGTCCGCCTCCGTCCCCGCTCCCGGCACCGCCGCGCGGCTGTCCAGCGTCGCGTCGTCGCCGGTACGGGAGATCCTGGCGCTCACCGCGCGCCCCGAGGTGATCTCCTTCGCGGGAGGACTGCCCGCCCCCGAGCTGTTCGACGTCGCGGGGATCCGAGCGGCGTACGACCGTGTCCTGGCCGAAAACCCGCAGCGGGCGCTCCAGTACTCGACCACCGAGGGCGACCCGGAACTGCGCACCGCGATCGCCGGCCGGCTCGCCGCGCGCGACCTGCCCACGGACCCCGACGACCTGCTGATCACCACGGGCTCGCAGCAGGCCCTCACGCTCCTCACCACGGCCCTCGTCGAACCGGGCGATGTGGTGCTCGTCGAGGACCCCTGTTACCTCGCGGCCCTCCAGACCTTCGCCTTCGCCGGTGCCCGTGTCGTCCCCGTGCCCACCGACGACCAGGGCGTCATCCCCGCCGCGCTGGAGGAGATCGCGGCGCGCGAGAAGGCCACCCTCCTCTATCTCGTCCCCACCTTCCAGAACCCCACGGGCCGCACGCTCCCGGCCGAGCGCCGTGCCGCCGTCGCCGGCGCCGCCGCGCGGCACGGGTTCTGGATCGTCGAGGACGATCCGTACGGCGAACTCCGCTACGACGGCGAGCGCGTTCCCTGGATCGCCGCCGACCCCGCGGCCGCCGACCGGACCGTCCTCCTCGGCTCCTTCTCCAAGGTGATGGCACCCGGGCTCCGGCTCGGCTACCTGCGCGCTCCGGCCGGGCTGCGCCGCGCGTGCGTGATCACGAAGCAGGCCGCCGACCTGCACACCTCCTCCATCGACCAGGCCGCGGCCGCGCGCTATCTGCGCGACAGCGACCTCGACGCGCACGTCGCGGGGGTGCGGGCCGCGTACCGGGAGCGCAGGGACGCCATGCTCGAAGGCCTGCCTGCCGCGCTGCCCGAGGGCAGCCGCTGGAACCGGCCCGAAGGCGGCATGTTCATCTGGGTCACCCTCCCCGAGGGCCACGACGCGACGGCACTCCTCAAGACCGCCGTCGGCCACGAGGTGGCGTACGTTCCCGGGGCGCCGTTCTTCTGCGGGGAGCCGGACCCGCGCGCGATGCGGCTGTCGTTCACCACGCACTCGGCCGAGGAGATCAGGGAAGGCCTGCGCAGACTGGCCAAGACCTTCGCCTGAGGCCGCGGCTGACGGGTCGAGGGGCCGGTCGTCGGCCCCTTCCGCTCGCCGTCCCGCCATGACCTCGTGTCGTTGTTGGGCCGAACGGGTGAGGAGCGGGAGGATGGGCCCATGAGTAGGTACGAGAGGTACGACGTCACCGACGAGCAGTGGGAGGGCCTCGCCCAGGTCGTGCCCCTGCGCGGCCGTGACGAATGGCCGTCCAGGGTCGACCACCGCACGATCCCCGAGCAGTACGAGTCCGCCGAGCAGCGCCGCATGATCGTGCTGCGGGTCCAGGTGTTCGCCGACGCCCGTGAGGTCGCCGAGTACCTCATCGCCCAGATCCCGGTGCTCCTCGATCTGACGAGCGCCGACACCGATGTCGCCAAGCGCATCCTCGACTTCAGCAGCGGCGTCGTCTTCGGCCTCGGCAGCGGGATGCACCGCGTCGACCGGAACGTTTTCCTCCTTGCCCCGGCCGGTACGGAGGTCGAGGGTGCGGAGGGCGAGGACGGGGAGGAGGTCGTGGGCGGCCGGACCGCCGGTGTCCCCCGTTCGTAGGAAGGTCATCTGGACGTAACGGTTCGTCAGAGAGCGGGCTGCGTACGGTCCGGGCATGGACCTCACCGGCGGCAGCACGCTCGCCCGCACCCCACGCGCCCACCCCTCCGACGCGCTTCCCTCCGGCGCCCTTGCCGGGCGATCGGGGGTCGTTCCTTCGGGGGCTGTTCCTTCCGGAGCTGTTCCTTCGGGGGGCGTTCCCAGGGGCGGGGGCGGGCGGGGCGTCGCCCGGCCGGTCGTCACCGAGCTGCGCCTGTCCGCGTTCGCCGGGCACCGCGGTGCCGTCCACGCGCTCGGGCCCGTCACCCTCTTCGCCGGGCCCAGCGGAAGCGGCAAGTCCACCACGCTCCGGGCGTACGAGGCCCTGGCCCGGCTCGGCGCCGGCGACTCCCTCGACGAGGTGTTCCCCGACGCGGCCGACTGCGTTCCCGAGCGCGCCCGGCCCGACGCCCAGGGCCGACGCGGCTTCCGGATCGGGTGCACGGTCGACGGGCCGGCCGGCCCGGTCCACCTCGACCTCGCCGTCCAGGCCGAGCCCCGGCTCCGGATCGTCGGCGAGCGGCTCACCGGACGGGGCCGCACCCTCCTCGCCACCGCGCTGCGCGACCCGGGCCGCAGCACCGTCCAGGCCGAGTGGCACACGGCCGGCGCCACCCCCGTCACGCGGGCACCCCTCCCCGACGACCTGCTCGGTACGGCCCTGCTGCCGCTGCGGGTCGCGGGCAAGACCCCCGGACAGCTGGAGGTCCTGGCCGCCGCCGAGCAACTGGTCATCGGGCTGCGATCCGCCTTCCCCTGCGACCCCCGGCCCGAGGGGATGCGGGCTCCCGTCCTCCCCGGCGAAGGGCGGCTGCGGCGCGACTGCGCCAACCTCGCCGAGGTCCTGCACCGCACCCACACGGACTGCCCGCGCAGACACCACCGCCTCGCGGCCGTGGCGGGCGCCGGCTGCGCGGGGCCCGTCACGGGGCTCGGCGTGCAGCAGCTCCGGGACGGCACCGTCCGCGCCGTCCTCGAACGGGGCGGTCGGCCCGCGACGCCGCTCGGCCGCCTCGGCGACGGTGAACTGCGCTACCTCGCGCTGGCGCTCACCCTGCTCACGGGCCCCGGCGTGCTCGCGATGGACCGGATTGCCGAGGTGCCCGACGCCATGCAGAGCCTGACCCTGCTCGCCGACGGCCTGGACCGGGGGCTCGACGGGCGCCAGGTGCGCGAACTGCTCGGCCTCGCCGTGGGCATCGCCGCCGACGGGCACATCCGGGTCGCGGGGGCGGTCGGGGAGCAAGGGGCGGGGGAGGCGCGTCGGGTGCCCGGGGTGACGGTGGTAGACCTGGGCGTATGACGGAGAACGAGACGGCGGGCGTCGAGACGCCGGGCAGCGAGATGTCGGGCGGCGAGACGGTGGGCGGCGAGACGGTGGGTGAGGGCGTGTTGGGCGGGGACGTGGTGCGCGGCGACGTGGTGCGCGGTGACGCGGCAGGGCTTGACGTGGCGGCGCTGCAGCGCAGGCTGGCCGCGTTCGCGGCCGCCCGTGACTGGCAGCCGTTCCACACGCCCAAGAACCTGGCGGCGGCGCTCAGCGTGGAGGCGTCCGAACTCCTGGAGATCTTCCAGTGGTTGACCCCTGAGCAGGCGGAACGGGTGATGGACGACCCCGAGTCGGCGCATCGCGTGGCGGACGAGGTGGCCGACGTGCTCGCCTATCTGCTCCAGTTCTGCGAGGTGCTCGGGGTCGACCCCCTGGTGGCGCTCGCGGCGAAGATCGACAGGAATGAGGTCCGATTTCCCGTCCGGCGGCGGGGTGGAGGGGAAGGCGGCGGGGCCGCGACAGGAGATCGTCACTCTTCGGAGTGATCGACTTTTCCCCGTCGAGCCTACTGTCCACAGATTTCCGAATTCCCCTGGTGTTGGGGCTCAGGCGGCCTCACTCTGGGTAGTGGAATGAGTGGGCGGTAAGTCGTACGAACGGGGGCGGCGTTGATGGAAGCAGAGCGGCTCATCGCGGCCGGGCGGCACGCGCTGGCGGGGAGCGGGACAGCACAGGACATCGTGGCGGAGGCCTGGCAGGCGCAGGCGCTCGCCCAGGCGATGGGAAGTCATCTCGCGCTCTGCGGGCCGCTGGAACTGCGCGGCGAGGCGCGGGGGTTGAGCGAGATCGGGGAGTACCCGGCGTGGGGGTCCGGTGGGCCGCGTGCGGCGCAGTTGACCGAGGTGGGCGATCCGGTCGTGGCGTTGACGGCGCTCGGGGCGCTGCTCGGGGACGTGGGGATCGCGCTCGTCGGGGTGGCCTGCGCCACCGACGAGGAGGGGCTCTACTGGCAGTGCATCGAGGCCATCGACGCGGTCGACGAGTCGAACGACCGGGTGGGCGGGATGCTGCGGAGGCTGGAGGTGCGGGACCGTGAGCGGACCCGTCCGCCCGACCCGGCCCGAGGCCGGGCGGGCCCCGGGCCGGGTCCGGCGTGAACGGCGGACGGCGATCGGCCGGGGGCTGTGCGGCGGCCGCGGTGGCTCTAGAAGAGGGGGCGCGCGTCGCCGGGGGCAGGGCGGCCGTCGGCGGCCGGACGGCCGTCGGGCTCGTGGCCGGCGCCCTCGCGGTGCTCGCTTCCGTGACCGCGCTGATCGCTGCAGTACTGATCGGCGTCAGGGTGTTCCGGTCCGGGCCGGTCCGTGCCGGGCGGGGTGGGCTCCGGGTCCAGGCGGTCGGCCGAGGACTGGATGTCGGCGTCGAGCTGGGAGAGGTCGGCGGAAAGCGCTGCCATCAGCTCCTCCATCTGCTGGAGCAGGCCCTTGGGCGCGCCGGCGGCCTTCTGCTCGGGCACGGACGGCGGCGCGGACTGCTCGGGCACGGCCCGCTCCGGCGCGGCTTCCTGGGACATGGCGGCCTCCTCGGCCCGGCCCCCGCCGCCGTGGCGGGGACACGAGAGAGAGCGACGCACCGGCAGCGGCCGCCGGCACGCGGGCCGGGCGGTCCGGCTCCGCCCGAGCCAACGACGGGTCCCGGGCCACGGTCACTGGCCGGGGTGGACGCGGCCCGCCACGGGGACGGATATTCACCCGACCGTGCCGGAGCCGCCCGCGAGCTGACGGAGAGGTTGACACGCACCCCACGGTGCAGGATGGAGGCATGGATCTTCGCATCTTCACCGAACCCCAGCAGGGGGCCGACTACGACACCCTCCTCACGGTGGCCCGGGCCACCGAGGAGCTCGGATTCGACGCCTTCTTCCGCTCGGACCACTACCTCAGCATGGGCTCGTCCGACGGGCTTCCCGGACCGACGGACGCCTGGATCACCCTGGCCGGGCTGGCCAGGGAGACGAAGCGGATCCGCCTCGGGACCCTGATGACGGCCGGTACGTTCCGGCTTCCCGGAGTCCTCGCCATCCAGGTCGCCCAGGTCGACCGGATGTCCGGAGGCCGGGTCGAACTGGGGCTCGGCGCGGGCTGGTTCGAGGAGGAGCACAAGGCCTACGGCATTCCGTTCCCGAAGGAGAAGTTCGGCCGGCTGGAGGAGCAGCTGGCGATCGTCACCGGCCTGTGGGAGACCGAGCTCGGCAAGACCTTCTCCTACGAGGGGGAGTACTACCGGCTCACCGACTCGCCCGCCCTGCCGAAGCCCGCGCAGGACAGGATCCCGGTGCTGATCGGCGGCCACGGCGCGAGCCGCACCCCCAGGCTGGCCGCGCGGTACGCGGACGAGTTCAACATCCCGTTCGCCTCGCTGGAGGACAGCGAGCGGCAGTTCGGCCGGGTCCGGGCGGCGGCGGAGGCGGTGGGGCGGCCGGCCGGCGACCTCGTGTACTCCAACGCGCTGGTCGTGTGCGTCGGCAAGGACGACGCGGAGGTGGCCCGTCGGGCCGCCGCCATCGGGCGGGACGTGGACGAGCTCAAGGCGAACGGTCTCGCGGGCTCGCCCGCCGAGGTCGTCGACAAGCTCGGTCGGTACGCGGCCATCGGCTCCTCCCGGGTGTACCTCCAGGTCCTCGACCTCGACGACCTGGACCACCTGGAGCTGATCTCCGCGCGCGTCCAGTCGCAGCTGGGCTGAGCGGGGTGAGCCGATGACACCGGTCCGTACGTTCGCCGAGGCCCTCGTCGAGGGCGCGCTCGTCCTCGACGGCGGGTTGTCCAACCAGCTGGAGGCGCAGGGCTGCGACCTCTCGGACGGGCTCTGGTCCGCGCGGCTCCTCGCCGACGGCCCCGAGCAGATCGAGGCGGCGCACGCGGCGTACGTACGGGCCGGTGCCCGGGTGATCACCACCGCCGCCTACCAGGCCACCTTCGAGGGCTTCGCCCGGCGGGGCGTGAGCCGGGCGGAGACGGCGCGGCTCCTCGCCCGGAGCGTGGAGCTCGCCCGGGCGGCGGCGGAGCGTGTGGGGGAGGAGGTGTGGGTGGCTGCGTCCGTCGGGCCGTACGGGGCGATGCTTGCGGACGGGAGTGAGTACCGGGGGCGGTACGGGCTGTCCGTGCGGGAGCTGGAGCGGTTCCACCGGCCCCGGATCGAGGTGCTCGCCGCGGCCGGGCCCGATGTCCTGGCCCTGGAGACCGTGCCCGACGCGGACGAGGCGGAGGCGCTGCTGCGGGCGGTCGAGGGGTGCGGGGTGCCGGTGTGGCTCTCGTACACGGTCGAGGGCGGGCGGACCCGGGCGGGGCAGGAGCTGGCGGAGGCCTTCGCGGTCGCCGCCGGGAACGACCAGGTCGTGGCGGTCGGGATCAACTGCTGCGACCCGGCAGGGGTGGGGTCCGCCGTGGAGCTCGCCGTCGCCGTGACCGGGAAGCCGGCCGTGGTCTACCCGAACAGCGGGGAGCGGTGGGACGCCGGGGCCCGGGGCTGGCGCGGCGACGTCACCTTCGACCCGTCGCGCGCCGTCGCATGGGCGGGAGCCGGTGCCCGGCTGATCGGTGGCTGCTGCCGTGTCGGACCGGCCGCGATCACCGCTCTGGCCAGGGAGCTGACGCCCGGGAGCTGACGCGGGTGCGCGGAAAATGCCTGGTCGGGCGGGCAAGGGCCGCTCATACTCGGGCATGTGTTCCTGACAATCAGCACCATCGGCAACTCGGAGCGACCCGCGACCGATCTCGGTTTTCTGCTGCACAAGCATCCCGAGCGGGCGCAGGCGTTCTCGACCTCGCACGGCACCGCGCACGTCCTCTACCCCGAGGCGAGCACCGAGCGGTGCACCGCGGCACTCCTCCTGGAGGTGGATCCCGTGGCGCTGGTGCGCCGCGGCAAGGGCAAGGGCCGGGGCGGCGCCCCCGACTCCGCGCTCGCGCAGTACGTGAACGACCGGCCCTACGCGGCGTCCTCGCTGCTGGCCGTGGCACTCGCCAAGGTCTTCAAGACCGCGCTGCACGGTGTGTGCCAGGCGATGCCCGAGCGGGCCGCCGCTCCGCTGCCGCTGCGGATCGAGGTCCCCGCGCTCCCCGCCAGGGGCGGCGCCGACCTCGTCCGCGCGCTGTTCGGGCCGCTGGGCTGGGCCACGGTGGAGGCCGAACCGATCGTGCTGGACGGCGAGTTCCCCGAGTGGGGCGACTCCCGGTACGTGCGGCTCGTGCTCGAAGGCGAGCTGCGGCTCGCCGACGCGCTCAACCAGCTGTACGTGCTGCTGCCCGTCCTCGACGACGCCAAGCACTACTGGGTCGCGCCCGACGAGGTCGACAAGCTGCTGCGCGCCGGGGACGGCTGGCTCGCCGGGCACCCGGAGCGGAAGCTGATCACCGCGCGCTATCTCTCGCGCCGCTGGGGCCTGACCCGTGAGGCGACGGAGCGGCTCGAACTGGTGCGGCTCGCCGAGGCCGAGGGCCTCGACGTCGAGGACGTCGACAATGCCGTCGACGAGTCCAGCGACACGGAGGAGCGGCCCGTGCCGCTCGCCGAGCAGCGCAGGGAGGCGATCCTCGCCGCCCTGCACACGGCCGGAGCGGCCCGCGTGCTCGACCTGGGCTGCGGGCAGGGCCAGTTGGTGCAGGCACTGCTCAAGGACGTGCGCTTCACGGAGATCGTGGGCGTCGACGTGTCCGTGCGGGCGCTGACCGTCGCCGCGCGGCGACTGCGGCTCGACCGGATGGGGGAGCGGCAGGCCGCCCGGGTCACGCTGCTCCAGGGCTCGCTCGCGTACACCGACAAGCGGCTCGCCGGCTACGACGCGGCCGTGCTCAGCGAGGTGATCGAGCACCTGGACCTGCCGAGGCTGCCGGCGCTCGCGTACGCGGTGTTCGGCGCGGCCCGGCCCCGTACGGTGCTCGTGACCACGCCGAACGTCGAGTACAACGTGCGCTGGGAGTCGCTGCCGGCCGGACACGTCCGGCACGGCGACCACCGCTTCGAATGGACCCGGGAGGAGTTCCGGGGCTGGGCGGTCGGAGTCGCCGGACAGTACGGGTACGGCGTCGAGTTCGCCCCTGTCGGACCGGACGACCCCGAGGTCGGCCCGCCCACGCAGATGGCCGTCTTCACCCGTACCGAGACCACGGCCGAGACCACGGCCGAGGCCACGGCCGAGACCACGGCCGAGGCCACGGCCGAGACCACGACCGACGAGACCTTGAAGGAGGTCACGGCATGACCCGCACCCTGCCCGTCACCGACCTGTCCCTCGTGGTGCTCGTCGGTGCCACCGGCTCCGGCAAGTCCACCTTCGCCCGGCGCCACTTCAAGCCGACCGAGATCGTCTCCTCCGACTTCTGCCGGGGGCTCGTCGCCGACGACGAGAACGACCAGTCCGCGAGCAAGGACGCCTTCGACGTCCTCCACTACATCGTCGGCAAGCGGCTGGCGGCCGGGCGGCTGACCGTCGTCGACGCCACCAACGTGCAGCAGGAGGCCAGGCGCCAGCTCGTCCAGCTCGCCAGGTCGCACGACGTGCTGCCGATCGCGATCGTCCTCGACCTGCCGGAGGACGTCTGCCGCAGCCGGAACGCCGGCCGACCCGACCGCGCGGACATGCCCGCGCACGTCATCCAGCGCCACCGCCGCGAGCTGCGCCGTTCGCTGCGCGGACTGGAGCGCGAGGGCTTCCGCAAGGTCCACGTCCTGCGCTCCGTCGAGGAGGTGGACGAGGCCGGGATCGTGCTGGAGCGCCGCTTCAACGACCTGCGTCACCTCACGGGACCCTTCGACATCATCGGTGACATCCACGGCTGCCGGTCCGAGCTCGACACCCTGCTCGCCACGCTGGGATACGTGGACGGACACCACCCCGAGGGGCGCACGGCCGTCTTCGTCGGCGACCTCGTCGACCGGGGCCCCGACTCGCCGGGCGTCCTGCGGCGCGTCATGGCCATGGTCGCCGCGGGCGACGCCCTCTGCGTGCCCGGCAACCACGAGAACAAGCTCGGCCGCTGGCTGAAGGGCCGGAAGGTCCAGGAGACCCACGGGCTCGCCGAGACGATCGAGCAGCTGGCGGGCGAGAGCGAGGAGTTCAGGGCCGAGGTCGCGCAGTTCATCGACGGGCTCGTCAGCCACTACGTCCTCGACGGCGGTGCCCTCGTCGTCTGCCACGCCGGGCTGCCGGAGAAGTACCACGGCCGCACCTCCGGCCGGGTGCGTTCGCACGCGCTGTACGGGGACACCACAGGGGAGACCGACGAGTTCGGGCTGCCGGTGCGCTACCCGTGGGCGGAGGACTACCGGGGCCGGGCCGCCGTCGTGTACGGCCACACGCCCGTACCGAACACCTCCTGGATCAACAACACCATCTGCCTCGACACCGGGGCCGTGTTCGGCGGGAAGATGACCGCGCTGCGCTGGCCGGAGCGCGAACTCGTCGACGTACCCGCCGAGCGGGTCTGGTACGAGCCGGCCCGGCCGCTCGTGACCGAGGCGCCCGGCGGGCACGAGGGGCGACCCCTGGACCTGGCCGACGTGCAAGGGCGGCGGATCGTGGAGACCCGGCAGCTCGGGAACCTCGCCGTGCGCGAGGAGAACGCGGCGGCGGCCCTGGAGGTCATGAGCCGGTTCGCCGTCGACCCCCGGCTGCTGACCTACCTGCCGCCGACCATGGCCCCGACCGCCACCTCGCGCGCCGAGGGGTATCTGGAGCACCCGGCCGAGGCCTTCGCCCAGTACCGGGCGGACGGCGTCGAGCGGGTCGTGTGCGAGGAGAAGCACATGGGCTCCCGGGCCGTGGCCCTGGTCTGCCGCGACGAGGAGGCGGCCCGCGAGCGCTTCGGCGTCACCGGTGTGACGGGCGCCCTGCACACCCGTACCGGACGGCCCTTCTTCGACGACCAGGCCGTCACCGAGCAGGTCCTCGACCGGCTGCGGACCGCGATCGGCGCCGCCGGGCTCTGGGACGAGCTGGGCACGGACTGGCTGCTGCTCGACGGGGAGCTCATGCCGTGGTCGCTCAAGTCGGCCGGGCTGCTGCGCTCGCAGTACGCGGCGGTCGGCGCGGCCTCCGGCGCCGTCCTGCCCGGGGCGGTCGACGCCCTGGAGCGGGCGGTGGCGCGCGGGGTCGAGGGGCTCGACGGGCTCCTCGCCAAGCAGCGGGAGCGGCAGGTGGACGCGGCCGCGTTCACCGAGGCGTACCGCAGGTACTGCTGGCCGACCGAGGGCCTGGAGGGCGTGCGGTTCGCGCCCTTCCAGCTCCTCGCGGCGCGCGGGCGTTCGCTCGCCGCCGTGCCGCACGACGAGCAGCTGGCCTGGCTCGACCGGCTGGTGGAGCACGACCCGACGGGGCTGCTCCAGGTCACCCGCAGGCTCGTCGTCGACACCGGCGACGAGGCCTCGGTCCGCGCGGGCACCGACTGGTGGCTGGAGCTGACCGGAGCCGGCGGCGAGGGCATGGTCGTCAAGCCGCTGGCGGCGCTCGTCCGTGACGCCAAGGGGCGGCTCGGGCAGCCGGGCGTGAAGGTGCGCGGCCGGGAGTACCTGCGGATCATCTACGGTCCCGAGTACACCCGGCCGGAGAACCTGGAGCGGCTGCGGCAGCGGTTCCTCGGCCACAAGCGGTCGCTGGCGCTGCGCGAGTACGCACTCGGCCTGGAGGCGCTCGACCGGCTCGCGGACGGCGAACCGCTCTGGCGGGTCCACGAGGCCGTCTTCGCGGTCCTCGCCCTGGAGTCGGAGCCGGTCGACCCGAGGCTCTGAGCCGGGAGGCGTGACGCTCTCCGAGCCGGGAGGCGTGGTGCTCTGGGCCGAGGGGCGTGACGCTCTCCGAGCCCGGCGGAGTGAGGCTCTGGTCCGGGAGTGATCCGAGAGGCGTGACGCTGCGGTCGCGGGGGCTTCCACGGGAGTTCAGCGGTGCTTCAGCACGGCTTCCGTGGCGGTTCCGTGATTCTTTCGTGCTGCTCCGACGGGGGGCGCAGGGGTGCCGGGAACGGCGCTCCCCTGCGCCCCCCGTGCTCGTTGACGCCGCCGTTCCGCACCTCTAGCGTTCTTCACCCCACGAGGTGACACAGTGTCAACAATGTGGCGGGACATGCCACATGAGGTGCGAACACACACGCGAAGGGCGCCGGTCGATCACCGGTGGGCGGTCTCCCCGAGGGGAGGCGGACGGTACGGGGGTGAACGGGTGATGAGTCTCTTCGGGCAGGACCGTTCCTTCCTGCACGCCCTCCCGGCGGCCGACCGCCGCTCCCTCATCGCCGAGGGCGCCCGCCGCGCCTACGAACCCGGGGAGGTGATGATCCGCGAACACGACACCAGCGCCTACGTCCTCGCGCTGCTCTCCGGCTGGTCCGTCGTCTCCGTCGGCACCGAGCGCGGCTCCCGGCTCATCCTCGCCCTGCGCGGCGCCGGCGAGGTCGTCGGCGACCTCGCCGCCGTCGACCTGCGGCCGCGCAGCGCCACCGTCACCGCGCTCGGCGCGGTCGAGGCGGTGGCCGTCTCCGGCGACCGCTTCCGGCGCTTCCTCGCCGCCCGGCCGCACGCCACCTCGCTGATCATGCGCCAGCTCGCCACCCGGCTGCGCAGCGCCGACGTCGAACGCCGCGCGCTCGCCTCCGAGACCGTGCTCCAGCGCCTCGCGGCCCGCCTCGTCGAACTGGCGGAGCGCGCGGGCCGGCCGGCCGACGCCGGGACCGTACTGGAGCTCCCGCTGCCCCAGCACGACCTGGCCGCGGCCATCGGAGCCACCCGGGAGGCCGTGGCCAAGGCACTGCGGCTGCTGCGGGAACAGGACGTCGTCCGCACCGCGAACCGCACCGTCATCGTCATCGACATGCGGGTCCTCGTGCTGCTCGCCGAGGGGCGTGCGCGCCCCCGCGCGGAACAGGCGGACGAATCTCCGCCGGATGTGTAAACGGCTACATCGCCGGTCGCGGAACGCGGCCAGTCTGGACACGCACCACCACGGCACCAACGGCACCACGGCATCCGACAGGGAGTCCGAGTGAGCAGTGCGGGAGTGAACGGGGCGCACGGGGAGGCGGTTTCGCGCCGCGAAGCCGCCTCGGGCGGGATCCACCGGTTCGTCGTCTTCGGCGACATCTGCGGGTCCGGCACCCTGGACATGGCCGAGAAGCAGCTGCACCGCACGGCGATGTACGCGGCGTTCGACGAGGCGTACGCCTCCGTCGGCGTCGAGCCCGGCACCTTCCACCAGGAGGACCGGGGGGACGGCGTCCTCGCCGCGCTGCGCCCCGACATGCCGCCGAGGCTCATGGTCGGACGGTGGATCGACACCCTGTACGAGAGCCTCCGCGCCCAGAACACGGGCCGGAGCCGGCGGCTGCGCCTGCGGATCGGCATGAACGCGGGACTCGTGGTCCAGGACCGGCACGGGCTCGTCGGGCGGGCGGTGGACCTCGCCGCGCGGCTCTGCGACAGCCCCACGGCCAAGCGGATCATGGCGGAGACCCCCGACGTCGACCTGCTCGTCGTGGTCTCCGACTGGCTGTACGGGAACGTGGTCGCCGAGGGCGGGCGGTACGTGGAGCCGGACCACTACCGGCGGGCCCGGATCCGGTCCAAGGAGACCGACGAGGCCGCCTGGTTCCACGTCCCGCGCCGGACCGCGCCGCCGCTGATCGGGCCCGAGGGGGAGCTCCCGCAGGAGGGGGCGGACGAGGGGGCGGACAACGGCGCGGACGGGGGCGCGGGCGCGAACGGGGGCGCCTCCGGGGGGCGGCGGGTGCCCGGGGTGGATTCAGGGACCGGCGTTGGGCCGTCGCGGGGGGACGGCCCAACGCCCCGAACCGGCGGGGGGAACCGCACGTACCACGTCGGGGGCGACCTGCTCGACGTCCACGGCAACACGATCCACGGCGGGTTCACCGGAATCCGCAAGGACGCGGGGGCGGGTGAGCGGGAGTGAGCGACCACGACGACGGCGCGTCCGCGAACGACGCCCAGGACGCGGGCCGCGGCGCCGACGACCGGGGTGGGGACCGAGGCGGAGACCGAGGTGGGGACCGAGGTGGGGACCGAGGCGCGGACAGGGGTGGGGAGAGGGGCGGAGACCGGGGATCGGGCCGGGGGTCGGACCGAGGATCCGAGCGGGGCTCGGAACGGGGGTCCGAGCGGGGGCCGGACCGCGGTGCGGGACGGGGGGACCGGGACGGCGACCGGGCGGGCGGGGCCGACCGGGGGGACGGGCCGGGGGACCAGCCGCGCGAGCCGAACGTCTTCGCGTCCGCCGACCGGGGCCCCCTCGGCGGCGAGGGCGACACCGGCGGCGCCGCCACGGCACGGCGCGCCGTCCGGACCTGGGCGAGCGCGGCGGGCGACCGCCACACCAACATCCAGGGCGACGGCACCGTCTTCGAGGGCAACCAGTTCTTCTCCCTGTACGCCTCCGAGGAGTCCGCGCGCTTCGTCCGGGGCCCCGTCCCGCCCGAGGCGCTCGACCACCTCGGCCGGGTGTACTGCGAGACCGCCGACTACGCGCGCATGAAGCGGCAGCTCCGCGAGCGCCGGGTCCTCGTCCTCTGCGGCGAGCCCGGCAGCGGTCGCAAGGCCACCGCGCTCGCCCTCCTCGACGAGCTCGCCGAAGGCCAGATCTTCCGGCTGGACCCGCGCCACGGCGTCGACGAGATCACGGACGAGGCCCTCCAGGACAGCGGCGGCCACCTCCTGGAGCTGCTCACCGAGGACGTCAGGACCGAGAGCGAACCGCGGCACTCCCGTTCGGGCCCCGGCGGCGACGGCCCCACCTCCGCGCGCCGCCCCGCCACCCGCCTGTCCGAGCTGCACCTGGACCGCTTCGGAGAGCTGCTGCGCGGCCGTGACGCGTACGGGGTCGTCCTCGTCGAGAACGGCGAGCTCGCCGACCGGATGCTCCGCGGACGGTACGGGATGTACTGCGCGCCGCCGCCCGCCGACGAGGTCCTCCGGCGCCACCTCCGCGACCTGCTGCGCGCCGAGCCCGCCGAGGCCCTCGACGGCGCGCAGGCGCTCGCCGTCCGCCCCGACATCGTCACGGCCCTCGGCCTGGAGGAGCTGCGGCCGCGCGAGGCCGCGCGGCTCGCGGACCACCTCGCCCGTCACTGGCGGGGCGAGGTGACCGACGAGCAACTCCGCGCCGACTGCGCCGCCTTCGTGACGGCGCAGGCCCGCGAATGGTTCGCGGGCGCGGACCGCCCCGGCACGCTGCCCGAGGCGCTCCCCGCCCTGAGCGCGGGAGCGTTCCGTATCGCCGTCGCCGTCTTCGACGGCTCCGCCTACAGCCTCGCGGCCGAGGCCTCCGAACTCCTCGCCTGGGAGCTCGCCGTCACCCTCGACCCCGAACACGCCCCGGGAAGGCGGCTGTTCGGCACGCACGCCGAGCACCGGCCGGTGCGGGCCCGGGCCGTCCTTGAGGACGGCGAACTGGACCTGGGCCCGGCGAAGGTGCCGGTGCGGGCGGTCCGTTTCCAGGGGGAGGCCCTGGCCGGCGCCGTGCTCGGCGAGATCTGGCACGGCTACCACAACGTCCGCGGTCCGGTGGCGCGCTGGCTGCGCGCCCTGTGCGACGACCCGCGCGCCGAGGTGTGGGTGCGGGCCTCCGTCGCGGCCGGCGTGCTCTGCTCCTGGGACTGGATCCACGGATTCCGTGAGCTGATCGTGCCCCTCGCCGTGACGGACGCGCCCGTGGCCCGGCTCGCCGCCGCGACCGCGCTCGCCGAGTCCGCCCGTGACCCCCGCATCCGGCCGGCCGTCGCCGCGGTGCTCAAGGACTGGGCGGTCTCCGCGGACTCCGGGCTCGTCGGGACCGCGCTGCTGGCCCACGGTTACGTGCTCGCCGCCGGGGACGTGCCCGGCTCGCTCGACGCGCTGGCCCGGGTCGTCCGGGTCCACGAGGCGTCCGACGCCGACGTGCTCGGGGCCGCGGCCTTCAGCGCGGCCCGGCTGCTCGCCTCCGGCGAACCCGAGCCCGTGCTGCGGCGCTTCGGCCACTGGCTCGACGACGGCCGGCTCAACCTCGCCAACCTGGTCCACCTCGCCGTCATCCGCGCGCTGAGCACCCGGACCACCCACCTCTGGGGCCTGCGGGACGTGCCCGAGCTCGACCCGCACGCGGCCCGCCCGCTGCTCGTCGCCCTGCTCGCCACCCACCCCGCGCTCGCCCCCGACCTCGCCCGGCTGCTGCGGCACACGCTCGCCACGGCACGCTCCGGCGAGGTGGCCCTGGAGGCCCTCGGGAGCCTGCTCCGGCGGGCCGCGAAGGACGAGGAGGCGCTCGGCCACGTCTGCCGCTTCCTGCCGCTGCTCGCCGTGGACCGCCGCGACCGCGACCGCCTCAGGGGCCTGCTGAACGAACTGGTCCGGGACCGCGACAGGCCCCTGGGCAGAGGCGCGGCGCGCCGCATGTGGGACGCCGTGACGGAAGGAGCGAACCGATGACCGGGCCCGAGCAGAACAGGGGTGCGCGGCCGGACGGGCAGGCGCGGTGGGACGAGCGGACGCCGGAGGGACGGGGCGCGGACCGGCGCGCGCCGGACGGCCGGGCACGGCAGCGGTACGACGACGGGCCCGGGCGCGCGCGGGACGACAGGGACCGGCAGCAGCGCGACGAGCGGGAACGGCAGCGGTACGACGGGCCGGGCGAGGCGCGGTACGGGGACCGGGACCGGGATCGGGACCGGGGCAGGAATCGGGACGGGGGCCCGGACAGGGACCGGGGCAGGGACCGGGAACGGGAACGCGGGTCGGACCGCGAACAGGGGCAGGAGGGCGCGCGGGTGCCGGAGGGTCAGGAGTGGGAAGAGGGGCGGGACGGGGGACGGGACGGGGGACGGGACGAGGCGCGCGGAGAGATGCGGGGTGAGGGGCGCGTACGGGAGCAGTGGAGCCCCGAGGCCTCCGGAAGGCCGCGCGGGCCGCTCCTCGGCGAGTACGCACCCCCGTACCGCCGCCGGAGCGGCCGGGTCGCCGCGGTTCTCCTCTACCGCAACGGCGGACACCGCGTGGTCTGGCCGGATCGCTACGAGGACGTCAACAAGCCGCTGCTCGGCTCCCCCTACACCGTGTTCGAGGTCCAACTCGGCCGCAACGTCACGGAGTTCCGGCTCCAGCTGCCCGCCTCCGGGGACGGCGTCTTCTTCGAGGCCGTCGCCAGGGTCCAGTGGGTGGTGACCGATCCGCACCTCGTCGTCCAGGAACAGGTCGAGGACGTCGCCGAGTTGCTGCACGACGAGCTGCTCGACAGGCTCCGCCGGCTGTCCCGCAGGTTCCGGATCACCGAGGCGCAGCGCGTGGACGAGGCCGTCCAGGACGAGCTGGGCGCCGGACGCCTCGTCCTCGGCCGGGACATCGGGCTCAAGACCCGGGTCCATGTCTTCATCGACCTCGACGACTCGGTGAAGGCCGAGGTCTACCGTCGGGACAGGGTCGGCGTGACCATGGAGGCCGACGCGCGCGAGGCCGAGGCGGAGCGCCGCAAGGACGCGGCCGACCGGGCCCTGATCGCCGAACGGGCCCGTGAGATGGAGGTCCTGTTCCGGCGCGGCGACCTGGCCCAGATCGCCCACCACATGGCGATGAACCCGGACAAGCAGTGGGACATGCGCATGCAGCTCCAGCGGGAGCGGCGCGAGGGCCAGGAGGACTACCTGGCCGTCTTCAACCGACTCCTGGACACCGGTGTCCTGGAACGGCACGACATCGGCGAGCAGATGTACCAGGTCCTGATGTACCTGCGGACGCAGACCAGCAACGTCGTCGGCGGCATCACCGACCACGTGCTCAACCCGGCGGGCGGACCGGGGGGTTCACGGTCGCGGCGCGCCCTGGAAGAGGGTGCTCCGGAGCCGGTCCGACCGGACTGGGGCGACGAGTACGGGGACGGCAGGGAGACCCGGGGGAGCAGGGAGACCCGAGGGAGCAGGGAGTCCCGGGGGAGCCGGGAGTCCCGGGGGAGCCGGGAGACCTGGGAGACCCGAGGGAGTGGGGAGAGCAGGGAGAGCAGGGAGAGCAGGGAGAGCGGGGGCAGCCGCGAGCACGGAGAGCGCGGAGAGCGCGGAGACCACGGAGGCGACGGAGAGCGCGGCGAGCGTGGCGATGCCCCGCACGACCGGCGGGTGTACGAGCCGACCCACGTCGAGTCGGGCTCCGACCGCGAGCGCGAGCGCGAACGGGAGCGGGACAGGGACAGGGGCGGGTACGCCTACGGCGACGGGGACCGCGAGCGGGGGCCGCGCCGCCGGGGCGGCGACCGGGACCGGTACGAGGGTGACGCCCCGTACGACCGCTTCGACCGTGACGATCCGTACGACCTGGAGGGCACCGACCGGCGGCGGACCTCCGGGAGCGCGCGCCCGGGCCGGCACAGCGAGGAATTCGACGACTGGGAGGAGGAGTGACGACCCCGGACCCGCAGGGAAGCGCCGCCCCGGCCCCCGCCGCACCGGTGGCGCCCGAAGAGCTGCGGTTCATGGCCGAGCGGCTGCTCTCCACCGTTCGCGAGGACATAGGGCGGGCCGACACCAAGGCCGCGATCCTGCTGTCCGGCGCCCTCGCCTTCCTCGCGGTCGTGTTCTCCGGGGACCGCGCCCTGGTGCCCAGGGCCGGGGTCGGCCTGGGCCTCCTCCTGGTGGCGGGCGCGCTGTGGACCGCCGGCGTCCTGATGCTCGTGTCGGTGGTCCTGCCCCGCACCCGGATAGGAGCGGACCGCACGCTCCTGCGCGACCTCGCGACGGGGCCGTCCGAAGGCGAACTGCGCGAGCGGCTGGCCCCGCCCGGCGCGGACGCCACCGGCTGGCTCCTCGAACAGGCCAGCGTGCACGGACTCGTGCTCGCGGCGAAGTACCGGTGGCTGCGCCTGGGCGTGTGCGCGCTCGCGCTCGGCGCCCTCCTGGCCCTCCTCAGCGAACTGTGGTGAGAGTGACGATGCAGTGGACGAACAAGGGGAGCGCCCTGCTCCTCGCCGGTGCGCTGGTCGCGCTCACCGGCCCGCTCGCGGCGGCCGGTACCCCCGGCCACCCCCGCGCCCCCCGGGCGCCGGCCGCAGCCGCCCAACCCGCGGCCGGGTCCGTGGCCGAAGCCGCCGCCGAGCCCGCCGATGGACCGGACCCGATCGACTTCGCCGTCGTCGTCGACCAGTCGGCCAGCCTGGCCGACAAGGACCTGGCGCGCGAGACGGAGGCGGCGGGGCTGCTCAGCCAGGGCGAGATATCGGAGCGTTCCCGGGCGGCCGTCATCGGCTTCGGCAGCTCGGAGAAGGCCGGCCAGTCGCCCGTGCGCGAGGTCTGCGATCTCACCGTCGCCGACGCGGCGGGCCGCGAGCGGCTCAGCCGCTGCGTCCAGCTCCTCAACAAGCGCGACGCGGCACGGATGGGACCGGGCACCGACTTCCCGGCGGCCATCCGCCAGGCCGTCACCCGCCTCACCCAGAAGACCCAGAAGACCCAGAAGACCCAGAAGAGCACGCCCGGTGGCGCGGCCGCGAAGGCACCTGCCACCCCCAAGGTCGTCTTCCTGCTCACCGACGGCAAACTCGACGTCTCCGACAGCCCCGAGTACGGCGCGGACCCCGCCAACCGCCAGTCCAACGGCGAGCGGCGGCTCACCGAGGAACTCGCCCGCGCCCGGGCGGCCGGCGTCCAGATCTGGCCCCTCGGCTTCGGCACCGGGATCGACCGCGCCGCCCTCACGGCCATGGCCGAGGGCGGCTTCCGCGGCGCCTGCTCCGACGTGCCGGGCTCCGTCCCCCACATGCGGGTCGTCGGCAGCTCCGCCGACCTCGACAAGGCGCTCCAGGAGACCTTCGCCGCGGCCCGCTGCGCGCGGATCGCGCACGGCACCGCAGGGAAGCCGCCCGCCGACCTGACGGTCGTCATCCCGCCCATCGCCACCGACGGCTCCCTCACGGTCTCCAAGCACGACCCGAAGGTTCGGGTCACCTACTACGACCCGGCGGGCCGCAAGGTTCCCACCCGGGGCGAGTTCGACGGCTCCACCTTCGAGGTCGGCGGACAGGACGGGCCGGTCGAGGCGCTGCGCGTCAAGAACCCGCTGCCGGGCCGCTGGCGCGTGCACATCGAGGCACCGGAGGGGCACGGCGACCGCGAGGTCGCCGTCCGGGCCATCTGGCAGGGCGTGCTCCGCTCCGACGTCACCCTCGACCCGGCCTCCCCGCGCGCCGGCGAGGAGGTCACCGTGTCGGTGCGGATGCAGACCCGGCGGGGCGTCACCGTCACCGATCCCCGCCAGCTCGCGGATCTCACGGTCGCGGCCGAACTGCGCGGCGCGGGCTTCGCCCCCGTCACGTTCCGGCTCGCCGACGACGGGCGGGCCCCCGACCGCAGGGCGGGCGACGTCCGCTTCACCGGCACGCTCACCGTGCCCGCCGGCGCCACCGGCGACCTGGAGCTCACCACCCGCATGTCGGCGCCCGGCGTCACCTCCGACCGTCGGCCGCTGCACGCCCGCGTCACCCAGGGCACACCGCTCCTCACCGCCGGGCTCGTCCTCGACCGGGCCACCGTGCACCCCGGGAGCACCGTCCGCGGCACCCTCGACGTCACCAACAACGACGCCGGACCGCGCACCCTGCGGCTCGCCGTGGAGAACCTGACACCCGGCGCCGAGCTCTCCGTCTCCCCGGCGACGGTCACCGCCCCGCCGGGCGGGAGCACGCGCGTCCCCATCACCGTGACCGTCGGCGGCGGCACGCCCCTCGGCGAACTGGGCGGCCGGATCGCGGCCGTGGACCCCGGCGACGGCGACCTCGTCCTCGACGACGGCTTCCTCGACGTCCTGGTCGTGGCCCCGCCGACCTGGTGGGACCGCTGGTGGAAGGCCGTCGTCGGCGGGGCCGCGGGCCTCGTCCTCATCGCCGGCTTCGTCATCGCGCAGATCCTGGCCCGGCGCCATCGTCGCGACCTCACCGGCGTCACGCTCGAACTCCGCGAGCACGGCCGGGTCCTCGACACGCTCACTGTCGGCCGGGGCCAGGGCGCCCGCGGGTCCTTCCCCTTCGCGGTCGACGACATGGGCGGCGCTCCGCCCACCCTCCGCCGGGCCCGCGAGGGCGCCTCGTCCGGCGCCCACGTCCTGCGCCGCACCGGCACCGGCCAACTGCTGCTGCGTCCCCGGGGCGGTGCGCAGGTTCCCCTGCGGCCGGGCGAGCCGACCGGCCTCGACGCGTACGAACTCGTCGTACGGGGCGGGGGAACTGCCCGCGGCGGCCGGTCGGGCCGCGCCCGCACGGGCTCCGGCACCGGCGGCTACGGCTCCGGAGACGGCTACGGCTCCGGCACCGGTGGCGGTGGCGGTTTCGGTACGGACGACGACTTCGACTTCGACACGGGCGGCGGCTCCGGCTTCCGCACGGGCGACGGAGCCGACTCCCGGACGGGAACCGACTCCCGTACCGGAACCGGATCCCGTACGGGCGAAGGCGACGGGTCCCGTACACGTACGGACCGGGAAGGCCGGATTCCCCGGCCGCGCCGGTTCGGACGGCCCGGGCGATCCGGGCGATCCGATCGGTCCGGCCGGTCCGACGGCGCCACGGACCACCCCACGACCACCGGAACAGGCAGCGAAACCGACACCGGAACCGGCAGCGGTACCGGATTCAGTACGGGCACGGGCGGGACGACCGCCGGGGACCCGGACCTCTTCTGAACGGGCCCCCAAAGGAGACGACATGAAGATCTATCAGCCCATGCTCTTCGTCGGGCTCGGCGGCACCGGCGGACGCATCGGCACCGAGCTGGAGCGCAGCCTCCGCCGGGAGCTCTGCGGACCCGACGGTACCGACCTCGTCGACGGCGGCCGCCGGATGCCCTTCCAGCTGCCCGACTGCCTCCAGTTCGTCTACGCCGACTTCAGCGAGGCGGAACTGCTGAAGGCACCGCAGTTCAAGGCGAAGGGTGCCGAGGGCGCCGCCTTCGCCCGTACGTCCCGGATGGTCCGGGACCTGCTGCCCACCGATTTCGACTCCTCGCCCGAGGTCACGGAGATGCTGCGCGTCTCCGTCCCGGGGGAGACCCGGTCCTGGCTGCCGCCGCGGATCCGGCAGCCGCGCGTCGCCCCCCTCAACAGCGGTGCGGGGCAGCTGCCGACCGTCGGCCGCGCCGCGCTCTTCGCGACCCTGCGCTCCGGGCTCGAACCGGTCCTGCGCCAGCTCCGCGAGGCGATCGGGGCCATCGGCCAGTCGGCCGGCGACCTCCAGCGGGTCGGCGGCGGCCAGATCCGGGGCTGTGACGTCTTCGTCGCCTTCTCCGTCGCGGGCGGCACCGGCGCCGGCATCTTCTACGACTTCATCCACCTCATCGGGCACGAGTTCCGCAACGCCAAGGTGCCCGGGGTGAAGATCTACCCGCTCGTCGTCATGCCGTCCGCCTTCCCGCCCGAGGCGGGCGGCGGACGCGAGGCCGAACTCAACGCCGCCCGCGCCCTCGTGGACCTCTCGCGGCTCGTCGACGACCAGAACATGCCCGATTCCGACGACTCCGTCGGCGACGTCGAACAGCGCGGCCGGCTGAGCATCACGTACCCGCGAGACGGGGTCGTCGCCCTGCGTCCCGCGACCATGCAGACCGCCTTCCTCTTCTCCAAGCCGTCGGTCATCGGCAGCGAGGACCTGCGCCGCTCCATCACCGCCATGGTGATGTCGCTCATCGGCACCGAACTCAGCGAGTCCAACGGCGGGGTGGCCCAGGCCGACGACGACTACCAGTCCTTCGCGGAACGGTTCGTCAACAAGGCCGTCGAGCGCTCGACGCCGGCCCGTTCCGGCATCGGCTACCGGGGCATGTCCACCAGCCTCGCCGCCTCCCTCACCGTCCCCGTCGACGACCTCGCCGAGATCGTCGCCGCCCGGCTCCTCGCCCAGGCCGTGCGCGGCATGGAGGAACGGGCCCGGCGGCCCGCCCGGGACGGCTCGGAGCAGGTCCGCGACCTCTTCGTCCGCTCCGGCATCGGCCGGCTCTGGAACCGCGAGGTGCCGGACGTCCCCGGACCCGAGCAACTCCCCAGGGGGCGACGGGACATCGCCCAGGAACTGCAGTACCGGCTCGGGTCCATGGAGGACGCCCTGCGCCGACTCGACACCAACCTCACCCGCGAGATCCCGCGCCTCACCGAGGACTTCAGGCCGGGCTCCGGCGCCCGCGAACTCCTCGGCCTCATCGGCCCGTTCCAGCTCGAAGCCGTACTGGGCGGCCTGCCCGGCCACCCCGAGCGGGTCGCCAGGGTGGGCTTCAAGGGGATGCTGGACAACCGGCGCAACGAGCCCGAACGGCCTTCCCACGTCCAGAGCGCCGCCCCGCCGATCCCCCGCATCAAGGGGAGCATGGGCGGCGTCGTACCCGCCCGGTGGAACGACCCCGACGTCCAAGAGGCGCTCGCCGCGCAGCAGGCCTGGTACCAGTGGCGCGCCCGGAGCCTCTGGCACCGCGGCTGGCAGGCCGGCGAGGCCCAGTGGCGCCCGCCGCTGGCCCGGATCTCCAACGAGCTGAGCGAGCTCACCAAGGTGCTCCGCGCCCACGAGCAGGACGAGGCACGGGGATTCGCCGAGCGCCGCCGCGAGCTCTACCGCGACGACCGTGCCGGCATCGCCTACCTCCTGCCCCCGCAGAACACCCTGCGCGCCTTCTACGACGACGTCGTCGACCGGCTCGCCCAGAGCGAGGGCCTCCCCGAGAGCACCGACGCCGCGACCCTCCTCGACCGGCTGATCCGGCCCGACGACTGGCGCAACGCCCTCGACGCGGTGCGCCGCGCGCCGGGGGCGCCGGTCAAGGAGATCAAGCAGGTCCTCGAACGCCGGGTCAAGAAGCTCTTCGGCGAGGCCAACGAGGCCCAGTTCGCCCGCCCCCTGCTGCCCTCCATGGAGCTGCTGCTGCGGGCCGCCGCGGGCGACGAGGGCGCCGAGTCGAAGGTCGACCCGCGCTGGCTCGACCAGTTCCGCGCCCGGCTCGCCGGACTGCTCCCCGTCGGCTTCGTCCCGGACGGCAGCGGCCCGATGAAGATCCTCATCGTGCACCCGGCCAGCGAGTCCGACGGCCGCGCCGCGGGCTTCCTCCGGCAGGCGCTCAACCTGCCCGCGAAGGCCGACCAGGAGTACCGGGCCGTCGACACCGAATCCCTCACCGTCGTCCTCTTCCGCAGCGGCATGAACCTCACCGACATCTCCGAGGTCCGCAACGTCCTCAGCCTCTGGTCCGAAGCCCGCGACTCGGCCGGAGAGGACGACTTCCTGCACTGGCGGCAGCGGCTCGGCTACCAGGACGACTGGCTCGTCGCCACCGAGCAGGACCGCCAGCGGATCCTTCAGCGGCTGCTCTGCGCGATGTGGAACGGCAACATCGCCGTCGACGGCCCGCCGGACTCGCCCGACCTCGTCCGGATCCGGCTCCAGGAAGGCGAGTCCGCGACCATGTCGCTGCGCCTGGAGGCCTTCGACGGCTCGCTCTCCAGCTGGGCGGGGATGCTGCGCGCGTACGAGCGCTGGGCGCTCCTCGACGAGGGCCAGATCATCGAGGTGTTCTGCGAACGCCTCATGAAGACCCTGCCCAAGGGCCTCACGCAGGTGCCGCAGCCGCCGTCCCGGCTCTTCACCCACTTCGTGGAGGAGGTCGCCCCGCGTCAGCTCGTCCTGCTCGACCGACTGGAGGCCGAGTACCGGGAGTACGGCGACACGGACGTCGAATGGATGACCCCGCTGCGGCAGTTCTGGGAGGTCACCTTCCCGGGGGCCCTGGACATGCGCTTCCCGCCCTCGGCCCGCCCGACCCGCTCCACCCTGCGCGCCCTCTTCGACCGCCACGGGCCGGGGCGGGCGGGGCGGAGGGCTGCGGGGCAGGGGCAGGGGCAGGGGTACGTTCCGGCTCAGGCTCAGGCTCAGGCTCAGGTTCCGGTTCCGGTTCAGGGGCACGGTCAGGGCTACGGCCAGAGCCAGAACTACGGCCACGGCCAGAGCCAGAGCCAGAGCCAGAGCCAGAACTACGGCCACGGCCAGAGCCAGAACTACGGCCAGGGCCGGCCGCCCGGTAGTACCGACCCTCGGGAGAACTACGGGTACGGGGGGAACGGGTCCGCGCAGGCCCCCGGGCCGGAGGCGGGACAGCACGGACCGCATGGACCGCATGGACAGCACGGACCGCATGGACAGCACGGACAGCACGGACAGCCCCAGGGGTCCCTGTACGAGGAGGGCTGGGACTCCGAGCCCGAGCCCGATCCCGAGTCCGAGTTCGAGTCCGGCGGGTACCCCTGGGACCGGGAGGAGGAGCAGTGAACCACCGCGTCCTCCCCGAGCGACCCCTCCCGGGCCATGCGGTCTGCCTCGACCTGCGGGCGGGCGGGCCGGACGACCTCGACGCCGCCGTCCGCGCGGCGCTGGACGTCCCGCAACCCGGTGGCGAACGCCGGTTCCTCGTCGTCGACGAGGCCGCCGGGATCGTCGGCCACCAGCTCCTCTACGAGCGCCTCTCCTCCTACGGCCCCGCCCAGATCGTCTGTCTCGCCGTCGGCACCCGGGGTGACCGGACGCTGCGCCGCACCCTGACGCTGCGCCCGCCCGCCGCCGGAGTCCTGTGGCTGTTCGACACCACGGGCGACACCACGGGCGACATCACGGGCGGCTCCACAGGTGACGCCGTGGTCGACGACGTCCTGCGCCCGCTCGTCGAGGTACTGGCCACCCCGGAGGTCTTCGACGCCGCCCTCGGCTCGCTCGGGGACGTGGTGCACGGCGTGGCCGTACCCGCCGTGCGGATCCTGGAGCACGACCTCACCGACGAGGCCCGCGCGCGGGCCTGGCGACAGGCCGTCGAGGGGCTGACCGGCCCCGAGGTCCCGGCCGGGGCCGCCTCCCCGGAAGGGGTGCCGGGCGCGCTCGCCCTGCTCCTCGGCGAGGGCGTGCCGCGCTCCCTCTCCGGCCACGACTGGCTCCCCGCAGGCGGCCGGGCGGGGGCCCGGCTCGCCGCCTGCCAGGAGGCCCTCGACGACGCCGTCGACGGCTACGACCGGGTGCGGGGCGCGGCGGGGCTCCTCACCGGGGCGGGCCGCGCCGTCGACCTGCCGGGGGACATCGAGCGGCTCACGGAGGAGCTGGCCCGGTTCCGTACGGCCGTCGCGGACGCGTTCGGCGCCGCGGGCGGCACCCGGCTCACGGCGGAACACCGCGGGCTGCTCCGCGACCGGGGGGTCGAACTCCCGGAGCTGCCGCGGGAGATCACGCGGGCGGGGATCGTCCCGGCCCTGCGGGACCACACGTACGACCTGATCGGCCAGGGCCTGCCGCTGCGTTCCGTGGCGGCCAGGCTCTCCGGGCTCGCGGCGCGCACCGCCCCGGCCGGCAGCGCCTCCCGGCTCGCGCGGCTCGACGCGCTCTGCGGTCCGGAGCGGCTGCGGCGGCTCGGGGGACGGTATCCGTTCACCGCCGGCGGCTCGCGGCCCGTGGCCTTCGCCCTGACCGGCCTCCTCGCGCTGCTCGCCGGGGTGTGGCCGGTGCTCGGCTGGGTCCTCGGCCCGGCCGTCGGCGCGCTGGCCGCCGGGCTCGCCCATCTGATGCTGCGGCGCAGGCCCAACCGCTCGCCCGACGGGCGGATCGACGGCGGCGGTGCCACGGGCGCGGCGCCCCGGCTCGCGGGTGGCGTCCTCGGCGGCCTCGTCGGGGCGGGCCTCGGCCAGTTCCTGGCCCCGCCGGTCTGGGTGGGGGCCGTGGCCCTGGCCGTGTCCTTCGTGGCCGTGGTCCTGCTCGCGCTCCGCGACTGGACCCGGGCCGTGGACGACTGGTGGGCGCGGGCGGACCCGGAGGAGGCGGGCCGGATCCTGCGGGAGATCCACGCCCTGGTCGTGACGACCGCCGTGCACGACTGGCTCTTCGCCGAGGTACGGCACCACTGCGCGGCCGGTGCCGGTGCCGTGGCCCGGCTGCTGCGCGGTCTCGCGGAGACCGCCGACGCGTACGGCGGCGCGCGGTCGCCCGACGCGTCGCCGGAGTGGGGGCAGGAGTGGGGAGCGGGCCGGGAGTCGGAGTGGGGGCCGGACCAGGACTCCTGGGCGGACGAACCGTCGGCGCCCGCGCCGGGCCCGGGCCCGTCCGGCGGCACCGACACCGCTGCGGACGCCTGGAGTTGGGACGACTGGGGGGACGGCGGGGAGGACGACGGCTGGTCGGACATGAACGAGGAGCCGCCCGTACGGGAGCCGGCCGCGCACTCCGCCGTCCCGCCGTCGTCCCCGCGCCCGTCACCACGGCCCGCGCCCGCCCCGGCGGGCTCCGTCGGCGTGCCGGGCGCCTTCTCCGCCGGGCCGGCCCCGGTCTGGCTGGAGCGGCGGTACGGGGACGGGGGCCCGGCACTCGTCGACACGCTCGTCGGGGACCTGGTCGCCGGTACCGTCCTCCTCCTCGACGGCTGCTGGGCGGGTATCGAACGCGACCCCGGCGGCACGGAGCACCTGGCGCAGGGGCAGCGGCTGACGGAGCTCCTCGACGAGACGCGGATCCGCCTGGAGCGCGATGCGGCGGCCTCGCCGCCGCCGCCGTACGACGGCCTCCGCGATCTCGGCACGCTCACCTCGCTCGGCGCCCTCGCCGACCGCTCCGAACGGCCCGACGCGGCCCGGCTCACCGGGGTCGCCCCGGACGCGGTGGCCCGGCTGCTGCTCGCCGAGGACGACCCCGGCGCCACGGTCGCGCTCTGCGGGCCCGAGCACCTGAGGCTGCTCTCCCACGACCCGCTCGCCGCCCGGCAGGTCCGCTTCGTGCCCGAGGCGATGCGGCGCGGGGCGGCGGGGGACGACATCTGGCGGGGCACCGCCGAGGACGTGGTGTGGACCGGTGCCGGACGGCACGCGGGCATCCTCCGTCTCGTACCGCTGCGCGCGGACGTCGTGCACACCGTCCGCGCCGAGGAGGCGGGAGAACCGTGACAGACCCGAACCACCCGATCGACCCGCATGACCTGAACGACCTGAACCACCCGATCGACCCGCACGACCCGATCGACCCGCACGACCCGAACCACCCGCACGACCCGAACCACCCGAGCGACCTGAACCACCCGGACGAGCCCGGCCCGGGCAACGCGCGGAACCCGCTGAACCACCCGATCGATCCGTACCATCCGGACCACCTGAGGGAGCCCATGAGCCCCCCGCACCCGTACTACGAGGAACTGGAGTTCCTCACCCACCACGAGGAGCCGGTCCGCTTCACCGTCCGGTACGGCGACGAGCGCCGGCTGCCCGCCAGGCCCGGCCTCCTCGCACGCCGCGCCGTTCTGGGCGCCGGATGGCCGGTCCTTCAGTTCCGGCTGCCCGCGTCCGCGCAGGCCGACCCCCACGCGTACGGCCTCCTGGAGCGCGAGGTGGAGGCCGCCGTCGCCCTGGAACGGCGGTACGGGACCGCGAAGTTCGGGGCCGTCTTCGCCAGGATCGTCGGCTTCGACCTGACCGCGTCCGAGCCCTTCGTGCTGTACCGGGTGCCCCGCGGCCGGCCGCTCACCGAGTGGGCGGGCCGCCTCGGCCCCGAGGAGCAGGAGCGGATCATCGGCCAACTCGCCCTGTCCGTACGGCTCCTGGAAAAGATCGGGCTCGTGCACCGGGCCGTCGCGCCGGACACCGTGCGGTGGGACGGCGCCCACGTGCGGCTCAGCGAGCCGTTCGCCGCGCGGCGCGCGGGGGAGACGCGCGAGCCGTTCGGCGGCGCGCCCTGGGCCTCGCCCGAGCAGCGCGAGGGGCTCGGCGCGGCCGACCCGCGCGACGACCTGTGGTCCGTCGCCCAGCTCGGCTACTACCTCCTCTCCGGCCGCCCCGCCCGGGGTGAGGGCCCACCCGGCGACCTCGGCGACTACCGCCGGCTCGCTGCCCTGGCCCAGAGCGGCCTCTTCTCCCCGCGAGCGGCCGACCGGCCGCGTCCCGCCGAGCTCATGCGGCTCCTGAACGTGCGCGATCCGCTCGCAGGCGCCGCCGGTGCGGCCGACCCGCTCGCCCCGTGGCGTGCCCAGTACGACCAGCGACTCGCCCGGAAACGGGTCGCGGTCGAGAACGACGGGCTGTCCGGCGCGGCGCCGTACGCGGAGCCGTACAGCGAGTCGTACACGGACCCGCACACCGACCCGTACGCCGGCCCGGTGACGGATTCCGCCACGGATCCGCGCTCCCCGCGCACCACCTTCATCGACCGGATCTTCGGAGCGGGGGACGGATCCCTCCGCCCCGCCGCCTCGGCGTCGCCCCTCGAACCGCCGCCGGCCCCGCCCTCGCGGAGCCGGATGTGCCCGCACTGCCTGCTCCCCGTCGAGTACGACGAACGCCTGCTCGTCACCATCGACGCCAAGGGCAACCGGATCCCGCTCGACCTCACCACGGAACGGCGCCCCGCCCACATCGCCGACGCCCTGCGCAAGGCCTACCACCTGTGCCCGCACACGGTGGAGGGCGACGAGGAGCACGAACTCCCCGTGCCCTACCTCACCAACGGCGAGCCGCTCTCCGTCGCCCTCGTCGGCAGCTCCTCCGTCGGCAAGACCCACCTCCTCGCCGCGATGCTGGGCGAGATCGAACTCGGCGGCCTCGCGCCGTACGGGCTGCGGAGCCGTCCGCTCAACCCCGAGGCGCACCGCACCTATCTGCGCGAGCGCGTGCAGAACCTCCAGCAGGGACGGCAGTTGGGCCGTACCGGACAGCAGACCTTCGCCCGCTTCGCCGACGGGCTGCTCGTCTCCGCGGGCGGCGGGACGCCCCGGCCCGTCGTCTTCTTCGACCTCGCGGGCGAGGACCTCGCGCAGGACGGGGAAGTGGCCCGCTTCCTCATGGGCGTCGACGCCTTCGTCTTCGTCCTTGACCCGCTGCGCGCGCTCCGGCTCGGCTCCCTCGACCCCGTACGGGAACAGAGCGGGCTGCGCCGCCGCGACCTCGGCGACGAGGCCTTCGCCACCGTCCTCGACCGGATCCCGAGGGGGCGCGGCGGCCTCGTCGCGGCACCGACCGCGCTCGCCGTCAACAAGAGCGACCTCGTACGCTTCGATCCGACCGTCGACCGGTGGCTCGGCCGGGCCCTGCCCGGCCGCTTCGACCCCGCCGAGGCGCGGGACGAGAGCCGGGACGCGTACGCCTTCCTCGCCCACCACGCCAGCGCCGCCTGGCTCAAGCCCTTCGACGACTGCGCGAACTGCTCCCTGCACTTCGTCGCCGCGACCGGCGGTCAGGCGCGCGGCGACCACTTCCCGCACGGGGTCCGGCCGCGCCGGGTCCTGGCACCACTGCTGTCCCTGTTCGCCATGTGCGGGCTGCTGCCCGGGGCGGAGCCTACGGAGGGAATCGTCCGATGACACGGTCGGAGAACGAGGTCGACCAGATCGTCTTCCGCTGGGACAGCGAGAACGCCTCGGGCAGCACGGGATTCGGCCCGGTGGCCTGGTCCGGGCCCCGGGACGAGACGGAGGCCCTCTTCCGGATCTCCGGTCCCGTGCTGCGGGCCGGCGGGGAGGAGACGCGGCCTGCCCTGATCCGCCTTGAGGGCCGTCCGGGCGTGATGCTGATCCGGCGCACCCCGTTCACGGACACCGACGGCGGGACGTCCGTCCTCTGTCACGCGCTCGTCGGTTCTCCCGCGCTGCTCGACCCCTCGTTGTGTCTCGGCCTCCAGGCCTGGGACTGGGAGGGCGCCGCCGCCCTGAACGCCGCCGAGGTGCGCGGACGGCTCCCGGTGGTGCGGGAGGAGGTCCTCGTACCGGCGACGGGCCGCGGGCAGGGCGAGCTCGACGAGACGCTGCCGTACGTGGCGGGAGAACTCACCGGAACGGTGGCGGAGTTGCTGCGGCACCCCGACGGCACGTTCACCGTCCTCGACGCGCGGGGCGACACCGCCGGACCCGTGCTGTGGGGGCTGCACAGCATGTTCGGCGAGCTCATCGGCCGCGGTTGGACCTTCGCGAGCCACGACACCGTCGAACTGCCCTCCCTGCGCTTCGTGTTCGTGAGCCGCTGGTCGGGTGCGTCGAGTCCCAACACGGGGCGGCACCGCTTCGACCCGAGCGAGCGGTCCGGCGACCGCGCGGAGGAGACGGCGGCCCGGCTCGTCCGCCACCACCTGCGGGGCGTCGCGGAGGGCGACGGACGCGAGTGGGCGGTCGGCCGCGCCCTCCACGAGGCGGCCTCCGCCCGCCGGGCCCCGCTCCTCGACACGGCGGCCCGCGCCGTGGACATCCTCGACGCCCGCACCCGCCGCCACGGCCCGCCCCGGGAGCCGCGCTTCCCGCCGACGGGGGACGCACGGTACGGGCCCGCGTCGCCGGAGCCGCGCTACCGGGGCGCGACGCCGGAGCAGGAGCCGAGGTACGGGGGTGAGCCCGAGCGGCGACGCGCGGCCGAGCCGGAGCCGGGGTACGGACCCGAGCGGCGACGCGGGGCCGAGCCGGAGCCGGGGTACGGGCCGGAGCCGGGGTACGGGGCCGCGCCCGAGCGACACCCGGCGGCACCGGAGCCGGGGTACCCGGCCGTGTCGCCGGAGCCGCGGCGCTCGCCGACGTCCCGGGACCCCGGCCGCACGCCGGACGGCGCCGACCCACGCCGTCCTTCGGCCGCCCCGGCCGCCCCGGACGCCGGCCGGCCCCCCGTGTCCCCCATATCCCGCGTATCCCCGTCCCCTGACGCGGGGCGTCCCCCGTCCTCACCTGAGCCGTGGGACGGCCGCCAGGACCCGCCCTTCCCCGACCGCCCCCTCCAGGACCCGTCCCGGCACCCGGCGGCGCCGTACCCGGACACCGACGACACGGCCCACGGCGAGGCCCCCGGCGGGGCCGATCCCTGGGCCTCCGGGACCTCACCGCGCCGGCCCGACCGCGACCGCGATCGCGACCCCGAACCTGGTCCCGGCCCCGAGTCCGCCCCCGCCCCCGACCCCGCCCCCAAGCCGGATCCCGTACCCCTCCGCCCCCACCCCGCCCCGGACCCGGCGTACGACCCGTACCCCCGTCCCGTCCTCCCCTCCGTCCGTGCCCAGTGGAGCGGTCCAGCCGGCGGTGGCCGGAGCGGGTGGATCAGGAAGCTGCGGGGCGGGGAGCGGGAGGTCGAGACCGGGCTCGTCCACCGGCTGCCGACCGCGGGCGACGTGGACGAGGCGCGCGGCCTCGTCGAGCGGGCGGGCAGCCGCGAGCTGCTCGACGCCCTGCGCCGACCCCAGATGTACGTCGTCGTCACCCTCCTCCTCGGGGAGATCGCCCGGCGCCTGCCGTCCTGGGGACATCCGGCGCGCCGCGAGCTGTGCGAGGTGGTCATCGGCCGGGAGCTCTGGGCGACAGCGTCGCCCGGCGCCGAGGACGACCGTTCCGAGCCGCCCGAGGAACAGCGCGCGTCCAACGCGGCCGAGCTGCACCGCTGGGCCGTCCGCCCCCTCCTCGGGGGCGGGGACGCCCCGGTCGGCACGGTCGCCGCGCTGCTCTCCCGACTCCGTACGAGCCCGGTGCCGTCGGCCCGCGAGGCCTTCTGGCAGATCGTCGACGGCGACCGCCCGGGCCTGCCCGACGCGGCCTGGCTCACCCTCCTCAAGGAGGCGTCCGGCACCCGGCGCACCCCGCAGCCCCACCAGGCCCCGTCACCCCACCAAGCCCCGCGGCCGCATCACACCGCACCACCCCACCAAGCATCGCCACGCCACCAGTCCCCACCACCCCACCAGTCCCCGCAGCCCGGCGAGCCGCCGCCCCGCCCCGTCGCCTTCTCGCAGCCGGACGGCGAGCCCGTCAACGGCTACACCCGCCGCTTCCTGCTCCGCACCGCCGCCTTCCTCGGAGTCCTCATCGCCCTGATCCTCATCGCCTCCGCACTGAAGTGACACGCCCTGAACCGCGGGCCCGAAGGCCCGAAAGACGGGCCCAGGCCGCCCGGCTCCGTCAGGATGGGCCCATGGGATTCCATGTCGATTCCGAGACCGGGCGGCTGCGCCGCGTCATCCTCCACCGCCCCGATCTGGAGCTGAAGAGGCTCACGCCGTCCAACAAGGACGCCCTCCTCTTCGACGACGTGCTCTGGGTGCGCAGGGCCCGCCAGGAGCACGACGGCTTCGCCGACGTGCTGCGGGACCGCGGGGTCGAGGTGCATCTCTTCGGCGACCTGCTGCGGGAGGCCCTGGAGGTGCCGGCCGCCCGCGCGCTGGTCCTGGACCGGGTCTTCGACGAGAAGGAGTACGGGCCGCTGGCCGCCGACCACCTGCGCGCCGCGTTCGACTCGCTGGACGCCGGGTCGCTCGGCGAGGCGCTCGTCGGCGGCATGACGAAGCGGGAGTTCCTGGCGGCGCACCGGGAGCCGACGTCGGTGCGGTTCCACGCGCTCGACCTGGACGACTTCGTCCTCGGTCCGCTGCCGAACCACATCTTCACCCGGGACACCTCGGCCTGGATCTACGACGGCGTCTCGATCAACGCGATGCGCTGGCCGGCCCGGCAGCGCGAGACCGTGCACTTCGAGGCGATCTACGGGCACCACCCGCTCTTCAAGGGACCGGAGGCGGGCTCCTTCCACCACTGGTCGGAGGGGCAGCGCGACTACCCGTCGACGATCGAGGGCGGGGACGTCCTGGTCATCGGCAACGGCGCCGTGCTCATCGGGATGAGCGAGCGCACGACGCCGCAGGCGGTGGAGATGCTGGCCCGGGGCCTGTTCGCGGCCGGTTCGGCGCGCATGATCGTCGCGCTCGACATGCCGAAGCGGCGCGCGTTCATGCACCTGGACACGGTGATGACGATGGTCGACCAGGACACGTTCACCCAGTACGCGGGGCTCGGCATGCTCCGCTCGTACACGATCGAACCCGGCGACGCGGGGCAGTCCCTGCGGGTGACCGACCATCCGCCGGAGCAGATGCACAGCGCCATCGCCGCGGCCCTGGGACTCCAGGACATCCGGGTCCTGACGGCGACGCAGGACGTGCACGCGGCGGAGCGCGAGCAGTGGGACGACGGGTGCAACGTGCTCGCCGTGGAGCCGGGGGTGGTCGTGGCGTACGAGCGGAACGTCACGACGAACACGCATCTGCGCAAGCAGGGCATCGAGGTGATCGAGATCCCGGGGAGCGAGCTGGGCCGGGGGAGGGGCGGCCCGCGCTGCATGAGCTGCCCGGTGGAGCGCGACGCGACCTGAGCGCCGCCACTCCATGAGAGCGCCACTCCATGAGGGCGCCACTCCAGGAGAGCACCACTCCGCGAGGGCGCCACTCCGCGAGGGCGCCACTCCACGAGGGCGCCACTCCGCGAGGGCGCCACTCCGCGAAAGGGCCACTCCACGAGGGCGCCACCCTGCCCAAGCGGCACCCCGCGAGGGGGCTGTATAGAAATGCTGATGTTCGTATAGACTTCCAGGGTCCGCGACCGCCGTCCCCTCGACCCGTACCCCCAGGAGCGCGTCCCATGGCCACAGACCTCATCGGCCGCCACTTCCTCAAGGAGCTGGACTTCACCGCCGAGGAGTTCCGCGGCCTGATCGCGCTCTCCGCGGAGCTCAAGGCCGCGAAGAAGGCGGGCGCCGAGGTCCAGCGGCTGCGCGGCCGGAACATCGCGCTCATCTTCGAGAAGACCTCCACGCGCACCCGCTGCGCCTTCGAGGTCGCCGCCGCGGACCAGGGCGCCTCCACCACCTACCTGGACCCCTCGGGCTCCCAGATGGGTCACAAGGAGTCGGTCAAGGACACCGCCCGCGTCCTCGGCCGGATGTTCGACGGCATCGAGTACCGGGGCGACAGCCAGGCCGCCGTCGAGGAGCTCGCCGCCTTCGCCGGGGTCCCCGTCTTCAACGGCCTCACCGACGACTGGCACCCCACCCAGATGCTCGCCGACGTGCTCACCATGACCGAGCACACCGACAAGCCGCTCGACGGGATCGCCTTCGCCTACCTCGGCGACGCCCGCTTCAACATGGGCAACTCCTACCTGGCCACCGGGGCCCTGCTCGGCATGGACGTGCGGATCGTCGCCCCGGAGGCGTACTGGCCGGCCGAGGGTATCGTCGCCGCGGCCCGCAAGCTCGCCGAGGCGAGCGGTGCCACGATCACCCTCACCGAGTCCGTGGCGGACGGGGTCCGGGGCGCCGACTTCGTGGCCACCGACGTCTGGGTGTCGATGGGCGAGCCCAAGGAGGTCTGGGACGAGCGGATCGCCGCCCTCTCCCCGTACTCCGTGACCATGGACGTGCTGCGGGCCACCGGGAACCCGGACGTGAAGTTCCTGCACTGCCTGCCCGCCTTCCACGACCTGGGCACGGCCGTCGGCCGTGACATCCACGCCCGGCACGGACTGACCGAGCTGGAGGTCTCCGACGAGGTCTTCGAGTCGGCGCACTCCGTCGTCTTCGACGAGGCCGAGAACCGGATGCACACGATCAAGGCGGTCCTGGTCGCCATCATGGCGGGCACTGCCGGGGAGCCGCAGGCGTAGCTTTACGCCCTCTTGGGCGAATATGCGTGGTGCGGCTTACGATCGCATCCTTCAGGGGGGTTCGGGCATACATGCCCGGACCCCCCTCACGCGTGCACCACCAGAGATGAGAGAACCCCCGCATGCCCTCGCGGATCAAGTCCCCGCAGCAGCTCATCGCCGAGTCCGGCGCCGACCTCGAAGGCCACGGCCTCCAGCGCACCATGGGCCTCTTCCAGCTCGTGTGCTTCGGCATCGGCGCGATCGTCGGCACCGGCATCTTCGTCGGACTCTCCGACAGCGTCGCGGAGGCGGGCCCGGCCGTCGTGATCTCCTTCGTGCTCGCCGCGGTCACCTGCGTCTTCACCGCCTTCTCCTTCGCGGAGCTGGGCAGCGCGATCCCCGTCTCCGGCTCCTCGTACTCCTTCGCCTACGCGAGCCTCGGCGAGCGGACCGCCTTCCTCGTCGGCTGGTGCCTGCTCCTGGAGTACGGCGTCTCCGTCTCGGCGGTCGCGGTCGGCTGGAGCCAGTACCTCAACGAGCTCCTCGACAGCCTGACCGGCCTGCGACTGCCCGTCGCGCTCTCCGCGGGACCCGGCGACGGCGGCGTGGTCAACCTGCCCGCCGTGGTCGTCATCCTGCTCGCCGCCACCCTGCTCGTCCGGGGGGTCAGGGAGAGCGCCCGGGCGACCGCCGCCATGGCCGTCCTCAAGATCGGCATCCTGGTCGTCTTCTGCGTGATCGGCTTCTCCGCCTTCGAGGACGGGAACCTCTCGCCGTTCACGAACGGCGCCGGCGGCATCACCGCGGGTGCCTCGGTGGCCTTCTTCTCGTACATCGGCTTCGACGCGATCACCACGGCCGGGGAAGAGGTGAAGAACCCGCGCCGGAACATCCCGATCGCGATCCTCGTCTGCATCGGGCTCGTCACCCTGCTCTACTGCTCCGTCGCGCTCGCCGCGATCGGGGCCCTCGGCGCCGACGCCGTCGCCGACCAGCCCGCCGCGCTCTCGCTCGTCGTCGACGAGGTCACCGGCTCCTCGGTCGGCGGCGGGGTCGTCGCCTTCGGCGCGGTCGTCGCCATCGCGTCCGTCGTCCTCGCGGTGATGTACGGGCAGACCCGCATCCTGATGTCGATGTCCCGCGACGGTCTGGTGCCCCGGGTCTTCGAGCGGGTCTCGCCGCGGTCCGCGACTCCGGTGGCCAACACCTGGATCGTCGCCGGCGTCTTCGCCGTCCCGGCCGCCTTCGCCTCGCTCGACGTGGTCGTCAACCTGACGACGATCGGCACGCTCGCCGTCATGGTGGCCGTCAATCTCGCGGTGATCGTGCTGCGTCGCCGCGATCCCGCGCTGCGGCGGTCCTTCCGGGTGCCGCTCTACCCGCTGAGCCCGGTGCTCGGCATCGGCTTCTGTCTCTACCTGATCTGGGGCACGGGCTGGACGACGTGGGTGCAGTTCGCCGTCTTCCTGGTCGTCGGAACGCTGGTGTACGCGCTGTACGGGCGCCGCCACTCGCGGCTCGGCGACGCGGATCCGGTCGTTCGGGGTGCGTGACCGTCCCTGACCTGCTCTGACCTGCTCTGACCTGCTCTGACCTGACCTGACCTGCTCTGACCTGACCTGACCTGCCCTGCCCTGGCCGGACCTGGCCGGCCCTGACCGTCCCCGTCGCTCAGGGCTCCTGGTGGCGACGCTGCGCGGGGATCCCCGGGAGCGTGAACCACACGGCCTTGCCGTGCGCGGTCGGGCGGTGGCCGCAGTCGCTGCTGAGCGCGCGGATCAGGAGGAGGCCGCGGCCGTGCTCCTGCCAGGGGTCGACCTCGACGCCGGGGTCGGGGCAGACGAGCTCGCCCGGGCGGGCCGGCTCGGAGTCGTGGACCTCGATCTGACAGCCGCCGGGCGCGGCGAGCAGCTCGACGACCAGCTCGATCGGGCCCCGTCCCGCGGTGTGCTCGACGGCGTTGGCGACGAGCTCGGCGGTGAGCAGCTCGGCCGTGTCCCCGTCGGGGAGGTCGGCGGCGCCGGGGTCGATGTCGTGGAGCGCGGTACGGATCAGGGCGCGGGCGATCGGCACGGCGGCGGTCGTGTGCGGCAGCCGGATGCGCCAGGAGGCGGCGGGTCCGGCGCCGGTGGGACCGATGTCGATGGGGCCGATATCGGCGGGTCCGGTGGGGCCGGTGACTTCGGGCATGGGGGGCAGGGCTCCCTTCACCGAGGGGGGCGGCGGGTGGGCGAGTGGTGTGGGGGCATCCCGAGACGTCCTGGTTTCAACCTTACGAGGTGCAAAATCCGGTTCCCAGGGCACCCCTCCCCGGCCGCCAGGGACTTCGGTCACCTCTTTCCCGGGACCTTGTGGTGTCCGGACTCATACCCCCTTTATCGCGTACTCGTGACGACAGTCACAGTACGGTGATACCCTCCGAACGGAGGAAGGAGGCCGTTCCGGATGAGCCCCTTTACCGGATCCGCGACCCGCACCGAACGCTGGCGGCACCTGCGCCTGGACCTCGACGAGGGCGTCGCCACCGTGACCCTCGCCCGCCCCGCGAAGCTCAACGCCCTCACCTTCGGCGCCTATGCCGACCTGCGGGACCTGCTCGCCGAGCTCTCCCGCGAGCGGACCGTCCGCGCCCTCGTCCTCGGCGGCGAGGGCCGGGGCTTCTGCTCCGGGGGCGACGTCGACGAGATCATCGGCGCCACCCTCTCCCTCGACACCGCGCGGCTCCTCGACTTCAACCGGATGACGGGCCAGGTCGTCCGGGCGCTCCGCGAGTGCCCCTTCCCGGTCGTCGCCGCGCTCCACGGCGTCGCCGCGGGCGCCGGGGCCGTCCTCGCCCTCGCGGCCGACTTCCGGATCGCCGACCCCACCACCCGCTTCGCCTTCCTCTTCACCCGGGTCGGACTCTCCGGCGGGGACATGGGCGCGGCCTACCTGCTGCCCCGGGTCGTCGGGCTCGGCCACGCCACCCGGCTCCTCATGCTCGGCGAACCCGTCCTGGCCGCCGAGGCCGAGCGCATCGGCCTGCTCAGCGAGCTGACCGAGGAGGGTGCCGCCGACACCCGCGCCGCCGCCCTCGCCCGCCGCCTCGCGGACGGCCCCGCGCTCGCCCTCGCCCAGACCAAGGCCCTGCTCTCCGCCGAGCTGGACATGCCGCTCGCGGCCTCGATCGAGCTGGACGCGGCGACCCAGGCCCTCCTGATGCACGGCGAGGACTACGCCGAGTTCCACGCCGCCTTCACCGAGAAGCGCCCCCCGAAATGGCAGGGCCGCTAGCCATGGCCGGCCCGGACCCGGCCGCTCCCTCGGCCCCGGCCGTCCCCTCGACCCCGGCGGACCCGGCAGTCCCCCCGGGCCCGGCCGTCCCTCCGGACCCGGCAGTCCGCCCGACCCCGGCCGTCCCCCCGACCCTGGCCGTCCCCCCGACCGCCGGGACGCCCTCGCGGATCGCGCGGATCGCGCGGATCGCCGTCGTCGGCGGCGGCCCCGGCGGCCTCTACGCCGCGGCCCTCCTCAAACGGCTCGACCCCGCCCGCGAGGTCACCGTCTGGGAGCGGAACGCACCCTCCGACACCTTCGGCTTCGGCGTCGTCCTCTCCGACGAGACCCTCGGCGGCATCCGGGACGCCGACCCCGCCGTGTACGAGGCGCTCCGCCGCGAGCTCGTCCGCTGGGACGACATCGACGTCGTCCACCGGGGCCACCGCACGACCTCCACCGGCCACGGCTTCGCCGCCCTCGGCCGCCGCCGCCTCCTTGAGCTCCTGCACGCCCGGTGCGCCGAGCTAGGCGTACGGCTCCGCTTCCGCACCGAGGCCCCGCCCGCCGACGAGCTTGCCGCCGGCCACGACCTGGTCGTCGCCGCCGACGGCGTCCACAGCCGCACCCGCGAGGCCCATGCCGGGCACTTCCGCCCCACCCTCACCACCCACCGCTGCCGCTACATCTGGCTCGCCGCGGACTTCGCCTTCGACGCCTTCCGCTTCGAGATCGCCGAGACCGAGCACGGCGTGATGCAGCTCCACGCCTACCCCTTCTCCGCGGGCTCTTCCACCGTCATCGTCGAGATGCGCGAGGAGGTCTGGCGGGCCGCCGGCTTCCACGAACTCGACGAGGCCGAGTCCACCGCCCGCTGCGCCAAGATCTTCGCCGAGGCGCTCGGCGGCCGGGAGCTGCGCTCCCACCGCTCCGCCTGGACCGCGTTCCGTACCGTCGTCAACGAGCGCTGGTCGTACCGCAACACCGTCCTCATCGGCGACGCCGCCCACACCGCGCACTTCTCCATCGGCTCCGGCACCAAGCTGGCCGTCGAGGACGCCCTCGCCCTCGCCACCGCCATCGGCGAACACCCCACCCTGGCCGAGGCGTTGACGGCGTACGAGGTGGAGCGCCGCCCCGTCGTCGCCTCCACCCAGCGCGCGGCCGCCGCCAGCCTCCGCTGGTTCGAGGAGCTCGCCGGCCATGTCGACCGCCCGCCCCGCCGCTTCGCCTTCGACCTCCTCACCCGCAGCCGCCGCGTCACCCACGCCAACCTGCGGCTGCGCGACCCGGCCTTCACCGACACGGTCGAACGCGACTTCGGCTGCCCGCCCGGCACCCCGCCCATGTTCACCCCCTTCCGCCTGCGCGGACTGACCCTGCGCAACCGGATCGTCGTCTCGCCCATGGACCTGTACGTCGCCGAGGACGGCGTCCCCGGCGACTTCCACCTCGTCCACCTCGGCGCCAGGGCCCTCGGCGGCGCCGGACTCGTCATGACCGAGATGGTGTGCGTGAGCCCCGAGGGTCGCATCACCCCCGGCTGCACCGGCCTGTGGACCGACGAGCAGGCCGAGGCCTGGGCCCGGATCGCCGCCTTCGTCCACGCACAGGCACCCGGCACGGCGCTCGGCGTGCAGCTCGGCCACTCCGGCCGCAAGGGCTCCACCCGGCGCATGTGGGAGGGCATCGACCAGCCGCTGCCCGAGGGTAACTGGCCGCTCGTCGCCGCCTCGCCCCTTCCGTACAGGTCCGGCGTCAACCAGACCCCGCACGCCCTCGACCGCGCCGGACTCGCCGCCGTGCGCGAGGAGTTCACGGCCGCCGCCCGACGCGCCGCCCGCTGCGGCTTCGACCTGCTCGAACTGCACGCCGCACACGGGTACTTGCTCTCCGGTTTCCTCTCCCCGCTCACCAACCACCGCACCGACGCGTACGGCGGCACCCTCGACGGCCGGCTGCGCTTCCCCCTCGAAGTCTTCGACGCCGTACGGGAGGTGTGGCCCGAGGGCCGCCCCATGACCGTGCGCGTCTCGGCGACCGACTGGGCCGCCGGCGGCACGAGCACCGAGGACGCCCTCGCGGTCGCCCGCGCCTTCGCCGCTCACGGCGCCGACGCGATCGACGTCTCCACCGGCCAGGTCGTCCCCGACGAGCGCCCCGAGTACGGCCGCTCGTACCAGACCCCGTACGCCGACCGGATCCGCAACACGGTCGGCGTCCCCGTCATCGCGGTCGGCGCGATCTCCTCCTGGGACGACGTCAACTCCCTGCTCCTCGCGGGCCGTGCGGACCTCTGCGCCCTCGCCCGACCCCACCTCTACGACCCGCACTGGACCCTCCACGCGGCGGCCGACCAGGGCTACGAGGGCCCGGCCGCCCCCTGGCCGGCCCCGTACCGCGCGGGCAGCCGCCCGCCCCCGACGGGCCGCCGCGAGTAGACCCGCCCGGTCGACCGTGGACGCTCGCGTATGCCGGTGCGACGCGGAACCATGTTCTCCGCGTCGTCCCCCCACTTGAATGGGGACATGACACAGAACACGGGTGGAAGAGGTGCCGGGGCCGTCCTCGGCGCGGCGACGGTGGCGACCGGACTGGTCGCGGGGGTGGTGTTCGCGTACGTCTGCTCGGTGATGCCGGCGCTGGCACGCAGCGACGACCGGGTCTTCTTCGAGGTGATGCGGAACATCAACGACGTGATCCAGAACCCGGTGTTCTTCACCGCGTTCTTCGGGGCGCCGATCCTCGCGGGGGTGGCCGCCTGGCAGCACCGGGCCACCCGGGCGCGGGTCTGGACGCTCGCCGGGTTCGTCCTCTGCGCGGCGGTCTTCCTGGTCACCACGGCCGCGAACGTGCCCCTCAACGCCGCCCTCGCGGCCGCCCACGACCCGGCCGCCGCCCGTGCCGCCTTCGAAGACCCCTGGGTGGCGTGGAACCTGGTCCGCACGATCCTGGCGGTGGTGGGACTCGTCTGCCTGATCCGGGCGATGGCGGTACGGGGCACGGCCCGGGACCAGGCCCGGGACTAAGGCCCGGTACTAAGGCCCAGGACCAGGCCCGGGGCCAAGGCCGGGACTAAGGGGTGTCCCCGGCGACGAACGGCCGCACGAACTCCGCGCCCCGCTCCCACAGCAGCTCGTGCAGGGCCGCGAAGACCTCCGCCGAGCGCCGGCCCGGCCAGTCGTCGGGCAGCAGCTCCGCCGGCAGCACCGGGTCCGCGTACGGCAGGCGCCGCCAGGAGTCCAGGACGAGCAGATACGCCCGATAGGCGTCCTCCGGGCCGCCCGGCGCCGACCGCCAGGCCCGCAGGACCGGCTCGTGGGCCGCGAGGAACTCCTCGTGCAGCCCCGCGATCGCCGGCAGGTCCCACCAGCGGGCCACCGCCTCGGCCGTCGCCGCGTACCCCAGGTGCTCGCCCCGGAAGAGGTCCACGTACGTCGAGAGCTCCAGCCGCTCCAGGGCGTTCCGCGTCTCCTCGTACAGCCGGGCCGGCGCGATCCAGACACCCGGCGCCGCCGAGCCGAAGCCCAGCCGGCCTAGCCGGGAGCGCAGCAGGTGCCGCTTGTGCCGCTCGGCCTCGGGCACCGAGAAGACGGCCAGGACCCAGCCGTCCGACAGCTTCGGCTCCGAACGGGCGTAGATCCGGCGGTCGCCGTCGTCGAGAAGCCGCCGGGCGTCCTCCGAAAGGGCGTATCCGGCGGCGCCGTCCGCCGTCCGGCGCGGCAGCAGCAGCCCGCGCCGCTTCAGCCGCGACACCGAGGAGCGCACCGAGGGCGCGTCCACGCCGAGCCCGCCGAGGAGCCGGATCAGCGCGGCCACCGGCATGGGGGACTCGTCGGGCCCCCGGCCGTAAGCGCCGTAGAGGGAGACGATGAGGGATCGGGGAGTGTGCTGCTCGGCCACGGTGATCACTTTAGGGGGTGGTCCTGACATGCCCGGTCCCGGATCAGACCGGGTCGCGCAGCCGGAAGCGCTGGAGCTTGCCCGTCGCCGTGCGCGGCAGCGCGTCGAGGAAGACGATCTCGCGGGGCGACTTGTACGGGGCGAGGCGGGCGCGGACGAAGGCCCGCAGCGCGGCCGCCGTCACGGAGTCGCGCGGCACTCCGTCCCGTACGACCGCGTACGCCACGACGACCTGCCCGCGGAGCTCGTCGGGGCGGCCCACGACCGCCGTCTCGACCACGTCGGGGTGGCCGAGGAGCACCTCCTCGACCTGGGGTCCGGCGATGTTGTACCCGGCCGAGATGATCATGTCGTCGGCCCGTGAGACATAGCGGAACCAGCCGTCGGGCCGGCGGACGTACGTGTCGCCCGTGACGTTCCAGCCGTCCCGTACGTACTCAGCCTGGCGCGGGTCGGCCAGATAGCGGCAGCCCACCGGGCCGCGCACGGCGAGCAGCCCCTCCTCGCCGTCCGGGACCTCCCGCCCCTCCCGGTCCACGATCCTGGCCTGCCAGCCGGGCACGGGGCGGCCCGTGGTGCCGGGGCGGATGTCGCCGTCGGCGGCGGACAGGAAGATGTGCAGGAGCTCGGTCGCGCCGATGCCGTTGATCAGGCGCAGGCCCGTGCTGCCGTACCAGGCCGTCCAGGTCGCCTCCGGCAGGTTCTCGCCGGCGGAGACGCAGCGCCGCAGCGAGCCGACGTCGGGGGCGCCGCCGCCGGTCAGCTCGTCGAGCATGACGCGGTAGGCGGTCGGGGCGGTGAAGAGCACCGAGACCCGGTGCCGCTCGATCGCCGCGAGCAGCTGCTTGGGGCCGGCCTGTTCGAGCAGGACCGCGCTCGCCCCGGCCCGCAGGGGGAAGACGACGAGCCCGCCGAGGCCGAAGGTGAAGGCGAGCGGCGGCGAGCCGGCGAAGACGTCGTCGGGCAGCGGGCGCAGGACGTGCGCGGAGAAGGTGTCGGCGACGGCGAGGACGTCCCGGTGGAAGTGGACGCAGCCCTTCGGCTGCCCGGTCGTGCCGGAGGTGAAGGCGATGAGCGCCACGTCGTCGGCGGCCGTCGCCACCGCCTCGTACCGGCCGGGGTGGCGGGCGGTGAGGGCGAGGAGGTCGTCGGGGCCGTCCCCGCCGAAGGCGGTGACGCGGAGGCCGGGGATCCGGGCGGCGAGGAGCTCGTCGAGGGAGTGGGCGTCGCAGAGCGCGTGGGTGCAGCGCGCGGCGTCGGCCATCACGGCCAACTCGGGGGCGCGCTGCTGGGCCAGGACGGTGACGGCGACGGCACCGGCCTTCATCACGGCGAGCCAGCAGGCGGCGAGCCAGGGGGTGGTCGGGCCGCGCAGGAGCACCCGGTTGCCGGGCCGGACCCGCAGGTCGGTGGTGAGGACGTGGGCGATGCGGTCGACGCGGTCGAGGAGCTCGCCGTAGCTCCAGACCCCGCCCTCGCCGTCGTGGAAGGCGGGCCGGTCCGTGCCGAATCGTTCCACCGTACGGTCGAGGAGTTCCGCCCCGCAGTTGAGCCGGTCGGGGTAGGTGAGCTCCGGCAGCTCGAAGAGGAGCTGCGGCCATCGCTCCGGCGGTGGCAGCCGGTCGCGGGCGAAGGTGTCGAGGTGGGCCGAGGGTGTCAGCTCCATGAGTCCGTCCCCCTGTCGTGGTGGGGTCGCTCAACGCCCCATGAGCGTATCGTGTTGGTGACGACAGTCAACGGTTCGCGACAAGGGCGCCGGACGGCGCAGCGACAAGGGCGCCGGAGGGCGTCGGAGAGGGCCCACATGCCCGCATTCTCGCTCGATCCGGCACAGATCACCTGGTGTGCGGAGCTCCGCGTCCTCGCCGCCGACCGTCTCGCGCCGCTCGCCGCGAAGGGCGAGCCCGGCCGCGTCAACCGCCCCCTCGTCGCCGCCCTCGGCGAACTCGGCCTCCTCGCCCGCCTCTTCGACGCCGGCGCCCTCGACCTCTGCCTCCTGCGCGAATCCCTCGCCCAGACCTGCACCGAGGCCGAGACCGCCCTCGCCCTCCAGGGCCTCGGCACCCACCCGGTCGCCGCCTTCGGCACCCCGGCGCAGCGCGCCCGCTGGCTGCCCGAGGCCACCGCCGGACGGGCCGTCGCCGCCTTCGCGCTCTCCGAGCCCGGCGCGGGCTCCGACGCCGCCGCGCTCGCCCTCGACGCCGTCCCCGACGGGCGCGGCGGCTGGCGCCTGCACGGCGAGAAACGCTGGATCTCCAACGCCCCCGAGGCCGACTTCGCCACCGTCTTCGCCCGCACCATCCGCGGCGCGGGCGCCCGCGGCGTCACCGCCTTCCTCGTCCCCGCCGACCGCCCCGGACTCGGCGGGGAGCATTTCGACATGCTCTCCCCGCACGCCCTCGGCACCCTCACCTTCGACGGCGTCCCCGTCGGCCCCGAGGACCTCCTCGGCGCACCGGACCAGGGCTTCCGGGTCGCCATGAACACCCTCAACCTCTTCCGGCCCAGCGTCGGGGCCTTCGCCGTCGGCATGGCCCAGGCCGCCCTCGACGCCGCCGTCGCCCACACCGCCGCCCGCCCCGCCTTCGGCGGCGTCCTCGCCGACCTCCAGGCCGTCTCCCACCGGATCGCCGAGATGGCCACCCGCACGGAGGCCGCCCGCCTCCTCGTCTACGCGGCGGCCACCGCGTACGACAGCGGCGACCCGGACGTGCCCCGGCGCTCCGCCATGGCGAAACTCCTCGCCACCGAGACCGCGCAGTACGTCGTCGACGCCGCCGTCCAGGTACACGGCGCCGCCGCCCTGCAACGCGGCCACCTCCTGGAACACCTCTACCGCGAGGTGCGCGCACCCCGCATCTACGAGGGCGCCAGCGAGGTCCAACGCGCCATCATCGCCAAGGAGTTGTACGCGGCCCAGGCCGCCGGCCCCGCCCGGACCATCCGACAGGAGGTGGGCTCCGCATGAGCCTCCACCGCCACAACCCGGCCGAACTCGCCCCGCCCACCGGCTTCTCCCACGCCGTCACCGCCACCGGCACCCGCCTGGTCTTCCTCGCCGGACAGACCGCGCTCGACGCGGCGGGAGCAGTCGTCGGGGACACCCTCCCCGAGCAGTTCACCACCGCCCTCGGCAATCTCCTCACCGCCCTGCGCCACGCCGGCGGCACCCCCGCCGACCTCGCCCGCGTCACCGTCTACACCACCGACGTCGACGACTACCGCGCCCACGCCCACGAACTGGGCCGGATCTGGCGCCGGTTGGCGGGCCGCGACTATCCGGCGATGGCCGTGATCGGAGTCGTACGCCTCTGGGACGCACAGGCGCGCGTGGAGCTGGACGGCTTCGCGGTCCTCGACGAGCCCGCCCACGCCTGACCCGACGGGGGCCGCTATTGATCAACTGGTCGCCCGAGCGGGCCGGGCTTAATGTCGAAAGGTGGACTGACCGGCCCACGGCCCCTCCGGTGAGGGAGCGATGCGCCATGAGAAGTCATGAGTAGCCATGACCAGTGACCCGAAGCCGACGACCTCGACCGCGACCTCCCCGCGCAAGGGCAAAGGGGACGGCAAGGGCATCGCCCTCTTCGTGATCGCGTCCTGTCAGCTGATGGTGGTCCTCGACATCACCATCGTGAACATCGCCCTGCCCGACATCCAGCAGTCCCTGGACTTCTCGACCACCAGCCTGTCCTGGGTCGTGAACGCCTACACGCTGACCTTCGGCGGACTGCTGCTCCTCGGCGGACGCGCGGGCGACATCCTCGGCCGCCGCAGGACCTTCATCTTCGGTGTCCTGCTCTTCGGATTCGCCTCCCTGCTCGCGGGCTTCGCCCAGAGCGACTGGCAACTCCTCGCGGCCCGCGCGCTTCAGGGAGTCGGCGGCGCGATCGCCTCGCCGACCTCCCTCTCGCTGATCTCCACGACCTTCGAAGAAGGCCCCGAACGCAACCGCGCCTTCGGCGTGTTCGCGGGCGTGTCGGCAGGCGGCGGCGCCATCGGCCTGCTCGCCGGCGGCATCCTCGTCGAATGGCTCGACTGGCGCTGGATCTTCTTCGTGAACGTGCCGATCGCCCTCATGATCGCCTTCCTGACACCCCGGCACGTCAAGGAGTCCGCGCGCCAGCCCGGCCACTTCGACGTGACCGGCGCGCTCACCTCGACCCTCGGCATGGTGGCGCTGGTCTACGGATTCATCCGCGCCGCACAGGAAGGCTGGCGCGATCCGTTCACGATCGCCTCCTTCGTCGCCGCGGTCGTCCTGCTCGTCACCTTCGTCCTGGTGGAACGCCGCTCCCGGCAGCCGATCACCCCGCTGCACATGTTCGCCGACCGCAACCGCGCGGGCACCTACGGCATCATGCTCTGCCTCGCGGCCGCGATCTTCGGGATGTTCTTCTTCCTCACGCTCTTCGTGCAGACCGTCCTGGACTTCAGCCCGCTCCAAGCAGGTCTCGCCTTCCTCCCGGTGAGCGCCGTCATCGCGGTCGCCGCCGGCATCACCTCACAACTCCTGCCCAAGTTCGGCCCGAAGCCCTTCATGGTGGTGGGGTCGCTCTGTCTGGCGGTCGGCCTCTCCTGGCTCACCTTCACCAACATCGACTCGACGTACCTGGGTTCGATCCTCGGTCCGATGCTGGTCTTCAGCTTCGGCATGGGCTTCATGTTCGTCTCGCTGACCCTGATGGCCCTCTCCAACGTCAGGGCCCAGGACACCGGAGCCGCCTCCGGCCTGCTCAACGCGACCCAGCAGGTGGGCGGTTCGCTGGGCCTCTCGATCCTGGTCACGGTCTTCGGCACGGTCAGCCGCAACGAGGCGGACACGCAGGTCCCGGCCTTCCTCGCCCAGGCGGGACCGCTGGAGAAGGCCCGCTTCGCCGAGACCGGCCAACTGCCCCCGCCCTGGAGCGACGAGGTCCTCACCGCCGGAGTCTCGGCCGGCTTCATCGTGGCGGCGGTCTTCGCGGTCCTCGCCTTCGTGATCGCCCTCGTCGCCATCCAGGTCCGCCCCTCGGACCTCGAACGCCTCAAGGGCGGCGTGGTCCCGGGCGCCTGACCGGAGCCGATGCCCGGGCCCGTGAGACGGCCCGGGCCTTCTCACGCCTACGGGCCCGGTGCGAACCCGGCGCGCTTGTAGGTGCGCATGAGCAGGGCGACCTCCGCCGACGCGACGCCGTCGAGTGCGCCGAAGACGCGGGCGGCGAAGTCGTGCAGATCCGCCGTGGAGCGGTGACTGGAGTAGCCGAGGAGCGCGGTCGTCCCGGTCGTGACGACGAGGTGGCGGACGGCGGGCTCCTCGGCCAGGCGGCGGATCGCGGCGTCGAGGCGGGCGTGGCTGACGGCCAGCCGGAACCGCGCCTCGACGGGGTAGCCGAGCACCGCGGGCTCCGCGTGCAGCCTTAGGTGGAGGACGTGGGAGGCCATCAGGCGGCTCAGCCGGCGGCGTGCGGTGGTCTCGCCGACCCGGAGCTCGCGGGCCAGCCGGGTGGTGGACATCCGGGCGTCACGGTGGAGGAGCGCGACCAGGCGACGGTCGAGCTCGTCCACCACCGGAGGCTCGGGCAGGCGCCGGCCCTCGATGGCGTGGCGTCGTACGTCGGTGGGCTCGTCGTCGTACGGCGCCCAGTCACTGGCCGTGAGGAGCAGCCGCAGGACCACCGAGGAGTGGATGTCGACGACACCGTCGAGCCTGCCGATCCCCGCGTCGACGAGGGTGAGCAGGGCGTCGTGGTCGGGCACGTTCAGCTCGGCGAACACGTCGAGCGCACCGGTGGCGACCTCGACGGACCGTGTCTCGGGCCGTCGGGAGAGGGCCAGCGCGGTCTCGTGCACGCGGCCGGGGGCGCAGCGCACGGCCACCTCGGCGGTGACGCCCTCGCCGAGGTACTCGGGGATGAGGGCCGCCGTGAACCCCACCGCCCCGGTCGCGGTCATCCGGTCGAGTCGCCGCGCGGCGGTCCGCTCGTGCACCCCGGCCGTCGCGGCCACCTCGGAGAACGGCGCGCGGGGATCGCGGTGGAGCGCCCGGAGCACGGCGTGGTCCAGGGCGTCGAGCGAGCCGTGCAGTGGGGGCTCGGTCGTCATCGAGGAACCTCCTGGGGATGGGGCGGGGTGAGCGGCGGGGTGGGCGGGGGAGTGTGTGGTGTGGCCGGACCCTACGGTGCGGCCGGGGGAGGGGGCCCGGGGTGGGGCCCGGGGCGGGGCCCGGGGTGGGTCGCGGGCGTGTCGGAGGAGGGCCGTCGGGGGCGGGTCCCTGCCTGGATCCGCCGATCGGACCCGGTCGAATGACGCCTTCACCCGATTGTGAGGCGCACTCTTGCCCGATTGCCTGTCCGCTGGCGACATTGTGGTGCGGATTTCGCCACGTGGCCGACCGAAGACCGGCCGCCGCCGGGCGCCCCGCCCCTCCCCGCACCCCCGCACTCCCACACCCCCGCACTCCCACACCCCGCACCCCCACACCCCGGCACCTCCCCGCCCAGGCCCCCGGGCCCCTTCCCCGAACAGGTGGTACGTATGACGGACACCGACACCCTGCGGACGCCACCGGCGTCGCGGGCCGCCGTCCGCGCGACCCCCGGCGCCGCGGTGATCGCCTCCGTCGCGCTGGTCGAGCTGTCCAGCGGCATCACCCAGGGCTTCCTCTCCCCGCTTCTGAAGGGGCTCACGGACACCCTCCACGTCACCGCCGCCGAGCTGAACTGGATCAGCATCGCCAACCTGCTCGCGTCCGTCGCGTTCACCCCGGTGCTGTCCCGCATGGGCGATCTCTACGGCCACCGGCGCGTCCTTCGCTGGAACCTCGCGATCGTGCTGCTCGGCTCCGTCCTGGTGGGCCTGAGCCGCTCCTTCGAGGTGCTGCTCGTCGGCCAGGTCCTCCAGGGCGCGTTCGCGGGCTTCTTCCCGCTGCTCGTCGGCGTCCTCCGCAACCGCGGCAAGGACGGCGACGGGGAGTCCCGGCGCGGCATCAGCTACATGGTCGCCGCGCTCGTCGCCGGCATCGCGGTCGGCCTGATCGCCAGCGGCTTCGTCGCCCGTACCGTCGACAGCCCCACCGCCGCCCTGTGGGTGCCCACCGCCGCCGTCGGCCTCGCCCTCGCCGTCACCTGGCCGCTGCTGCCCGAGTCCGCGGCACGCCCCGGCGGACGGATCGACTGGGCCGGCGGCATCCTCCTGTGCGTGGGCCTCGTCGCGATCATGCTCGGCCTCGGCATGGGCGGACTGCCCGACTGGGAATGGACCTCGGCACGTACCCTCGGCTGCCTCGTCGGCGGCACGCTCGTCACCGCCCTGTGGGTCCTCGTCGAGCTGCGTACCGCCGAGCCGATGATCGACGTCCGGATGTTCCGGCACCGCAACGTCGTCACCGTCTCCCTCGTGACCGTGACCTTCACCGTCCCGATGATCGGCCTCCAGGTCGCCAACCCCGTCTTCATGGGCACCGGCCCCGCCGAGTACGGCTACGGCCTGGGCCTCGACCCCTTCGCCATCGGCCTCGCGATGCTGCCCAACCTCCTCGCCATCGCGGCGGGGGCCCTGGCCGCGCCCGCCGTCGCCGCCGCGATCTCCGACCGGCTCACCCTGTGCGCCGGCTCCCTCCTCATGGCCGCCGGCTACGTCGCCTCCCTCACCTGGCACGGCTCGATGCCGCTGTTCCTCACCGGCACCGCCGTCGCCGGGCTCGGCATCGGCTTCCTCCAGCACTCCACCCGTACCCTCGCCGTCGAGTCCGTGCCCCACGACCGGACCTCGGTCGGCTCCGGGATCAACGAACTCCTCATCAACGTCGGCGGGTCCGCCGGCGCCGCGATCGTCCTCACCGTCTTCGCCGCCCGCACCCCGGCCGGCGAGACCCTGCCCGAACTCGGCGCCTACACCACCTCCTGGACGATCTGCGCGGTCGTCTCCCTGGCCGGCGCCGCGATCTCCCTGCTCTACCGCACCGCGAAGGACCGCGAGGACCGCTCATGACCACCACCGCACCCGCACCCCTCGACCTGCTGCGCGCCCGCACCCGCGACGTCGTGACACGACGCCAGGACGAGGTCCTCGCCCTCAGCCACCAGCTGCACGCCGACCCCGAACTCGCCTACGAGGAACACCGCTCCGCCCGCCGGATCACCGATCTCGTCGAGGCCGCGGGTTTCGACGTCACCCGTGGCGTGTGCGACCTGCCGACCGCGTTCACCGCCACCGCCGGCAGCGGCGACCTCGTCATCGGGATCTGCGCCGAGTACGACGCGCTGCCCGGGATCGGCCACGCCTGCGGCCACAACGTCAACGGCGCCGCCTCCGTCACCGCCGCCCTGGCGCTCGCGCCGCTCGCCGACGAGCTCGGCATCACCGTCAAGCTGCTGGGGACCCCGGCGGAGGAGTCCGGCGGCGGCAAGGTCGACATGCTGCGCGGCGGCGTGTTCGACGACGTCGCCGCCGCGATGATGGTGCACGCCGCGCCCTCGGACTCCGTCGGCATGAGCTCGCTCGCCATCAGCAGCTGGAAGGTCGGCTACACGGGCCGCTCCGCGCACGCCGCGGCGATGCCCGAGCGCGGAGTCAACGCCGCCGACGCGATGATGATCGCGCAGGTCGCCATCGCCGCGTACCGCCAGCAGATGCGACCCGGAGCCGTCGTCTCCGGCTTCGTCACCTCCGGCGGCGAGGCCGCCAACGTCATCCCGGCGCACACTGCCGCCGACTACGACTGCCGCGCCGGGACCAGCGAGGAACTCCGCGAGCTCCAGGCCCGCGTCCGCGCCTGCTTCGAGGCCGGCGCGCTCGCCACCGGCGCCGAACTCGCCCTGGAGGCCGTCGGCAACGACTACGCCGACCTCCGCCAGGACCTGGCCATGGGCCGCAGCTACCTCGCCGCGGCCCGCGCGCTGGGCCGGGACGTCCGGGCCGAGGACCCGTCCCTCCGGGGCGGCTCCACCGACATGGGCAACGTCTCGCACCACGTCCCGACCATCCACCCGCTGATCGGCTACGACAGCGGCGACACGATCATGCACAACCCCGAGTTCACCCGGTACGGCACGACCCCCCAGGCCGACCGCGCCGTCCTCGACGGCGGCCTCGCCATGGCCTGGACCGCCCTCGACCTCGCCACCACCCCCGCACACCGCCGGTCCCTCCTCGACCGCCTCACGACCCGCCCCCCCTACCGGGACCCGGCCGCACCGACGGCCTCCTGACACGGCCTCCTGACGCGTGCACGGATGTCAGATGCCAGATGTCCTGGAAATGTGCTGCATGTTCTCTGAGCTGGAGAAATGAGCCTCCATCAAGATCATCTTGCACGCTCGCTGCACGAGTGGTCCGTCCATCGCTTGCCCTGGTAGTGCGCCTTCGACTGCGACTTCCCCTTGTGATGGCGGCATACGGGGTCTGAGGGTGCGGCTCCTGGCGTTCTTCCGGTGTGTAGTGGGCAGTCGAGGGCGGGTGGGCGTCGGCTGGGGTGCTGCGTGGCCACACAGCGCCCCGCCGTGTCTGGAGGCACTGTCCGGATCGCCGTTTCGTGCCGTGGACAATGTGATAGTGGTAGCGGTTGACGGTTGACCGAACGGGGGAGTCGGAGACGTGCGCGATCCGTTGGAGAACGTGGAACTCACTGAGGCCGTACAGGGCTTGCGGGATCAGCTGATGGCCTCTGTGCACGCCGCGGACGGCCAGCGCATCAGGTTCGAGGTCGACGAGATCACTCTGGATTTCTCGGTCGAGCTGCGGCGCGACGCGACGGCCAAGGCGGGGTTCAAGGCATGGGTGGTCTCCGGCGACGCCCAGGTGGGGGTGGCACAGAACGCCGTCCACAAGGTGTCCGTGAAGCTGAGGCCGAAGGATTCCGCCAACGGCGGGCCGATCGAGATCGGAAATCAGGCCGAGGTCGACATGGGTGACTTCGAGCATCCGTCCGGACTGCGCGGCGGATGAGCGCCCGGTCCGTCGAACGCATCGCCATCGTCCAGGGAGCGCGGCAGGGCAGCGGCTTCCTACTGGACTCCCGCCTGGTGCTCACTTCGGCGCACCTGTTCGAAGAGGAGGGCGGGGCTGTTCGCGTCGCCGTCCCTGGAGGGACGGGGATGCGCAGCTGCCGCCTCGTGTGGCGCCGCTACGACGAGTCGTGCGACGCGGCCCTGCTCGAAGCGGATGACGACCTGGTCAGGGAGGCCACGACGTGCCGGATGTCCGATGTCCGGTGGGGTCGGATTTCCGGCCTGGCCGCCTGGGAGAACTGCGAAGCGGTGGGCTACCCGCGGATCTCGCTCCGGGACGGGATGAGGCCGGACACCGAGCAGATCGTGGGCACGCTGAAGCCGGGATCATCCGTCCTGCGCGGCCGCTATGTCCTGGACAGCTCCCACGCCCCGCCGCCCGCGGCCGGCACCTCCGGCGCATCGCCGTGGCAGGGGATGTCGGGCGCCGCGCTCTTCGTTGGCGAATACCTGATCGGCGTGGTCTCTGGGGATCCCGCGCAGTGGGGTCACGCGCGGGTGGAAGCCGTTCCCATCTCCGTCGTGGTGGCCGATGCCGGTTTCCGGCGGGCGGTGGAGGCAGCTGCAGGGCTCTGTCCCGAGGTGGTGGAGATCGGCAGGTCGGCGCCGCAGGTGGTGCACGAGGCCTCCGCCTCCTGCGAAGGTGACTGGCTCCCTGTTGCCGACGCCGACCCGGTCTCCTTCGGTGTTCATCGTGCGCCGGATGCCGCCGGCCATCCGGACGTCGTGCAGTACGTGCCACGCTGCGTCGATGCGCAGGTGGACGCCCGGCTCGAAGCGCTGGCGGAGACGGGCGGCATGTTGCTGCTGACAGGGGATTCGGCCGCGGGCAAGTCGAGGGCCCTGTTCGAAGGCATGGTCCGCAATCACGGCGACTGGTCGGTCTGCAAGCCGGACCCCGACGCCGACCTGTCCTTCCTGCATGCTTCCTCCGGAAGTGATCGCGAGAAGGTCGTATGGCTCGACGACCTGCACAACTACCTGCGGTCCGACGGGCTGACGCCGTCCCTGCTAGATCGGCTCGTCCGCCGCGGCACGGTCGTGCTCGCCACGCTGCGCACCGAGTTCCACGAGCATTACACGGACGAGGAGGACGGCCCGTCGCTCTCGCGGGGCACCGGGCCGCGTCTGCCGTCCTCACCGGGCAGAGTGATCCGCGCAGCGCATCACATCACCCTGGACCGGATCTGGACCGGCGACGAGCGGCGGGTTGCGTCGTCGCGCGAGGATCCACGCATCGTTGCCGCACTGAACGCCGACAGGGCACATGGGGTGGCGGAGTACCTCGCGGCGGGACCGCAGGTTCTCAAGCGGTGGAAGGCAGCTTCCCGGGTGAAAGGCAACCCCCGGGGTGCCGCTCTCGTCGCGGCCGCCGTCGCCCTCGCCCGCACAGGTGTGGACACTGCGCTGGCGCCGGAGTCCCTGGAACGCCTCCACGCACACTTCCTCGACCAGGCGGGCGGCCCGGCGCTGCGGCCGGAAGGCATGGAGGAAGCCTGGGACTGGGCGTCCAGGATCGTGCTGGGCGTGACCAGCCCCCTGGTCCCGGGCCGGGGAGGAACATGGAAGCCGTTCGACTACCTCGTGTCCGATGCTGCGCGCAGATCCCGTCCGAGCGAGCTCCCGGGACAGGTGTGGGACGAGGCCCTGCGCATCGTGGACGACACGCGCCGCGTGTTGGTGTCGACCGTCGCCAAGGTGGCGGGCCGGCCGGACGTGGCCAAGGAGGTGCTCCGCCCCCTCGCGGAGGCGGACGATCCCGACGGCCTGATCAGCCTGGGGGCGCTGCTGGCCGCGGAGAAGGACTATGACGGTGCCGGCCGCTGCTTCGAGCGTGCTTCCTGCCTGGGCGACTCCACCGGGGCTCACAACATGGGTGCCCTGTCCTTCGTGAGGGGGAATCTGGAAGAGGCGCGGAAGTGGTACGAGCGTGCGATCGAGAGTGGGGAGCGGGAGTCGATCGGCGCCCTCGGCCTGATCCACGAAAAGTTGGGGAACCAGGATGAGGCGATAGCGCTCTGGAAGCGCGGTACCGAGGCCGGCGATCCCGGGAGCGCACTGCACTACTCGGACTGGCTGAGGTCGAAGTGGCAGTCGGACGAAGCCGTCGAGGCCCTGAGAGTTGCCGCGGACGGTGAGATCCCGCTCGCCGCGCTCTCGTACGCTGGCGTCCTCCTGCGCAGGCAAGACCACGAAACGGCGAGCTCCTATGTCTCGCGTGCCTACGAGACAGCGGTCAAGCAGGGGAATCTGGGCGACCCGATCGGCTGCCTGATGGCCGGCGTGACAGCGTACTCCTTCGGCGATGTCCGGCTGGGGGAGGAGTGGTGGAGCCGGGCACGGGAGCACGGCCACTCATCGGACTGGGTGGTCCTGGAGGCCGCGGACGGCTCGGCCGGACTCCCGCATCTGGCCTTCGGCCAGGATTGCCTGGACAGATTTGGGCAGGAGGAAGCCCGTTCCCTCATGCAGTTGCTCTGGGCCGGTGACTGCCAGGACTGCGGATACCCGCTGGGCGACGGTGTTCCGGCACTCTATGTGGACGACCACTACAGCTGGGCCGAAGCACGGCTCTTCCACTTCGGACTGTGCCGATATCCGCACTGGAACGATTCGGCCCTGATCAATGTGGCCAAAGAGGCGGGTACCAGCTGGACGGCCTTCACCGCCGGGGTGCCTGTGGGGGAGCGGAGCGACCTGCTCGTTCCCGCTCTCGTGGTCAACCCCTCTCTCGAGGTGGCGCAGTTGGTCCAGAGCGGGGACCGCTGGACGGCCACGGCTGCTTTCGGGCCCCGGTCGGCCAGCGCTGAAGCGCTCGACCTCCAACCGCTGTGGTCCGGATTGCCGCCCAGGTCGTCCGACGGGCGTGCTTGGGCGTTCACTGGCCCCGGTGAGGTCGCGGTGGCAACGTTCGGCCAGCTCTGGACCGCTCCTGCGACCGAGGAGTTCATCGCACTGGTGCAGCAGTACGGAGGAATGCTGCTCATCTTGGCAAGCACCGTCGGACCTGATTCCCCGGCCGCCGTGGAAGTCCTGACAGGCGCTCTGGAGGCCTGGGACTCGATGACGAGGTGGGTCCCTCTGAAATCCGATGCCTCGGGTTAAGCCTCCCGAACCACCATGAGGCGTCCGGTGGTTCGGGAGGAGACCCTTCGCGCAGAGGATCCCTAAATGTCCCGGAAGATCTCGATCTGCGCGCCGACCGAGTTGAGGCGCTCCGCCAGCTCCTCGTAACCGCGGTTGATGACGTACACGTTCCGCAGGACCGACGTGCCCTCGGCCGCCATCATCGCCAGGAGGACGACGACCGCGGGCCGCAGGGCCGGCGGGCACATCATCTCGGCGGCGCGCCAGCGGGTGGGGCCCTCGACCAGGACGCGGTGGGGGTCGAGGAGCTGGAGGCGGCCGCCGAGGCGGTTGAGGTCGGTGAGGTAGATGGCGCGGTTGTCGTAGACCCAGTCGTGGATGAGGGTCTTGCCCTGCGCCGTGGCCGCGATGGCCGCGAAGAAGGGGACGTTGTCGATGTTCAGGCCCGGGAAGGGCATCGGGTGGATCTTGTCGATCGGCGCCTCCAGCTTGGAGGGGCGGACCGTCAGGTCGACGAGGCGGGTGCGGCCGTTGTCGGCGGCGTACTCGGCCGAGCGGTCGTGGTCGAGGCCCATCTCCTCCAGGACCGCGAGTTCGATCTCCATGAACTCGATCGGGACCCGGCGGATCGTCAGCTCCGACTCGGTGACGACGGCCGCCGCGAGCAGGCTCATCGCCTCGACCGGGTCCTCGGAGGGGGAGTAGTCGACGTCGACGTCGATCTGCGGCACGCCGTGCACGGTCAGGGTGGTGGTGCCGATGCCGTCGACGCGGACGCCCAGCGCCTCCAGGAAGAAGCACAGGTCCTGGACCATGTAGTTGGAGGAGGCGTTGCGGATGACCGTGACGCCGTCGTGGCGGGCCGCGGCGAGGAGCGCGTTCTCGGTCACCGTGTCGCCGCGCTCGGTCAGGACGATCGGGCGGTCGGGGGAGACCGAGCGTTCGACCTGGGCGTGGTAGATCCCCTCGGTGGCCGTGATGTCCAGGCCGAAGCGGCGCAGCGCGATCATGTGCGGCTCGATCGTGCGCGTACCGAGGTCGCAGCCGCCGGCGTACGGCAGCTTGAAGCGGTCCATGCGGTGCAGCAGCGGGCCGAGGAACATGATGATCGAGCGGGTGCGGATCGCGGCCTCGGCGTCGATGGACTCCATGTCCAGCTCGGCGGGCGGCACGATCTCCAGGTCCACCCCGTCGTTGATCCAGCGGGTGCGCACTCCGATGGAGTTGAGGACCTCCAGGAGCCGGAAGACCTCCTCGATGCGGGCGACCCGGCGCAGGACCGTGCGGCCCTTGTTGAGGAGCGACGCGCAGAGCAGCGCGACACAGGCGTTCTTGCTCGTCTTGACGTCGATGGCTCCGGAGAGCCGGCGGCGCCCGACGACGCGGAGGTGCATGGGACCCGCGTAACCCAGGGCCACGATCTCGCTGTCGAGGGCCTCGCCGATCCGGGCGATCATCTCAAGGCTGATGTTCTGGTTGCCGCGCTCGATCCGGTTGACGGCGCTCTGGCTCGTGGCCAGCGCCTCGGCAAGCTGCGTCTGTGTCCAGCCACGGTGCTGACGGGCGTCACGGATGAGCTTGCCGATGCGTACGAGGTAGTCGTCTGCCATGGCGTCACGTTATCTCAGATATGAGATGACGATCTCCATTGGGGTGGGCCGTCAGGGTGACAGGGTGTGCGCGGTCGGGTGACGCGGTTCGTACAGGGCGAGTTCGGTGCCGCTCGGCAGCCGGACGGCCGCGAGCAGGCCCCAGGGCTGCTCGGTGATGGGTCGTGAGATCGTGGCGCCCCGCTCGTCCAGGGTCGTCAGGGTGCGGGTGAGGTCGTCGCACATGAGGTAGACCTCGTGCTTCGGCTCGCCCTCCGTGGGGTGCACGGCGATCTCGGCGGGCGGCAGCTTGAAGATGAGCCAGCCCCGGCCGGCGTCCACGTGGTCGAAGCCGAGGACGTCCTTGAGGAACGCGCGGTCGGCCTCCGCGTCCCGGGTGTAGAGAATCACGTGCGCGCCGCTGAACATGGTTCGATCCTCGACCCGTCGGACGCCCCCGGCCATCCGTGCGCGGCCATCGGTGTCTATCGCTGCGGCACTACTCGGCGGTAACGTGCGGGCCCGTCCACCGCTTGGGGGAGTCGCATGGGCACCGTCACGGCATTCGATCCGGTCACCGAGCACCGGAGGACCCGCGCCGCGCTGGCCGCCGCGATCCCGCGACTCGTGGGGCTGCTGGGCGACGTTCCCGACTTGGAGGCGCCCTCCGGCGTCCCGGTGTGGACCGTGGGCGACGTCGGCGCGCACCTCGCCTCCGTGTATCTCGCGTACGGCTCCGTCGTCTCCGCCGACGGGTCCGTGGAGTGGGGTGACGTCCTGCCGCCCGGCGACCTGCCCTTCGTCGAGCGGATCACGGCCATGAACGCCACCTCCGTCGGCCTCCTCGACGACGAAGGGCGCGCCCGGCTCGGCGACCTCCTCGCCGAACGGGGCGAGAGGTTCCTGCGGACCACCGAGGGCCTCGCCCCTGACACCCCCGTCACCGCTCCCTGGTACGGGTCGGAGCCGACGCTCACGGTGGCGGTCGTGACCGGCCTGATGCTCAGCGAGACCCTCGTGCACGGCCTGGACATCGCGCGCGGCGCGCGGCTCCCGTGGCCGATCGGCCCGGACGAGGCGAGCCTGGTGATCGGGCAGTCGATGCCCACGATGATGAGCCTGGCCCTGGACGCGGCGAAGGCGCAGGGCGTCCGCATCGCGTTCGACCTGGTCGTCAAGGGCGGTCCGAGGCTGGCGATCGTCGTCGACGACGGGACGATGACGGTGACCCGCGACGCCCCGCCCCGCGCGTACGACTGCCGGATCACGGTGACGCCGGCCGCGTTCCTGCTGGTCTCCTTCCGGCGCACGCCGATCTGGAAGGCGATCGTCCAGGGCCGCATGCGAGCCGGCGGCCGCAGACCGTGGCTCGCCACCCGCCTCGGCGAGCTGGTCGCCACCCCCTGACCGGGGGGTGACGCGCGCCACCGCGGATTCACGGGGCGGCCGGGCATGACCGAGCGGCGGGGATGCACTAGAGTTATCTCGACATCGAGATAACTGCTTACGGCGCACCGTGGCCGCCCGCCCGGTAAGGGTTACCTAACTCAGCCTTACCTTAGCGGATCGGCGAGGGGTCGTGGCGGCAGCATGACGGTAGTACGCGCACATTGATGAAGGAGACTGTCGTGTCGGCGAACAGCTTCGACGCCCGCAGCACGCTGCGCGTGGGCGACGAGTCGTACGAGATCTTCAAGCTGGACAAGGTCGAGGGCTCCGCGCGCCTCCCTTACAGCCTGAAGGTCCTCCTGGAGAACCTGCTCCGCACCGAGGACGGCGCGAACATCACCGCCGATCACATCCGTGCCCTCGGCGGCTGGGACTCGCAGGCTCAGCCGAGCCAGGAGATCCAGTTCACGCCCGCGCGCGTGATCATGCAGGACTTCACCGGTGTGCCCTGCGTCGTCGACCTCGCCACCATGCGCGAGGCCGTCAAGGAGCTCGGCGGCGACCCGGCGAAGGTCAACCCGCTCTCCCCGGCCGAGCTGGTCATCGACCACTCGGTCATCGCCGACAAGTTCGGCACCGCGGACGCCTTCGGCCAGAACGTCGAGCTGGAGTACGGCCGCAACAAGGAGCGCTACCAGTTCCTGCGCTGGGGCCAGACCGCCTTCGACGACTTCAAGGTCGTCCCCCCGGGCACCGGCATCGTCCACCAGGTGAACATCGAGCACCTGGCCCGTACGGTCATGGTCCGCAACGGCCAGGCGTACCCCGACACCCTCGTCGGCACCGACTCCCACACCACCATGGTCAACGGCCTCGGTGTGCTCGGCTGGGGCGTCGGCGGCATCGAGGCCGAGGCCGCGATGCTCGGCCAGCCGGTCTCCATGCTCATCCCGCGCGTCGTCGGCTTCAAGCTGACCGGCGAGCTCCCGGCCGGCACCACCGCCACCGACCTGGTCCTCACGATCACCGAGATGCTGCGCAAGCACGGCGTCGTCGGCAAGTTCGTCGAGTTCTACGGTGAGGGCGTCGCCGCGACCTCCCTCGCGAACCGCGCCACCATCGGCAACATGTCGCCGGAGTTCGGCTCCACCGCCGCGATCTTCCCGATCGACGACGAGACCCTGAAGTACCTGCGCCTGACCGGCCGCGACGCCCAGCAGGTCGCGCTCGTCGAGGCGTACGCCAAGGAGCAGGGCCTCTGGCTCGACCCGGCCGCCGAGCCCGACTTCTCCGAGAAGCTGGAGCTCGATCTCTCCACGGTCGTCCCCTCCATCGCCGGCCCGAAGCGCCCGCAGGACCGCATCGTCCTCGCGAACGCCGCCCAGCAGTTCGCGCTCGACGTGCGCAACTACGTCGACGAGGCGGACGAGGCGGGCAAGGAGTCCTTCCCGGCCTCCGACGCCCCGGCGAACCACCCGAACGGCGCCCCGTCGAAGCCCGTCCTCGTGACGGCCCCCGACGGCTCGACGTACGAGATCGACCACGGCGCCGTCACCGTCGCCGCGATCACCTCCTGCACCAACACGTCGAACCCGTACGTGATGGTCGCCGCCGCGCTCGTCGCGAAGAAGGCCGTGGAGAAGGGCCTGACCCGCAAGCCGTGGGTCAAGACCACCCTCGCCCCGGGCTCGAAGGTCGTCACCGACTACTTCGACAAGGCGGGCCTGACCCCGTACCTCGACAAGGTCGGCTTCAACCTCGTCGGCTACGGCTGCACCACCTGCATCGGCAACTCCGGCCCGCTGCCGGAGGAGGTCTCCAAGGCCGTCAACGAGCACGACCTGGCCGTGACCTCGGTGCTCTCGGGCAACCGTAACTTCGAGGGTCGCATCAACCCCGACGTCAAGATGAACTACCTGGCCTCGCCGCCGCTGGTCGTCGCGTACGCCCTCGCCGGCTCGATGAAGGTCGACGTCACCAAGGACGCCCTCGGCATCGACCAGGACGGCAAGCCCGTCTACCTGGCCGACATCTGGCCGACGGAGGCCGAGGTCAACGACGTCGTCGCCAACGCCATCGGCGAGGACATGTTCAACAAGTCCTACAAGGATGTCTTCGCGGGCGACGCCCAGTGGCAGGCGCTGCCGATCCCGACCGGCAACACCTTCGAGTGGGACACCGAGTCCACCTACGTCCGCAAGCCCCCGTACTTCGAGGGCATGACGATGGAGACCACCCCGGTCACCGACATCGTCGGCGCGCGCGTCCTGGCCAAGCTGGGCGACTCGGTCACCACCGACCACATCTCCCCGGCCGGCGCCATCAAGGCCGACACCCCGGCCGGCAAGTACCTCACCGAGCACGGTGTGGAGCGTCGTGACTTCAACTCCTACGGCTCGCGCCGAGGCAACCACGAGGTCATGATCCGCGGCACGTTCGCCAACATCCGCCTGCGCAACCAGATCGCGCCGGGCACCGAGGGCGGCTTCACCCGCGACTTCACCCAGGCGGACGCGCCGGTGTCGTTCATCTACGACGCCTCGCGCAACTACATCGAGCAGGGCACCCCGCTCGCGATCCTGGCGGGCAAGGAGTACGGCTCCGGCTCGTCCCGCGACTGGGCCGCCAAGGGCACCGCGCTCCTGGGCGTCAAGGCCGTCATCGCCGAGTCGTACGAGCGCATCCACCGCTCGAACCTCATCGGCATGGGCGTCCTGCCGCTCCAGTTCCCGGAGGGCGCGAACGCCGAGTCCCTCGGCCTGACCGGCGAGGAGGCCTTCTCCTTCACCGGCGTCGAGGAGCTCAACAACGGCACCACGCCGCGCACGGTCAAGGTCACCACCGACACCGGTGTCGAGTTCGACGCGGTCGTCCGCATCGACACCCCCGGCGAGGCGGACTACTACCGCAACGGCGGCATCATGCAGTACGTGCTCCGCAACCTGATCCGTGGCTGACCCCCGCTGATCCGGTAGCAAGCGGAAAGGGCCCCGCTCCTCGGAAGAGGAGCGGGGCCCTTTCGCTCGTTCACCCGGAGGCGGACGAAGGATCAGAACATGAGGCGGAAGCCGTTCCAGCCGGCCGTGCCGATCTTTACCTTGGTGTGGAACGGGGAGGACGCGTTACCCGTGCCCTTGTACAGCCACAGCGCACCCGAACCGTCACGGGCGGTGAGGTCCGCGATGCCGTCGTAGTTGATGTCGCCGACGGAGAGCAGGTTGTTGAAGCCGCCCCAGCCGGCGCCGATGCGGGTGCGGGTGGTGAAGGGCGCCTTGTAGTTGCCGGTGCCCTTGTACAGCCACAGCACGCCCGAACCGTCACGCGCGACGATGTCGGCCTTGCCGTCGTTGGTCAGGTCACCCTTGCCGGTGATCTGGTTGTAGGCGTTCCAACCGGTGCCGACCTTGTAGCGCGGGGTGAGCTTGCCGGTGCCGTAGCCCAGGTAGTGCCAGAGCACGCCCGAGGTGTCCCGCGCGAACAGGTCGTCGGCGGCGCCGCCGCCGGTGTTGCTCGCCGAGAACACCTTGGTGTAGCTGCCCCAGCCGCCGCCGATGTCGGTCGGGTTGGCGTCGAACCGCATGTGGGCGAGACGGCCGTTCTCGACGAACCAGAGGGCGTCCGAGCGACCGTCGGCGTTGTGGTCCGCCTGCGTGATGAACTTGCTGTACTGCCAGCCGCTGCCGCTGCTCACGGAGGCCTTCAGGCCGCCGGTGCCGTTGAGGTCGTAGCGGTAGAGCGCGCCGCTGCTGACGGCGCCGTAGAGGGAGTTCCTCGGCGTCACCGCGGCCGTGGCGGCGAGCGCGCCGGCGCGCGGCGCCGACTCCACGACGCCGGTCGCGGAGCGGTCGGGCTGCGGCGCGTCCGCCGCGACCGCGGAGGTCGTCGTGCCCACCAGGGCGGCCGTGATCGCCGCGACCGTGACACGGGCCAGAACGCCCGTACGGTTCAGGCCAGAAGATTTGGCCACGTAATACTCCAGATGCGTAGGTAACAGGCAGGTTCGCCGTGCCTCCGTCGCGAGGACGGGCGTCGGCGAGACCTCTATGATCTCGCCCCTCCTTACGGAATCTTCACCGGGCGACGGGTCTGTGACACAACTGTTTCGGTCACGGACGTATGTCCCCCTTTGCCCCCGCAACGCACCACTCGGCACGGTTCGGTCCAGCCAATCGTGCGGCAAGGCCCCCAATATGTGGAGGTCTGATGTGCTGTCAAGGGTGTTACAGGGCCAATGGTTGGACGAAACGCCGCAGATTCGGCGCGCTTATCCCGGAGGTCTCAACTCGGGAAAGATGGTTGCTGAAACCTGCTTTCGATCTTGCTCCGGTGAAGGGAAGTGGACTATACCTGTCGGCGTCCAGCCCGTCGGAAAGCTCCGGCGAGGCCCGACGCGTGCACGACCCGGCTGCAAATGACCGCGGTGGCGGGGCCCTTCGCCTGAGGCGAGTGAGTACGGGCGACCGGTACACCGCCTGAGTCCTGAATGAAGGCGAGGACTTGAGCATGGGATCCACCTCCGCACACACCAATGAGGGCGGCCTCGGCCGTCGCGATCTGATCAAGCGTTCCGCGGCGATCGGTCTGATCTCGGTGCCGACGATGGGCTTCCTCTCCGCCTGCGCGAGCAGTGACGCCAGTGGCAACGGAAAGGTCGAGAAGGGCCAGAAGTCCGAAAAGAACCCGCTCGGGGTGAACGAGTCGGCAGGGCTTGATTTCGTCCTCTTCGACGGTGGTTTCGGGCAGGACTACGCCAAGGACGCCATCAAGATCTACGAGACGAATTATCCCAAGGCGAAGGTCAAGTTCACCCCGACCCAGAAGATCACCACCACGCTGCAGCCGCGCTTCAACGGTGGCACCCCGCCGGACCTCATCGACAACTCCGGCGCCGAGCAGATGGACATGGGTGTCCTCGTCGGCCAGAAGCAGCTGATGGACCTCACCCCGCTGCTCGACTCGCCCTCCGTCGACGACCCGAAGAAGACGGTCCGCGACACCCTGCGTCCCGGCATCGTCGAGATGGGCCAGTTCGACGGCGACCCGGTGTGGATCATGTACTACGCCTACACGGTCTACGGCGTCTGGTACTCGCAGAAGCTGCTCGACTCCCTCGACGCCAAGTACCCCGAGACCTGGGACGAGATGCTGGCCGTCTGCGAGAAGGCCAAGAAGAAGGGCATCGCCGGCTGGACGTACGCGGGCAAGCACCCGTACTACGTCCCGTTCTCGCTGTACCCGATGATCGCCAAGGTCGGCGGCCGCGAGGTCCTGGACGCCATCGACAACCTGGAGCCGAAGGCCTGGGAGCACCCCGCGGTCAAGGCGTGTTTCGAGGCGTACTACGAGCTCGTCAGGAAGGGGTACGTCCTCAAGGGCACCCCCGGCCTCGACCACATCCAGTCGCAGACCGCCTGGACCGAGGGCAAGGCGCTGTTCATCCCGAACGGCTCCTGGGTCGAGAACGAGGCGGCGAAGACCATGCCGGCCGACTTCAACCTGGCCGTCTCCGGCCCGACCGGCCTGGACGCCTCCGACAAGTTGCCGTTCGGCACGATCTGGGCGTCCGGCGGCGAGCCCTTCATCGTCCCCGCGAAGGCGAAGAACGCCGAGGGCGGCATGGAGCAGCTGCGCATCATGCTCAGCGAGGCCTCCTCCAAGAACTTCACGCAGTCCGTGAAGTCGCTGACCGCCCTCAACGGCGGCACTGACGGCATCGAGCTGACCCCGGGCCTCAAGTCCGGCGTCGCCGCCCTGGACAAGGCCGGCCAGAACGTCGTCAACCCCCGTCTGCAGGACTGGTACGTCGCGCTGCAGAAGGAGAAGATCGGTGTCGCCGGTATCGGCGAGCTGATGGCCGGCCGCGCCACCCCGGCCGAGACGATCAAGAAGATCCAGAAGTTCGCCGACGAGGCGGCCCAGGACTCCTCGATCAAGCACTACAAGCACCAGTGAGCAGTGCCGGGGCCCCTTCCCGCCGACCGGGAGCGGGCCCCGGCCCCCTAGCGCGTGGCAGCAGCGGCGCGCCTCCGCGGGAAGATCGGGGTCGGTAGGAAATGCAACACGGCAAGTACCGTTTCATCGTGGGGTTCCTGGCGGCCCCCCTCGCGCTCTACGCGCTGTTCGTCATCTGGCCGTTCATCCAGTCCATCTACTACTCGTTCACGGACTGGACCGGGCTGAGTCCCGAATTCGGGATGGTCGGGTTCGACAACTACAGCAGAATGCTGGACGACGAGGTCTTCTGGAAATCGCTCCAGCACAGTCTGACCTTCGCGGTGGTACTGCCGCTGGTGACCGTCGGCCTCGCGCTGTTCTTCGCCTTCATGCTCAATGTCGGCGGTCGGCGCCGCAGGGGAGCGGCCATCGCGGGCGTGCGCGGATCGTCGTTCTATAAGATCGTCTATTTCTTCCCGCAGGTGCTGTCGATCGCGATCGTCGCGCTGCTCTTCCAGTTCGCCTACAACCCGAACAGCGGAGCGATCAATTCCGTACTGAAGGGTGTCGGTCTCGACAGTATTCAGCCGGACTGGCTCGGCGACCCGGACCTCGCCCTCATCTGCGTGATGGTGGTTCTCGTCTGGTCCACGGTCGGATTCTTCGTGGTCCTGTTCTCGGCCGGCATGGCGTCGATCCCGCGGGACTTCTACGAGGCGGCCCTCCTCGACGGAGCGAACCGCTTCACCACCTTCTTCAAGATCACCCTGCCGCTGCTCTGGGACACCGTGCAGTCCGGGTGGATCTACATGGGCATCCTGGCGCTCGGCGCGGAGTCCTTCGCCGTCGTCCAGATCATGACCGTAGGCCCCAACGGCGGCGGGCCGGACTACTCCACCATCGTCCTTCCGCTGTACGTGTACCAGAAGGCGTTCCGGGACGGTCAGGCCGCCTACGCAACGACCATCGGTGTCGCGCTCCTCGTCGTCACGCTGGCCTTCGCGGCCGTCGTGATGAAGCTGGGCCGACGCGAGCGGCTGGAGTTCTGATGAAGACGACCGACACTGCCGTCACCGGCGTCGAGACCCCCGGCTCCCCGTCGGGCTCCGGTCCCGTGCTCACCAAGACGCCGCCGGCCGCCCCGCGCAAGACCGCCAAGGCCGAGGGCGCGGCCCTCAACGTCTTCTCGCACGGCATGCTCATCCTCTGGGCGATCATGGTCGTCATGCCGCTGCTCTGGGCGGTCATGACCTCCTTCAAGACCGACAGGGCGATCTTCACCTCGCCGTGGGCGCTGCCCGACAAGCTGCACTTCGAGAACTGGTCGCGCGCCTGGACCGAAGCGCACATGAGCGACTACTTCCTGAACACCATCCTGGTGGTCGGCGGCTCGCTCTTCGGCACGCTGCTCCTCGGCTCGATGGCTGCCTACGTGCTGGCCCGCTTCGACTTCCCGGGCAGCCGCTTCATCTACTTCCTCTTCATCGGAGGGATGAGCTTCCCGATCATCCTGGCGCTGGTGCCGCTGTTCTACGTGATGCAGAACATGGCCCTGCTCAACACCCTGCACGGCCTGATCCTCGTCTACATCGCGTACTCGCTGCCGTTCACCGTCTTCTTCCTCACCGCCTTCTTCCGCACCCTGCCGACCTCGGTGGCGGAAGCGGCCTTCGTGGACGGCGCCTCGCACACCCGGACCTTCTTCCAGGTGATGCTGCCGATGGCCAAGCCCGGTCTGATCAGCGTCGGCATCTTCAACTTCCTCGGCCAGTGGAACCAGTACCTGCTGCCGACGGTGCTCAACACCGAGCCGGAGAAGAAGGTGCTCTCGCAGGGTCTGGTCCAGCTCGCCGTCAGCCAGGGCTACAAGGGCGACTGGTCCGGCCTCTTCGCCGGTCTGGTGATGGCCATGCTGCCGGTCCTCGCCGCGTACATCATCTTCCAGCGGCAGGTGGTGGCCGGTCTGACCGCCGGCGCCGTGAAGTGATCCCCGGGCCTCTCCGGCCCTCTCCGACACCCCCGAAGGGCCCCCGGCGCCGCTGCGCCGGGGGCCCTTCGTGTGCCGTGACACCCGACGCCCCTCGCTCAAGGTCTTGACGGGGGGCAAGGCGAAAGCGTCCCCTTAGGGTTCACATGTTGGAGAAATCGGTGGGAGTGAGTGAGTCGATGGAGACTCCGGGGTCGCAGACATCTCTGCACAGGGCCAATCTCGAACGGGTCGTCCGGGCGGTGCGGATGGCCGGCTCGCTCACCCAGGCGGAGATCGCTCGGGCGACGGGCCTGTCCGCCGCCACGGTCTCCAACATCGTGCGGGAGCTGAAGGACGGCGGGACGGTCGACGTCACCCCGACCTCCGCGGGCGGCCGCAGGGCCCGCAGCGTCTCGCTCTCCGGGGACGCGGGCATCGTCATCGGCGTCGACTTCGGCCACACCCACCTGCGGGTCGCCGTCGGCAACCTCGCCCATCAGGTGCTGGCGGAGGAGGCCGAGCCGCTCGACGTGGACGCCTCCGCCGCCGAGGGCTTCGACCGGGCGGAGCAGCTGGTCACCCGGCTGATCGAGGCCACCGGGATCGGCCGCGACAAGGTCATCGGCGTCGGTCTCGGCGTACCGGGCCCCATCGACGTCTCCTCCGGCCTGCTCGGCTCGACCTCGATCCTGCCGGGCTGGAGCGGCATCAACCCGGCCGAGGAGCTCTCCCGCCGCCTCGGCGTCCCCGTGCACGTCGACAACGACGCCAACCTGGGCGCGCTCGGCGAGCTGGTCTGGGGGAGCGGGCGGGGCGTCAAGGACCTCGCGTACATCAAGGTGGCCAGCGGCGTCGGTGCCGGTCTCGTCATCGACGGGCGGGTCTACCGCGGCCCCGGCGGCACCGCCGGCGAGATCGGGCACATCACCCTCGACGAGTCGGGACCGGTCTGCCGCTGCGGCAACCGCGGCTGCCTGGAGACCTTCACCGCCGCCCGCTACGTCCTGCCGCTCCTCCAGCCCAGCCACGGCCCGGACCTGACCATGGAACGGGTCGTCCAGCTGGCCAGGGCGGGCGACCCCGGCTGCCGCCGGGTGATCGCCGACGTCGGCCGGCACATCGGCAGCGGCATCGCCAACCTCTGCAACCTCCTCAACCCCAGCCGCGTGGTGCTCGGCGGCGACCTCGCGGAGGCCGGCGAGCTGGTGCTCGCGCCCATCAGGGACTCCGTCTCGCGGTACGCGATCCCCAGCGCCGCCCGGCAGCTCTCGCTGGCCCAGGGGGCGCTCGGCGGGCGTGCGGAGGTGCTGGGCGCCCTCGCCCTCGTCCTGAGCGAGATGGGCGATTCGACCCTGTTGGAGAGCCCGCTGCCCGCGGCCGCCCCGACCTCCACGCCTGCCTTCACTTAGATAACGAAAGGCACCGTTGTCATCTCGTTAAGAATTTACTTCTTGACGACGGTGTTGCGGCCGAGTTGACTTCGTGCATCCTCGGCCGCAACGTCGCGGCCTCGTCAGGGAGGCAACCCCAATGAACGCAGTGACGCGTCGCGCCGTCATAGCCACGGCCGCGGTCTCGATGGCCCTCTCGCTCGCCGCCTGTGGCCAGGCCGGTGGCGGAGACAGCGAAGACAAGGGCAGCTCGACCAAGATCGGTCTGCTCCTTCCCGAGAACAAGACCTCGCGCTACGAGGCCCTGGACAAGCCCCAGTTCGAGAAGGCCGTCAAGGCCGCCTGCTCCGACTGCGAGATCGTGTACAACAACGCGGTCTCCGACATCGTCAAGCAGAAGCAGCAGTTCGACCAGCTGATCGCCGACGGCGTCAAGGTCATCGCCCTCGACCCGGTGGACTCGGCCAAGGCCGCGGGCTGGCTCAAGGACGCGAAGGCCAAGGGCGTCAAGGTCGTCGCGTACGACCGTGCCATCCCGGGTGCCGACGCCTACGTCAGCCACGACAACAACAAGGTCGGCGAGCTCCAGGGCCAGGCGCTCCTCGCCGCCCTCGGCTCCAAGGCCGCCACCGCCAACGTCGTGATGATCAACGGTGACGAGAAGGACCCGAACGCCGCGCTGTTCAAGAAGGGCGCCCACACCGCGCTCGACGGCAAGGTCGGCAAGGTCGCCTACGAGGCGTCCGGCGAGTGGGACCCGAAGGTCGCCGGCGAGAAGATGTCCGCCGCGATCTCCTCGGTCGGCAAGGACAAGATCGGCGCCGTCTACTCCGCCAACGACGGCATGGCCGGAGGCATCATCACCTCCCTCGAGAACGCCGGCGTCAAGAACGTCCCGGTCGGCGGCCAGGACGCCGAGGTCGCGGGCATCCAGCGCATCGTCGCCGGCTCGCAGACCTTCACGATCTACAAGTCGCCGCTCCAGCTGGCCCCCGAGGCCGCCAAGTTCGCGGTGAACCTGCTCAAGGGCAAGGAGCTCGGCGCGCAGGGCGCGACCGACGGCGTGCCCTCCACGCTCTTCCCCCCGGTCGTGGTCGACAAGGCCAACATCCAGTCCACGGTGATCGCCGACGGCATCTACAAGGCCGCCGACATCTGCACCGCGGACCTCGCCGCCAAGTGCACCGAGCTGGGCATCAAGTAACCCTCCGGGCCTCGTCCTGAGCCCGGCCGGGCCCTCACGGGCCCGGCTCCCCGGCGACGGACCCCCGTGCGTCGCGTACGACCGCCCCGTCCCCGCCTCCCCGCCCGTGCGACCGGCCCCTCGGCCGGCCGCCACGTGCAAGAGGTGAAGGAGCGCGCGGCGGATACGCACCACGAACGGGTTCCGTCCCCACCCACGCCGTCCGGTTCCCGGCCGACCCAGACCCCGCTGTCGGTCCGGGAGCCGGACGTGCAAGCCCCCCTCAGATTTCGGCGCCGCCCGGGCGGCGCGCCATGCCCGCCGCCGCACCGGTGGCGAAGGAGTTGGTTCACGTGTCCCAGACGCCCGTGTTGGCGTTGCGCGGGATCTTCAAGCGGTTCGGAGCGGTTCAGGTCCTCTCCGGTGTCGATCTCGAAGTCCACGCAGGAGAGGTCGTCGCGCTCGTCGGCGACAACGGAGCGGGCAAGTCGACGCTCGTCAAGACGATCGCCGGCGTGCACCCCATCGACGAGGGCGTCATCGAGTGGGAGGGCGAGCCGGTCGAGATCAACCGCCCGCACGACTCCCAGAACCTCGGTGTCGCGACCGTCTACCAGGACCTCGCGCTCTGCGACAACCTCGACGTCGTCGCCAACCTGTTCCTCGGCCGGGAGATCAAGAAGGGCGGCGTCCTCGACGAGGTCGCCATGGAGAAGCGGGCGAAGGACCTCCTCTCGACCCTCTCCATCCGCATCCCCAGCGTCCGCATCCCCGTCGCCGCCCTCTCCGGCGGTCAGCGGCAGGTCGTCGCCATCGCGCGCGCCCTCGTCGGCAACCCCAAGATCGTGATCCTGGACGAGCCGACCGCCGCCCTCGGCGTCGAGCAGACCGCACAGGTCCTCGACCTGGTCGAGCGGCTGCGCGAGCAGGGCCTCGGCGTCATCCTCATCAGCCACAACATGGCCGACGTGAAGGCCGTCGCCGACACCGTCGCGGTGCTGCGCCTGGGCCGGAACAACGGCACCTTCCCGGTGGCCACCACCACGCACGAAGAGATCATCGCCGCGATCACGGGAGCCACGGACAACGCCGTGACCCGCCGCCAGGCGCGCAACGCGGAGGTAGCGAAGTGAGCAAGACCCCGCAGACCCCGCAGCCCGCTCAGGCCGCGAGCGACCAGGCGGCCGTGCCGGACCCCCGGACGGGCGAGCAGGCCCCGGCCGCCGCCGCGATCCCCGCCGTCGACCCCCGCCTCCTCGTCCGCCAGCAGGGCCTCAAGGGCTACGTCGACGAGTTCAAGCGCAAGATCCGCTCCGGCGAGATCGGCTCGCTGCCGGTCGTCGTCGGCCTCATCGTCATCGGCATCGTCTTCCAGGCCCTCACCGGCAACTTCATCACCTCGTACAACCTCGACCAGATCACGCTGTACGCGGTCGGCCCCGGCATCATGGCCGTCGGCATCGTCTTCGTCCTGCTGCTCGGCGAGATCGACCTCGCCGTCGGCTCCGTGGCGGGCCTCGCCGGCGCGGTCTGGGGCGTCCTCGGCACGGACATGCCGGACGGGCTCGCGATCGTCCTCGGCATCCTCTCCGGCACCCTGATCGGCGCCTTCCACGGTCTGATCTTCGCCAAGATCGGCGTGCCCGCCTTCGTCGTCACCCTCGCCGGCTTCCTCGGCTGGGCCGGCCTGCAGACCTGGGTGATGGGCGACCGGTCCACCATCCCCACGCCGATCGGCAGCTTCGTCGGCGACCTCACGAAGTACTACTTCTCCGACGTCGCCGCCGCCTACGGCCTCGCCGTGGTCGTCGTCGCCGCCTTCTACCTCGCCCAGCTGCGCGACTCGCGCCGCCGCAAGGCCGCCGAGCTCCCGCACCGCCCGCAGAGCGAGATCATCCTGCGCACCGCCGTCCTGGCGGTCCTGGTCCTCGTCGCCGCGTACGGCTTCAACCAGGAGCAGGGCCTCCCGCTCTCCCTGGTGATCTTCCTGGTGATCCTGCTGGTCACCGACTTCGTCCTGCGCCGCACCACGTACGGCCGGCAGGTCTTCGCGGTCGGCGGCGGCATCGAGGCGGCGCGCCGCGCCGGCATCAACGTCTCGTGGATCCGGATCTCGGTCTTCATGATCTCCGGCACCATGGGCGCGATCGGCGGCCTCTTCCTCGCCTCCGCCACCGGCGGCGCCGACCGCTCCCTCGGCGGCGGCAACCAGCTCATGATGTGCATCGCCGCGGCGGTCATCGGCGGCACGTCCCTCTTCGGCGGACGCGGCAAGGTCTGGTCGGCGCTCCTGGGCATCCTGGTCATCCAGTCGATCGTCCAGGGCCTCAACCAGATGAACCTGTCCTCGAACGCGATCCAGTACATGATCACCGGAGCGGTCCTGCTCATCGCCGTGATCATCGACTCGGTCTCCCGCAAGACGCAGAAGACGGCCGGCCGCGCGTAGGGTCGCCCCGCGCGTAACGCTCGCCACACCGCCCGGCGCCGCGAAACCGGCGCCGGGCACTGCTGCGTCCGGAGCAGTGCACCGCCCGTACAGATCCACGCACAGAGCCGTACAGATCCACGCACAGAGCCGTACAGATCAGCGGACCGTCCGCCATGAGGGTGACGCCTCACCCCCTGGCCCGATGCCCGCGATCCAAGACGGAACATTAGACTCGACAAATCGGCAAGCTCGACCAGCTCAAACGCAAGGAGGCACGGGTGGCTCTGCTGACCCGTATCAGGGGACCGCGAGATCTGGACCGGCTTTCCCCGGAACAGCTGGACCAGCTGGCCGACGAGATCAGGACGTTCCTCGTGGACGCCGTCTCCAAGACCGGCGGGCACCTCGGCCCCAACCTCGGTGTGGTCGAGCTGACCATCGCCCTGCACCGGGTGTTCGACTCCCCGAAGGACAAGGTCCTCTGGGACACCGGACACCAGAGCTACGTCCACAAGCTGCTCACCGGCCGCCAGGACTTCTCCAAGCTCAAGATGAAGGGCGGCCTCTCCGGCTACCCCTCGCAGGCGGAGTCCGAGCACGACGTGATCGAGAACTCGCACGCCTCGACCGTCCTCGGCTGGGCCGACGGCCTCGCCAAGGCCAACGAGGTCCTGAAGAAGGACGACCACGTCGTCGCCGTCATCGGCGACGGAGCCCTCACGGGCGGCATGGCCTGGGAGGCGCTGAACAACATCGCCGCCGCCAAGGACCGCCCGCTCGTCATCGTCGTCAACGACAACGAGCGCTCCTACGCCCCGACCATCGGCGGCCTCGCCAACCACCTGGCGACCCTGCGCACCACCGACGGCTACGAGCGCTTCCTCGCCCGCGGCAAGGACATCCTGGAGCGCACCCCGGTCGTCGGGAAGCCGCTCTACGAGACCCTGCACGGCGCCAAGAAGGGCCTCAAGGACTTCATCGCCCCGCAGGGCATGTTCGAGGACCTCGGCCTCAAGTACGTCGGCCCCATCGACGGCCACGACATCGAGGCCCTGGAGTCCGCGCTGACCCGCGCCAAGCGCTTCGGCGGCCCGGTCATCGTCCACTGCCTCACCGAGAAGGGCCGCGGCTACCAGCCGGCCCTCCAGGACGAGGCCGACCGCTTCCACGCCGTCGGCAAGATCCACCCCGACACCGGTCTGCCCATCGCCTCCTCGGGCGCCGACTGGACGGGCGTCTTCGCCCAGGAGATGGTCGAGCTCGGCAAGGAGCGCGCGGACATCGTCGCGATCACCGCGGCCATGCTCCAGCCCGTCGGCCTCGACAAGTTCGCCAAGGCCTTCCCCGAGCGGGTCTTCGACGTCGGCATCGCCGAACAGCACGCCGCCGTCTCCGCGGCCGGCCTCGCCACCGGCGGACTCCACCCGGTCTTCGCCGTCTACGCGACCTTCCTCAACCGCGCCTTCGACCAGGTCCTCATGGACGTCGCGCTGCACAAGTGCGGCGTCACCTTCGTCCTGGACCGGGCCGGCGTCACCGGCACCGACGGCGCCTCCCACAACGGCATGTGGGACATGTCGATCCTCCAGGTCGTACCCGGCCTGCGGCTCGCCGCACCGCGCGACGCCGACCAGGTCCGCGCCCAGCTGCGCGAGGCCGTCGAGGTCACCGACGCCCCGACCGTCGTCCGCTTCTCCAAGGGCGCCGTCGGCCCCGCCGTACCGGCCCTGCGCCGCGTCGGCGGCATGGACGTGCTCCGCGAGCCCGGCTCCGACCGGCCGGACGTCCTCCTGGTCTCCGTGGGCGCCCTCGCGCCCATGTGCCTGGAGATCGCCGACCTCCTCGACCGGCAGGGCATCTCCACCACCGTCGTCGACCCCCGTTGGGTCAAGCCCGTCGACGAGGCCCTCGCCCCGCTCGCCGAGCGCCACCGCGTCGTCGTCACCGTCGAGGACAACAGCCGTGTCGGCGGCGTCGGCTCGGCCGTCGCCCAGGCGCTGCGCGACGCCGGAGTGGACGTGCCGCTGCGTGACTTCGGCATCCCGCCGCGCTTCCTCGACCACGCCTCGCGCGGCGAGGTCATGGCCGAGATCGGGCTGACCGCCCCGGACATCGCCCGTCAGGTCACCGGTCTGGTCTCGCGTCTGGACGGCCTCCCCCGAGCTCTCGACTCCGCTCGAGCAGGGGGGACCCCCACCGACACCAGCGCGAAGGCCGTGGAGCCCGCGCGCGACTGACGAACGACGTCACCCCGCGTCACCTTTGGGCCGGTCGGATCACTCTTCGGAGTGCCGACCGGCCCTTCCGCGTGCATTCTGACCCTAAAGCGGGCAGTTCCCTGGCATGGAGGTACGACGGTGAGTACGGACCAGCAGCCACGGGCGAACTCCGGAATCTTCCGGACCAAATCGGTCGAGCAGTCGATCCGCGACACGGAGGAGCCCGAGCACGCGCTCCGGAAATCCCTGTCGGCATGGGATCTGACCGTCTTCGGCGTCGGCGTCATCATCGGCACCGGCATCTTCGTCCTCACCGGCAAGGTCGCCAAGGAGAACGCGGGACCGGCCACGGCCCTCGCCTTCGTGGCGGCCGGCATCGTGTGCGCCCTCGCCGCCCTCTGCTACGCCGAGTTCGCCTCGACGGTGCCGGTGGCGGGATCGGCGTACACCTTCGCGTACGCCTCGATCGGCGAGCTGCCCGCCTGGATCATCGGCTGGGACCTCGTCCTGGAGTTCGCCCTCGGTACGGCGGTGGTCGCCGTCGGCTGGTCGGGGTACGTCCGCTCGCTGATGGACAACATCGGCTGGCACCTGCCGGCCTCGCTCGAAGGCCCGGACGTGGCGGGCGGAACCTTCGACATCCTGGCGTTCCTGCTGGTCCTGGTGCTGACCGTGGTCCTCGTCCTGGGCATGAAGCTCTCCGCCCGGATCACCGCGGTCGTCGTGGCCATCAAGGTCACCGTGGTGATGATCGTGATCATCGCCGGCCTGTTCTTCATCGTCGGCGACAACTACAAGCCGTTCATCCCGCCGGCCGTCACCCCGGAGGGCGGCGGCTCCAACTGGGACTCCCCGCTCCTCACGGTCCTCTTCGGCTACGAGCCGACCAACTTCGGCGTGATGGGCATCTTCACCGCCGCCTCGGTCGTCTTCTTCGCCTTCATCGGCTTCGACGTGGTCGCCACCGCCGCCGAGGAGACCAAGCTGCCGCAGCGGGACATGCCCCGGGGCATCCTCGGCTCCCTCCTCATCTGCACCGTGCTGTACGTGGCCGTGGCCCTCGTCGTCACCGGCATGCAGCACTACACCGAGCTGTCGGTGAGCGCCCCGCTCGCCGACGCCTTCAAAGCCGCCGGGCATCCCTTCTACGCCGGCGTGATCAGCTTCGGCGCCGCCGTCGGCCTCACCACGGTCTGTCTGATCCTGCTCCTCGGCCAGACCCGCGTCTTCTTCGCGATGAGCCGCGACGGCCTGCTGCCGCGCTTCTTCTCGGTCACGCACCCGAAGTTCCGGACCCCGTACCGCCCGACGATCCTGCTCGGTGTGATCATCTCCATCGTCGCCGGCTTCACCAGCATCAACGAGCTCGCGACCCTGGTGAACATCGGCACGCTCTTCGCCTTCGTCGTCGTCGCCGTCGGCGTCATGGTGCTCCGCCGCACCCGCCCCGACCTGCCGCGCTCCTTCCGCACCCCCTGGGTGCCGGTGCTGCCGATCATCTCCATCGCCGCCTCGTTCTGGCTGATGCTCAACCTGCCGGGCGAGACCTGGTTCCGCTTCGCGGTGTGGATGGTGATCGGCATCGTCGTGTACTTCCTGTACGGGCGCAAGCACAGCCGGTTGGGTCAGCAGGGCCGGGAAGCGCGGTACTGAGCGGGCAAGGCACCGGGCGGGCAGAGGCGTTCGGGCGGGCGACTACAGTCGGTTCGTACCCGAACTCCCCCGACGACCGGAGCGCTGGATCCCCCCATGGCGAATCGATCCCAGGCCCCCACAGCCTCTGCCCACGGTTCCACTTCCACCCCTCTCCTCCAGGGCAGCTGGCTGACGAGAGGGGAGGAGGGACGGTTCAGCGCGTACCTGCCCCGGGCGGGTGAGGTGATGCGCTGGACCGAGGAGCCCGAGGGCGGCTGGAGCGGGCCGGTCTCGCTCGGCGGCGACGGTCTGACGCCCTTCCTCGCGGTCGGCCAGGGCGCCGACCGCTACGTCCACCTCGTCGGGCTGCGGCCCACGGCCGGGGACGAGGAGCACGTCGAGCTGGTGCACAGCATCCAGTTCCAGACGGGCCGTCCGGCCGTGGCGTGGCGCTCCATCGGACACTCGAACGGCAAGGGGCCGTGGACGGGCAACCCGGCCGTCGCGGTGGACGCCCAGGGCCGCGCGTACGCCTTCGTACGGAACGGCGGCGGCGGGCTGAGCGTACGGGCGCAGAAGGACGCGGGCGGCTGGCACCCGTGGTGGGACCTGCACGGCTCGGGCACCGACCCGTCCCCGGTGGCGGCGGTCAACGGCCAGGGGCGCGTCGAGCTCCTCACGGCGACCGCGAAGGGCCTCCTCCGGTACGTCCAGGAGGAGTCCGGGGCCAAGCCCGTCCGGCAGGACGTGGTGCCGGCGGAGGTCGCCTTCGGCACGCTCGCGGCGGTGACGGGCCCGTCGGGGCACGTGACGGTCTACTACGGCGACAAGGACGGCGGGATCCGCGCCTGGTCCCCGGGGCGCGGTCTGGCGCCGGTGCGGCTCGCCGACGCGGTCGGTACGGGACGGCTGACCGCGACCCGCTGTCTGATCGACGGCTTCGACTGCACGGTCCTCGCCCAGCAGTCGGCGGACGGCCGGCTCGCCCTCGCCGCCTACCCGAGCGAGCAGGAGGAGTCGGGCGCCCGCTGGTCGGAGACCGGTGAGGCGCGCGGGGAGCTGACCACGGTCCTCACCAGGGGCCTCGACGGGCGCCTGGTCGCGATGGCCCTGGCCGGCGGGAAGACGCTGGTCACCACGCGCCAGAAGGCGGCGGCGGACGGCCTCCTCCTGGAGGGCTGGCGCCCCGTGGGCTGAGCCCGGTGACGGGGGCGAGCCCGCCCCCGTACCCCCTCTCGCACGGGAACGGCCCCGGCACCTGGAGAAGGTGCCGGGGCCGTTCGCGTACGCCCTGAGGGGGTGAACTCCGGTGTTACGCCGGGACGCTCGCCACGCCCTGCGCCAGGAAACGCTTGCCGTTGACGCGCTCGGAGACGCCCTCACGGTCCAGGTACGGCGTGATGCCGCCCAGGTGGAAGGGCCAGCCCGCGCCCGTGATCAGGCAGAGGTCGATGTCCTGCGCCTCGGCGACGACACCCTCCTCCAGCATCAGGCCGATCTCCTGCGCCACCGCGTCCAGGACGCGGTCGCGGACCTGCTCCTCCGTCAGGACGGAGTCGCCCTGGACGAGGAGGGCGGCGACCTCGGGGTCGAGCTCCGGCTTGAAGCCGTTCTCGGGCTTGTAGACGTAGAAGCCGCGCTTGCCGGCCTCGACGACGGCCTTCAGGTTGGGGGAGACGGTGAAGCGCTCGGGGAAGGCGCGGTTCAGGGTCTCGGAGACGTGCAGACCGATCGCCGGGCCGACGAGCTCCAGGAGGACCAGCGGCGACATCGGCAGGCCGAGCGGCTCGATGGCCTTCTCGGCCGTCTCGACCGACGTGCCCTCGTCGATGACGTTCTGGATCTCGCCCATGAAGCGGGTGAGGATGCGGTTCACGACGAACGCCGGGGCGTCCTTCGTCAGGACCGCGGTCTTCTTCAGCTTCTTCGCGACACCGAACGCGGTGGCCAGGGAGGCCTCGTCCGTCTGCTCGCCGCGGACGATCTCCAGGAGCGGGAGGATCGCGACCGGGTTGAAGAAGTGGAAGCCGACCACGCGCTCCGGGTGCTGGAGCTTCGACGCCATCTCGGAGACCGACAGCGAGGAGGTGTTGGTGGCGAGGATCGCGTGCGCCGGGGCGACCGCCTCGACCTCCGCGAACACCTTCTGCTTGACGGACATCTCCTCGAACACGGCCTCGATGATGAAGTCCGCGTCGGCGAAGCCCTCGGCCTTGTCCAGGACACCGGAGACCAGGCCCTTGAGACGGTTGGCCTTGTCCTGGTTGATCCGGCCCTTGCCGAGCAGCTTCTCGATCTCGGCGTGGACGTAGCCCACGCCCTTGTCGACGCGCTCCTGGTCGATGTCGGTCAGGACGACCGGCACCTCGAGGCGGCGCAGGAAGAGCAGGGCCAGCTGGGAGGCCATCAGACCGGCGCCGACGACACCGACCTTGGTGACCGGGCGGGCCAGCGACTTGTCCGGGGCACCGGCGGGACGCTTGCCGCGCTTCTGCACCAGGTTGAAGGCGTAGATGCCGGAGCGCAGCTCGCCGCCCATGATCAGGTCCGCGAGGGCCTGGTCCTCGGCGTCGAAGCCCTTCTGCAGGTCCCCGTCCTTGGCGGCCTCGATGATGTCGAGGGCGCGGTAGGCGGCCGGGGCGGCGCCGTGCACCTTGGAGTCGGCGATGGCACGGCCCTTGGCGACGGCCTGGTCCCAGCCCTCGCCGCGGTCGATCTCGGGGCGCTCGACGGTGACGGAGCCGTTCAGGACGGAGGCCGTCCAGATCAGCGACTGCTCCAGGAAGTCCGCGCCCTCGAACAGCGCGTCGGCGATGCCGAGCTCGAAGACCTGCTTGCCCTTGAGCTGACGGTTCTGGTTCAGCGAGTTCTCGATGACGACCGAGACGGCCTTCTCGGCGCCGATCAGGTTCGGCAGGATCGCGCAGCCGCCCCAGCCGGGCACCAGGCCGAGGAAGACCTCGGGCAGCGAGAAGGCCGGCAGGGCCTTCGACACGGTGCGGTAGGTGCAGTGCAGACCGACCTCGACGCCGCCGCCCATGGCCGCGCCGTTGTAGTACGCGAAGGTCGGCACGGCGAGCGCGGACAGACGCTTGAAGACGTCGTGGCCGCCCTTGCCGATGGCGAGGGCCTCGTCGTGCTTCTTCAGCAGCTCGACGCCCTTGAGGTCGGCGCCGACGGCGAAGATGAACGGCTTGCCGGTGATGCCGGCGCCGGTGATCTCACCGTTGGCGGCCTCCGCCTCGACCTGGTCGATCGCCGCGTTCAGGTTGGCGAGCGACTGCGGGCCGAAGGTGGTCGGCTTGGTGTGGTCGAAGCCGTTGTCCAGCGTGATCAGCGCGAACCGACCGGCACCGGCGGGCAGTTCGAAGTGCCGTACGTGGGCGCTCGTGACGACCTCGTCGGGGAAGAGCGCGGCGGCGCCCTTCAGAAGCTCGGCGGTGGTGCTCACTTGCCCTCCCAGTGGGGGTTTTCCCAGATGACCGTCGCGCCCATGCCGAAGCCGACGCACATGGTGTTGAGGCCGTAGCGGACCTGCGGGTTCTCCTCGAACTGGCGGGCCAGCTGCGTCATCAGACGGACGCCGGAGGAGGCGAGCGGGTGGCCGTACGCGATGGCGCCGCCGTACTGGTTGACGCGGGCGTCGTCGTCGGCGATGCCGTAGTGCTCCAGGAACGCGAGGACCTGGACCGCGAAGGCCTCGTTGACCTCGAAGAGGTCGATGTCCTCGATCGACAGACCGGCCTTGGCGAGGGCCTTCTCGGTCGCCGGGATCGGGCCGTAGCCCATGACCTCGGGCTCGACGCCGGCGAAGGCGTACGAGACGAGGCGCATCTTGACCGGGAGGTCGTGCTCGCGGGCGAAGTCCTCGGAGGCGATGATCGAGGCGGTGGCGCCGTCGTTGAGACCGGCCGCGTTGCCCGCGGTGACGTTGCCGTGGACGCGGAACGGCGTCTTCAGGTTGGCCAGCGACTCCAGGGTGGTGCCCGGGCGCATCGGCTCGTCGGCGGTGACCAGGCCCCAGCCGGTCTCGCCGGTGGAGGCGTCGGTACGGCGCACCGAGATCGGCACCAGGTCCTGCTGGATCTTGCCGTCGGCGTACGCCTTGGCGGCCTTCTCCTGCGAGCGCACGGCGTACTCGTCGGCGCGCTGCTTGGTGATGCTCGGGTAGCGGTCGTGCAGGTTCTCGGCGGTCATGCCCATGAAGAGGGCGGACTCGTCGACCAGCTTCTCGCTCACGAACCGCGGGTTCGGGTCGACGCCCTCGCCCATGGGGTGGCGGCCCATGTGCTCGACACCACCGGCGATGACGGCGTCGTACGCGCCGAAGGCGATCGAACCGGCGACCGAGGTGACGGCGGTCAGCGCGCCGGCGCACATGCGGTCGATCGAGTAGCCCGGCACCGACTGCGGCAGCCCGGCGAGGATGCCCGCCGTACGGCCGAGGGTCAGGCCCTGGTCACCGATCTGCGTGGTCGCGGCGATGGCGACCTCGTCGATCTTCGCGGGGTCGAGGCCGGGGTTGCGGCGCAGCAGCTCCCGGATGGCCTTGACGACGAGGTCGTCGGCGCGGGTCTCGTGGTAGATGCCCTTCGGGCCCGCCTTGCCGAACGGGGTGCGGACGCCGTCGACGAAGACGACATCCCTGACGCTACGAGGCACGTTGGCTCTCCTCCAGGGTGCGGGATGGCACTGCTGCGGCGACACGCCTAAGCGTGCGCTTGCTTCCCCCATGCTACTTGTGAGTAACCGGGCTGCCCAGTCCTTGGGGGGCAAGCGGTGAAGGTCACACCCCGAGGATCCCACCGGGACGCTCGCGCGCCCCCCGCGTACGCCCGTCCGATCGAACGGTCCTGCAACCCGATGGGCCCAGGGCGGCGGCCGCGTCGCGCCGCGGACACCCGCCGGCGGGCGGAGGCTGCACAGCGCCGGGGCACCGTGTCCCGGCGCTGTGCACGGAAAGGACTCCCATGGCGATCGTCACCATCGACCACGCCGTCCCCCACACGTCCACCGTCCCCGCGAACGCGGGCGACACGGTCGAGCTCTTCGTGCGGGAGCGGCGCGACACGTCCGTCGGGACGCGTACACCGGTCCTCATGCTCCACGGCCGGAGCGTTCCGGTGCTCGCGGGCTTCGACCTCCAGCACCAGTCGTACAGCTGGGCCGAGGCGCTGGCGAAGGCCGGCTACGACGTCTTCATGATGGACCTCCAGGGGTCCGGACGCTCCCCGCGCCCCAAGATGGACGACCCCCACAACGTCAACCCGGCCCAGCAGCCCCTGCTGACGCCGCGGCCGCCGGGATTCGTTCCGGGCCCGCCGAGCTACCCGTTCCAGCTGACCAACTCGAACAGCGACCGGGACGAGCTGAACGCCGTCGTGGACTTCATCCGCGCCGAGTGCGGCGTGGAGAAGGTCGCCTTCGTCGGCTGGTCCGCCGCCGCGTTCACCATGGGCCCGTACGCGGTCAAGAACCCCACGAAGGTGTCGAGCCTGTTCCTGCTGGCGCCGATCTTCCCGCCCCTCGGCACGTCGAACGCACCGGCCGCGCTTCCGCTCCAGGGCTTCCCGACCTTCATCGGCGGGAAGACGGGGTTCGACCAGGGCTGGAAGGCCGAGGCGCCCTGCGAGGGGCAGCGCGCGCCCGGCATCGTCGACGTGGCCTGGGACGCGATCATGGCCAATGACCCGATCGGCAGCACGTGGGGACCCCCGACGGGGTTCAACCGGATCAGGAACTTCGTCAGGTGGGGGTGGAACAACACCACCGCGGCCCAGGGCGGAGTGCTCGGCGGCAGCGTCCCCGTACTGATGGTGTACGGGGAGTACGACAAGCAGGTGAACACGTCACCGCCCAACACGAACCCGGAACTCAACTTCTCCGTCCCCGCGCTCTACGACGCCGTCGCGGGTTCGCACAAGCTGATGGTCAAGCTGGCCTGCGCGGGCCATTCCGTGGTCTGGGAGATGCAGCACAAGAACGTGCACAACCTCTCGAAGCACTGGCTCAAGCACCTCAAGGTCGACGGCAAGACCCACGGCGTCTTCGACATGGACACCAACGGGGACCTCAGCCCGGTCCCGTAGGCGCCGCGCGGGATCCCGTACGACGGTGGAGCCCCCGGCCGCACGCGGTCGGGGGCTCCACCGAAGCGGGGTCACGCCGTCGCCGACAGCGCCTCCAGCAGGAGCGGGGTCACCAGCCCGACCTGCCACGGGCGGGCGCCGTGGCCCGTCAGGGCGGCGGCCACCGTTTCCGCGGTGGCCGGGGTCGGCGGCTCCCAGCAGACGCGGCGGACCGTGTCCGGGGTGATCAGGTTCTCCTGGGGGAGGTTCAGCTCCTCCGCGAGGGCCGTGACCGCCGTGCGGGCCGCCGAGAGGCGGGCCGCCGCGACCGGGTCCTTGTCCGCCCAGGCGCGCGGCGGGGGCGGGCCGGCGACCTGCTGGCCCGGCTGGGGGAGCTCGCTCTCCGGCAGGGCCCTGGCCCGGTCCACCGCGGCCTGCCACTGCTCCAGCTGACGGCGGCCCATGCGGTTGCCGAAGCCGGGCAGCGCCGTCAGCGCGGCCACGTTCACGGGCACCGCGAGCGCCGCCTCGACGATCGCCGCGTCGCTCAGCACCTTGCCGGGGGAGACGTCCCGCCGCTGGGCGACCTTGTCACGGGCCGTCCACAGCTCCCGGACGACCGCCATCTGACGGCGGCGGCGCACCTTGTGCATGCCGGAGGTGCGGCGCCACGGGTCCTTGCGGGGCGGGGCGGGCGGGGCGGAGGCGATCGCGTCGAACTCCTGGTGCGCCCACTCCAGCTTCCCCTGCCGGTCCAGCTCCTTCTCCAGCGCGTCGCGCAGGTCGACGAGGAGCTCGACGTCGAGCGCCGCGTACCGCAGCCAGGGCTCGGGCAGCGGGCGGGTGGACCAGTCGACGGCCGAGTGGCCCTTCTCCAGGGCGTAGCCGAGGACGGACTCGACCATCGCGCCGAGGCCGACGCGCGGGAAGCCCGCGAGCCGTCCCGCCAGCTCGGTGTCGAAGAGCGAGGTGGGGAGCATGCCTATGTCGCGCAGGCACGGAAGGTCCTGGGTCGCGGCGTGCAGGATCCATTCGGTCCCGGCGAGCGCCTCGCCGAGCCCCGAGAGGTCGGGGCAGCCCACGGGGTCGATGAGCGCGGTGCCCGCGCCCTCCCGGCGGAGCTGCACGAGGTAGGCGCGCTGTCCGTAGCGGTAGCCGGAGGCGCGCTCGGCGTCGACGGCCACGGGGCCGCTGCCGGCGGCGAACGCGGCGATCACCTCGGCGAGGGCGTCCTCGGTCTCGACCACCGGCGGAATCCCCTCGCGGGGCTCCAGCAACGGGATCGGAAGCCCATTCGCAGGGACATCGTCGTCCGGGGGGCCGCCCCCGGTGGTGCGCAGTGCTGTGTCTGCTGCGGTCTCTTGGGCGTCGGTCACCTGTCAAGGGTATCGGTGAACGGCAAGCGCCTGTCGACGGAACGTTCCGTCGACAGGCGCGGGCTTCTCGCGGGCCTTTCGTCAGTGGATGATGCCCGTCCGCAGGGCCACCGCGACCATGCCGGCGCGGTCGCCGGTGCCCAGCTTGCGGGCGATGCGGGCGAGGTGGCTCTTGACGGTGAGGGCGGAGAGGCCCATGGAGACGCCGATCGCCTTGTTCGACTGGCCCTCCGCGACGAGCCGGAGCACCTCGACCTCACGGCCGGAGAGCTCGCGGTAGCCGCCCGGGTGGCTCGGGGCACCCGGGGGGCGGCGGTGGCCCAGACGCGCGGCGGCGGAACCGATGGGTGCGGCTCCGGGTCGGGTCGGGTGACCGATGTTGGTACGCGTACCGGTGACGACATAGCCCTTCACGCCGCCCGCCAGGGCGTTGCGCACGGCGCCGATGTCATCGGCGGCCGAGAGGGCGAGGCCGTTGGGCCAGCCCGCGGCGCGGGTCTCGGACAGCAGGGTCAGGCCGCTGCCGTCGGGCAGGTGGACGTCGGCCACGCAGATGTCGCGCGGGTTGCCGACGCGGGGACGTGCCTCCGCGATGGACGAAGCCTCGATCACGTCGCGTACTCCGAGGGCCCACAGGTGGCGGGTCACGGTGGAGCGGACGCGCGGGTCGGCCACGACGACCATGGCCGTCGGCTTGTTCGGGCGGTAGGCGACCAGGCTTGCGGGCTGCTCGAGGAGAACGGACACCAGGCCTCCTGGGGGGAAGGATGCGGGACGGAGCCGGCTCGGGGATGAAGCCGGGGGGCGAACCCGTGCTGCTGAAGGGGTCACTGACTCCTTCGGCAGCTGGGCCCCCCTCCTTTAGGGAAAGATCACGATTTGGTGAGTAACAATTAGGGCAATTCGGACGCGTGATCGATCATCCTACGAGCGGACCCCCAAGTGGACCCCTCAGCGGGGCACTCGGGGGTCCACTCGGCGGGCCCCCGAACGGACCCCCTCCCGTCCCGCCGGAGAGGGTCCTTCCGGGGCCTCACGCCTGCTGTGGGCCCCGTCGCTGGGGCAGTGACACGACCCCCGCGCCCGTCACCGTTCCCGTCGGCCCCGCCCCCGGTTCGGCCGGTGCGGGGGGCAGCCCCGCGATCTGGCACAGCAGATCGCACCAGGCCGCCAGGTGCGCCCCCGTGTCCGGCACACCGCCGAGCCCCTCGCGCGGCGTCCAGGAGGCCCGGATCTCGATCTGGGTCGCCGGCCTCCGGTCCGCGAGCCCGCCGAAATAGTGGGAGCCCGCCATCGTGACCGTCCCGCTCGCCTCCCCGTACGCGAGCCCGCGTGCCTCCATGGCCCCGGTCAGCCAGGACCAGCACACCTCGGGGAGCAGCGGGTCCGCCGCCATCTCCGGTTCCAGCTCCGCCCTGACGAGCGTCACCAGCCGGAACGTCCCCTTCCATGCCTCGTGGCCGTCCGGGTCGTGCAGCAGCACGAGCCGTCCGTCCGCCAGGTCGTCCTCGCCGTCGACGACGGCCGCCTCCACCGCGTACGCGTACGGGGCCAGGCGCTGCGGGGGCCTGGTCGGGTCGATCTCGATCTCGGACCGCAGTCGCGCCGATCGCAGCGCCTCCACCGCCCGCCGGAAGGCGGGTGGTACCGGATTCGTCTCCGTACTGTCCGCTGTGTCGTCCGTCCCTCTTTTGCCGTCGGAATGATCGGAAAAATGTCCCTGAGCCGCAGCCATGCGGGGAAGAGTAGGCGGAACGGGGCCTCTGTGCGGGGAGGGACACCCGGCCCGGACGAGCGGCTTCCCGCCACATGCGAAGATTCTGGGCGTGAGTGCCAACGACAGCCCGCAGGGCCAGCAGACGAAGCAGCAGTCGCGGACGCACGACTCCGCGTTCCTCAAGGCGTGCCGGCGCGAGCCCGTGCCGCACACCCCCGTCTGGTTCATGCGGCAGGCCGGGCGCTCCCTCCCCGAGTACCTGAAGGTCCGCGAGGGCATTCCCATGCTCGAGTCCTGCATGCGGCCCGAGCTGGTCACCGAGATCACGCTCCAGCCGGTGCGGCGCCACAAGGTCGACGCGGCCATCTACTTCAGCGACATCGTCGTCCCGCTCAAGGCCATCGGCCTCGACCTCGACATCAAGCCCGGCGTCGGCCCGGTCGTCGCCGACCCGATCCGCACCCGCGCCGACCTGGCCCGGCTGCGCGACCTCACGCCCGAGGACGTCCACTACGTCACCGAGGCCATCGGGATGCTCACGGCCGAGCTGGGCGACACCCCGCTCATCGGCTTCGCCGGCGCGCCTTTCACCCTCGCGAGCTACCTCGTCGAGGGCGGCCCGTCGCGCAGCCACGAGCGCACCAAGGCGATGATGTACGGCGACCCGCAGCTCTGGGCCGACCTGCTCGACCGCCTCGCCGAGATCACCTCGGCCTTCCTCAAGGTCCAGATCGAGGCCGGCGCCTCCGCCGTGCAGCTCTTCGACTCCTGGGTCGGCGCCCTGGCCCCGGCCGACTACCGCCGCTCGGTGATGCCGGCCTCCGTGAAGGTCTTCGACGCGGTCGCCGACTACGGCGTCCCGCGCATCCACTTCGGCGTGGGCACGGGCGAGCTGCTCGGCCTCATGGGCGAGGCGGGCGCGGACGTCGTCGGCGTCGACTGGCGCGTCCCGCTCGACGAGGCCGCCCGCCGCGTCGGCCCCGGCAAGGCGCTCCAGGGCAACCTGGACCCCGCCGTGCTCTTCGCCTCGCGCGAGGTCGTGGAGACGAAGGCGGACGAGGTCCTCGCCGCCGCGAAGGACCTGGAAGGCCACGTCTTCAACCTGGGCCACGGCGTCATGCCGTCGATGGACCCGGACTCCCTGACGCGTCTCGTCGACTACGTGCACACGCGGACGGCCGTCTGACCCACGGGCACGCGATGCGACGACGGCCGCCGGGGTCACCCGGCGGCCGTCGCCTTGTCCTTGTCCGTGTTCGTGTCTCTGTCCCTCAGCCCGCCGCCCGGACGGCCGCCGTCGCCTTCCGGGCCGCGATCAGGACCGGGTCCCACACCGGTGAGAACGGCGGCGCGTACCCCAGGTCCAGGGCCGTCATCGCCTCCACGGTCATCCCCGCCGTCAGCGCCACCGCCGCGATGTCGACGCGCTTGGCCGCGCCCTCCCGCCCCACGATCTGCACCCCGAGCAGCCGGCCCGTACGCCGCTCCGCCAGCATCTTCACCGTCATCGGCGCGGCCCCCGGGTAGTAGCCCGCACGGCTCGTCGACTCCACCGTCACCGTCACGAACCGCAGCCCCACCTCCCGGGCGTCCCGCTCCCGCAGGCCCGTCCGCGCGATCTCCAGGTCGCACACCTTCGACACCGCCGTGCCCACCACACCCGGGAACGTCGCGTAGTCGCCGCCGACGTTCGCCCCGATGACCTGGCCGTGCTTGTTCGCGTGCGTCCCCAGCGGCACGTACCACTCCCGGCCCGAGACCAGGTCCAGGACCTCCACGCAGTCGCCGCCCGCCCAAATGTCGTCATGGCCGCGCACCCGCATCGCGAGGTCGGTGAGCAGCCCGCCGTGCGCGCCCAGCGGCAGCCCCGCCGCCCGGGCGAGCGAGGTCTCGGGCACCACGCCCGTCCCCAGGACCACCACGTCCGCCGGATACTCGGCGTCCGCCGTCGTCACCGCCCGTACCCGCCCGTCGGCACCGGTCAGGATCTTCGTCACCTCCGCCGAGACGACCGTCGTGATCCCCAGCCCGTCCATCGCCCGGTGCACCAGCCGGCCCATGTCCGGGTCGAGCGTCGCCATCGGCTGCTCGCCCCGGGTCAGGACCGTCACCTCGTACCCCCGGGCGAGGAGCGCCTCCGCCATCTCCACCCCGATGTAGCCGGCGCCGACCACGACGGCCCGCCGTCCCGGCGTGCGCTCCAGCGAGTCGAGCAGCGCCTGGCCGTCGTCGAGGGTCTGCACGCCGTGCACCCCGGCCGCGTCGATCCCCGGCAGCGGCGGACGCAGCGGCCGGGCCCCGGTCGCGATCACCAGCTTGTCGAAGCCCGTCCACGCCTCCGTACCCGCGTCCAGGTCCCGGGAGAGGACCCGCCGCCCCGGCACGTCGATCGCGGTCACCTCGGTCCGCATCCGCAGGTCGATGTCCCGGGCCCGGTGCTCCTCCGGGGAACGGGCGATCAGCTCGCCCCGCGCGGCGACGTCCCCGCCGACCCAGTACGGGATGCCACAGGCCGAGTACGAGGAGAAGTGACCGCGCTCGAAGGCGACGATCTCCAGCTCCCCGGCGGACCTGAGCCTGCGCGCCTGCGACGCGGCGGACATGCCCGCCGCGTCGCCACCGATGACCACCAGTCGTTCGCTCATTCCCCTATTTTGAGGCTCGGTTCGCCTCCGGGGCGCTACAGCCGGGCTCACAGCCCCGCCGCGCCCCTTCGGCTCACTCGCCGGCCCCGGGGGTGTCGGGACGCTCGGCGGGCGTGGCCACGCCGGCGGCGTTCTGGGCCGGCAGCGGGCGGGGCTCCGGCGCGGCTTCCGGGCGTGCCGCGAGGCGCGCCGTGCGGCGCGGGCGGATCAGGTGGCGCCAGAGGAGGAAGGCGATCAGGGCGAGCGCCAGCCACGGGGCCAGGGCGGTCAGGACGAGGCCGATCCAGGCGAGCGCGCCCACCAGGGCGTTCCACCCGCCGCTCAGCGCGTCCCCGAAGCCGGGACGGCCCTCGTCCTCCTCCTTGTCGGCGCCCGGCCTCTCCTTCTCGGTGAGTTCGAGGGTGATCGTCGCCATCGTCGTCCGGTCCTTCAGCGAGGACTGCTGGGCGAGCAGCGACTCCAGGTCCGCCTGGCGGCGGCTCAGCTCGCCCTCCAGGGTCACCACGTCGGCCAGCTTCTCCGCCCGCTGCATCAGCGCCCGCACCCGCGCGACGCTCGCCCGCTGGGTGGCGATCCGGCTGTCCACGTCCACGACCTGCTCGGTGACGTCCTTGGCGTCCGCCGTGCGGGCGAGGAGCTTGCCGGTGCCCGCCAGCTCGGTGAGGACCGCGTCGTACTGCTCCTGCGGCACCCGGAGCACGACGCGCGAGGTGACGTACGTGTCGTCGATCCGCTCCGTCGACTCGTTCTCCACCCGCCCGCCGGCGCCCGCCGCCACCCGGCGGGCCGTGACCAGGGCCTTCGCCGCGTCCTCGACCTCCACGGCGAGCGAGGCGGTACGGATGACGTGCTGCGGCTGCGCCGCCTTGCCCGGTGCCGTGGGCTGCTTCTCGCTGCCCGAGTCGGCGTCGGCCGCGCCCGCTGCCTTCCCGCCCTGCGCCGCCCTCACGTCGCTCTTGCTGTCGCCGGCCGTCGTACCGCCCGCGCCGCAGCCGGTCAGGACGAGCGAGGCCGTCAGCAGCGCGGCGGCCGCCGTCGTCCGGGCCCGGGACACCGTTCGTGTTCTGTGCATGGGTTCCCCCCAGGGAATGGTGGTGAGTCGTGCCCCTTGGACGTGAGCGGCGGCCGCGCGGGTTTCCGTCCGGCGGTAGCGATGCGGTCACGGTCCGGCCTCGGAAAGGGAGCGCGCGGGCGATTTGAGAGAGTGGTCCCATGAACGCGGACACCACGGGACACCACGTCGTCGTCGCCGGAGGCGGAATCGCCGGACTCGCGGCCGCCCACCGGCTCGCCACCGCCGGCCACCGGGTGACCCTCCTCGAAGAGGGCGCCCGCCTCGGCGGCAAGCTCCTCGCCGGCGAGATCGCGGGCGCGCCCGTGGACCTCGGCGCCGAGTCGCTCCTCGCCCGCCGCCCCGAGGCCGTCGCCCTCGCCCGGGCCGTCGGCCTCGGCGACCGGCTCCAGCCGCCCGCCACGACCACCGCGTCCGTCTGGTCCCGGGGCGAGCTCACCCCCATGCCCAAGGGCCATGTGATGGGCGTCCCCGGCGACGGCCGCGCGGTCGACGGGCTCCTCTCCGAGGAGGGGGTCCGCCGCATCGGCCTCGACCGCGAACTGCCCCCGACCGAGATCGGCGACGACATCGCCATCGGCGCGTACGTCGCCGAGCGCATGGGCCACGAGGTCGTCGACCGGCTCGTCGAACCCCTCCTCGGCGGGGTCTACGCCGGTGACGCCTACCGCATCTCGATGAAGGCCGCCGTCCCCGCCCTCTTCGAGGCCGCCCGCCGCCACCCCACGCTCACCGCCGCCGTCCACGCCGTCCAGCAGGCCGGAGCCGCCGCCGCCGCTGCCGACGCGGCGGGCGCCGGCACCGGACTCGGCGGCTCCGTCTTCCTCGGCGTCGAGGGCGGTGTCGGCACCCTGCCCAGCGCCGTCGCCGACGCGATCCGCGCCGCCGGCGGCGAGATCCTCACCCGCACCCCCGTCACCGCCCTGCGCCGCACCGGACCGGCCGGCTGGGAGGTCGTCGCCGGAGACCGGGTCCTGGCCGCCGACGCCGTGGTCCTCGCCACCCCCGCCGGGCCCGCCGCCGCGCTCCTCGCCGACCACGCGCCCGCCGCCTCCGCCGAGCTCGCGGAGATCGCGTACGCCTCCATGGCCCTGATCACGCTCGCCTTCCGCCGCACGGACCTGCCCGCCCCGGCCGGCATGGATCTCCCCGCCCTGCCGGGCACGGATCTCCCCGCCCTGCCGGGCTCCGGGTTCCTCGTTCCACCCGTCGACGGCCACACCATCAAGGCCTCCACCTTCTCCAGCCAGAAGTGGCGCTGGGTCGCCGACGGCGCCCCCGACCTCTTCGTCCTGCGCACCTCCGTCGGCCGCCACGGCGAGGAGGAGCAGGTCCACCGGGAGGACACCGACCTCGTCGCCGCCTCCCTCAAGGACCTCGCCGCCGCCACCGGGCTCACCGCGCGCCCCGTCGCCACCACGGTCACCCGCTGGACCGGCGGCCTGCCCCAGTACCCCGTCGGCCATCTCGCCCGGGTCGCCCGCGTCCGCGAGGCCGTCGCCGCCCTGCCCGGACTGCGGGTCGCGGGCGCCGCGTACGACGGCGTCGGCATCCCCGCGTGCATCGCCTCGGCCCACCGCGCGGCCGACGAGATCGCGGCCGGGTTCGGGGACGAGATCATCGCCACGTCGAAAAGGACCGACCCCGGTGCGGGGCACTCCTCGTGACGGGCGAGAATAGGCGTATGAGTGCGCCCGAAAAGATCCCGAACGCCGGTAAGAAGGCGAAGGACCTCAACGAGGTCATCCGCTACACCCTGTGGTCCGTGTTCAAGCTGCGCGACGTTCTGCCCGAGGACCGCGCCGGCTACGCCGACGAGGTCCAGGAGCTGTTCGACCAGCTCGCCGCCAAGGACATCACCGTCCGCGGCACGTACGACCTCTCCGGTCTGCGCGCCGACGCCGACGTCATGATCTGGTGGCACGCCGAGACGAGCGACGAGCTCCAGGCGGCGTACAACCTCTTCCGCCGCACCAAGCTGGGCCGCGCCCTGGAGCCGGTGTGGTCCAACATGGCGCTGCACCGCCCCGCCGAGTTCAACAAGTCGCACATCCCGGCCTTCCTGGCCGACGAGAACGCGCGCGACTACGTCTCGGTCTACCCCTTCGTGCGCTCCTATGACTGGTACCTGCTGCCGGACGAGGACCGTCGCCGCATGCTCGCCGACCACGGCAAGATGGCCCGCGGCTACCCCGACGTCCGCGCCAACACGGTCGCCTCCTTCTCGCTCGGCGACTACGAGTGGCTCCTCGCCTTCGAGGCCGACGAGCTGCACCGCATCGTCGACCTCATGCGCCACCTGCGTGCCTCCGAGGCCCGGATGCACGTCCGCGAAGAGGTCCCGTTCTACACCGGCCGGCGCAAGAGCGTCGCCGACCTGGTGGCGGGCCTGGCCTGACACGGCCGTACGAACCTGGTGGCGGCCCTGCTCCCGGCCGGGCGCGCCACCCCTTGACCCGGAAGATCAGACGGCGGGCGTCTTCGTTGCCCTCCCGTCCAGCGACACCGGGTCCGGCTCCGGGTGCGGCGCGCATGACGCGCGCCGCACCGGCGTCATTTCCGGGGTCCTGTCGAAGTCCGGAACCGCCCCCGTGAGCAGATAGCGCTCCAGATAGCCGTTCACGCAGGCGTTCGGCCCGCCCGCGACACCGTGCGTGCCCGCGTCCCGCTCGGTCACCAGGGCCGCGCCCGACAGCCTCCGCTGAAGTTCGACCGCCCCCGCGTACGGGGTCGCCGCGTCCCGCTCCGCCGCCAGGATCAGCACCGGCGGCAGCACCCCCGGACCCGTCCGCACGTCCAGCGGGCGCTGCCGGGGCGCCTTCCAGTAGGCGCAGGGCAGGTTCGTCCAGGCGTTGTCCCAGGTCTCGAACGGGGCCCGTGCCGCCAGCCGCGTGTTGTCCCGGTCCCAGACGGCGAACTCCTCCGGCCAGGGCGCGTCGTTGCACTCCACCGCCGTGTACACCGCACGCCCGTTGCCCGCGTCGGGCCCCGGATTCTCCGGGGGCGCGGCCTGGGCGATCAGCGGCGCCGGATCGCCCTGCAGATAGGCGGCGAGGGCGCCCGCCCGCAGCGGCCAGAACCGGTCGTCGTAGCCGGTGTCCAGCATCGCCGCGTGCAGCTGGCCGGGACCGACCCGGCCGCCCGCCGGGCGCTCCGCGAGCTCGGCGCGCACCCGCTCGTACCGGCCGCTCACCTCCCGCGCGGTGCCACCGAGCCCGTACACCGCGTCGTGCTTCGCCACCCAGGTGCGGAAGTCCGCCCACCGCCGCTCGAACGCCTCGGACTGGGCGAGGTTGTTCCGGTACCAGATCCGGTCAGGCCTCGGGTCCACCGGCGCGTCGAGGACCATCCGCCGCACCCGGTGCGGGAAGAGGGTCGCGTACAGGCCGCCGATGTACGTGCCGTACGAGCTGCCCAGGTACGTGAGGCGCGGCTCGCCGAGCGCCGCCCGCACGACCTCCAGGTCCCGGGCGTTGTTGAGCGAGTGGTAGTGGCGCAGGGCCGGGCCCGTCCGGCGCGCGCAGCCCTCCGCGTACGTCTTCGCGCGCGCGATCCGCTCCCGCTTGTACACCTCGGACGGCCGGCTCGGCGCCGGGGTCGGGCCCGTCGCCCGGTCCGCCGGGTCCTGGCAGGAGACCGGCGCCGAGCGGCCCACCCCGCGCGGGGCGTAGCCCACGAGGTCGTACGCGGCGGAGATCCGCCGCCACGCCGGGAGCTCGGCGGCCAGCGGGAAGTACGTCGAGGAGGCGCCCGGGCCCCCGGGGTTGAAGAGGAGCGCGCCCTGCCGGCCGGCGGCGGGCCCCGAGGCCCGGACGCGGCTGACGGTCAGCGGGACGCGGGGACCGTCCGGGTCCGCGTAGTCGAGCGGTACGCGGACGGTGCCGCACGCGACGGACGGCGGCAGTCTCTCGGCTGCCGGGCAGGAGCCGAAGGCGATCCCCTCGGCGGCGGCCCGGCGGGCGGCGAGCACGGTGCCGCGCGCCTCGGACGGGGGAGCGTCGTGCGCGGGGGCCAGGGGCAGGGCGGTGAACAGGAGGGCGCTGAGGGCTCCGTACAGCGCGGGAGAGGGCATCGGTGCTTCCCTTCGTGACCGCGTGCGCGTGGGGCGCGCGCGGGGACGAAGAGATCGTTGGCGCGGGGCGGGGCGAAGTAAAGGAACTACGGGAGGCGTACGGGAGCGTGTTCCCGGAGTGCCGCGCGGAGCTCGGGCTCCAGGACGGCGGGGCCGCGCGTCGCGAGCGCGGTGAGCGGGTCGGCCCGGGAGAGGCCGGAGAGCAGCCGCTGCCCGGCGGGGGACGCCCAGCGGGTGTACGGGTATACCTCGATCCGGCCGATCAGCAGGCAGAGCCCGGAGGCGAGCAGCGGCAGCGTGAACCCGGCGACGGCCGGGGTCCGTTCGTCGCCGGGCACGAGGAGCGCCGCCGCCGCCCCGAGCGCGAGGGTGAGCAGGAGCGCGGCCCGCACCGCCCGCACCCCGGCCGCGACCTCGCGGCGGCCCGCGTCGGACACGGCGAGCCCCCGGTCGACGAGCCGCTGCGCGAGCGCCCGCACCGCGTCGGCGGCGGCCACCTCCGGACGGACCGCGGGGATGGGGGACTGGCCGCCGGGCCCGATGGCACCGAGTACGGCGCTCTCCCACTCGTCCCCTGAGCCGCCGTCGGCGTCCACGACCGTCGCCCAGCCGGTGTGGGCGAGCAGCAGCCGCCGCTCCCGGTGCATGGCGACGAGGGTGAGATCGGTGACCCGGAGCGGACCGCCGGCGAGGTAGGCGGCTTCGAGGACGGTGAGTTCGTCGTCGCTTCCGGCGTACGGCCCGGCAGCCGCGGGCCGGGCCGCCACGAGGGTGGCCCGGCAGAGCCGTGCGCAGGCGACACCGGCGACGACGCATGCCACGAGGAGAAGCGGAACCCAGACCATGTCCGAGTTCTACGACAGGTCGCGGGCCCCCGCCACTCGAACGGGTGATCAGCTGCTGGAGCTGGAGCACGAACTCCCGCTGGAACTGGAGCTGGAGCAGGAACTGCCGCTGGAGCTCGAACAGGAACTGCCGCCCCCGCCACCGCAGCCGGACCCGCCGCCCGAGCACGAGCCGGAGGAACAGGAACCGGAGGAACAGGAGCCGGACGAGCACGAGCCGGACGAGCACGAGCCGGAGCTTCCGCCCGAGGAGGAGCCGCCCCCGCCGCAGAAGCTGTTCTCCGCGCACCACGCGGTGGCCACACCGGCGGCGGCGTAGTCGGCGGAGAGGTGGTGCGAGGGCGCGGGACGCCTTCCGCGCCCGCGGCTCCTTCGGGGCGCGTACACCCGGGCGGCGGCGAGGAGTTGCTCCCGCAGCACGGGGTCGGGCAGGCCCCGCAGCCCGTACAGGGCCACGAGGTGACCGGCGTCGGCGAGGTGGCCGTGGGCCCGTCCGTACGCCGCGAGGGCGGCCTGCCCGGCGGAGGTGAGCCGCTTCCCGGAGATCGCCCCGCACGCGATGGCCGTGACCCCGGCGGCGAACAGGAGGGGCAGCACCTTCACGACGAACGGCACCGACATCTCCGGTGCGGTGGCCAGGTCGAGGATGGTGAGGACGACCGAGACGGGGAAGAGGAAGAAGGCCGTGAGGCCGAGCGCGAGGCACCAGGCGAGGGTGGTGCTCCGCCTCGCCGGCTCCTCGATGAGCCCGCGCCCCGCGAGCCCGTCACCGAGCTCCTGGACCGCCGGGTGCCGCATCACGGCGAGCCGCAGGTGGTGCAGGGCCCCGTGCGGGGCGGCGGCGTGCACGTCGAGTACGGCGCGTTCCACCGGGTCGTGCGCGACGGGCCGGACGACCGCGACGATGCCGGGGCCGCCGATCGCGATCCGGCCGTCGGACTGGAGGGCGGCGATGGCGGCGTCGACGACCCGGGCCGGGCCGCCGTTGAGGAAGGCCGCCTCGTACCGGTCGTGGATCGGCCCGCCGGAGCGGCCGCGCGAGCGGACGACGCGGGTGATGAGCAGGGCGATGCCGGCGGCGCCGGCGACGTAGAAGACGACGACCAGGGCGTTCACGCGGTCACCTCCGGACGAGGGCGTGGCGGGCGGCCCGGGCGAGCCGGACGGCGCGGCCGGGCGGGCGGCTGCCGGAACGGTCCTGCCACCACTCGGTGAGCCGCCGTCGGGCGGCCGGGTCCTCGGGGCGGTCGGCGAGCAGCAGGTGCTCGGCGAAGTCGAGGGCGTCACGGCGGTAGCCGCCGGTCATGGGGCGGGTCCTGGCGTACGCGAGGAACGCGGGCCGGAAGCCCTTGCCGAGGATCTCCGGAAGCTCGGGGGCGACCTTCGCGACGACCCCGGCCCGCTTGGCCGCGAGCGCCCGGCTCTGCACCCCGAGGCGCCGGCTGTCGAACCCTTCGGGCGCGGGGGTCCCGGCGACGAGCGCGGACAGCAGCGCGGCCTGAGCGAGCGCGACGCGCTGGCGGGCGCCGTCGGAGGGCTCGGGAACGGGAACGTCGTCGGCGGCGGCCCTGGGCCGGGGCAGGCCCGGCGCCACGGAGTCCATGTCCACGTCCACGTCCATGTCGCTGTCGCTGTCGCTGTCGACATCGACGGCCAGGGCGCTCGGCATCGGCCCGCCCGAGACGCGGGCGCCCGCGCCGATGAGCAGCGGCTGCGCCGGGGCGACGGATCCGGCGACCGGCGTTCCCGCGCTCCGGGCGCGTGCCACCGTCTCCCGGATCACCGTCAGCTCCGCGGCCAGCTCCTCCGCGGGCGGGAAGTCGTCGTCCCGCTCCAGGAGCACGCCGGGCGGCGAGACCCGCGAGGCGAGGTCCGCCAGGACGTCGAGGACGGGGCGCGGCACCGGGTGGGCGTGCGTGTCGTGCCAGACGCCGTCGCGCTCGACGCCGCCCGCCACGTGGACGTACGCGATGGCCTCCACCGGCAGCTCGGACAGGGCCTTCGCCGGGTCCTCGCCGCGGTTGACGTGGTTGGTGTGCAGGTTGGCGACGTCGATGAGGAGCCGTACCCCCGTACGCTCCACCAGCTCCGCCAGGAACTGCCCCTCCGTCAGCTCCTCCCCGGGCCAGGCGATGAGGGCCGCGATGTTCTCCAGGGCGAGCGGCACGGGCAGCGCGTCCTGCGCGATGCGGACGTTCTCGCAGAGCACGTCGAGCGCGTCCCGGGTGCGGGGCACGGGCAGCAGGTGGCCCGCTTCCAGGAGCGGCGACGCGGTGAGCGGCCCCCCGGCCCGTACGAACGCGATGTGCTCCGTGACCAGCGGCGCCCCCAGCGCCACCGCCTTCTCGCCGAGCGCCGCGAGCCGCGCCGGGTCCGGCCGGTCCGCGCCGCCGAGCCCGAGCGACACCCCGTGCGGGACGACCGTCACGCCGCGCTCCCGCAGCCGGGTCAGCGAGTCGGGCAGGTGGTCGGCGCAGATGTTCTCCGCGACCACCTCGACCCAGTCGACGCCGGTCAGCGCCTCCACCGCCTCCGCGATCTCGGGACGCCAGCCGATGCCGATGCCGAGTGCCGTCATGTCCTCCATGTCCCCCATGTCCCCCTCCTTCGGTCCTCAGTCATCCACGTGATGGCCCCGGCGGAGACGTTCGAACCCAGGGAGGGGGACGTTCAGAGCTACATTTGAGGTTCCGGCGTCCGGTGGAGGGCCCCGCCCAGGTCGAGGCGGTCGAGCAGCCCGGCGGCGGTGAACGCGGCGATCACGTCGTCGCGGCTCTCGGTGAAGTGCGCCCAGCTGTCGCAGTGGACGGGGACCACGCGGCGGGCGCCGAGGATCGTGGCGGCCTCGGCGGCCTGCGCGCTGTCGAGGACGATCGTGGCGCCGCCGAAGAGCTGGGGGAAACGGGGTGCTCCGGCGAACAGGACGGCGGTGTCCACCGGGCCGAACCGCTCGGCGATCTCCTGGACCAGGCCGAGCGAGGCGTTGTCGCCGCTGACGTAGAAGGTGGGCAGGTCCTGCCCGGTCAGGACGAAGCCGACGACCTGGCCGGTGAACGGCTCGACCTCTTCGCGGGTACCGGGGCCGTGCAGGGCGGGCACGGCGGTGACGGTGACGGTGCCGCCGCCGGGGCGGTCCAGCTTGACCGACTCCCAGTCGGCCAGTCCCTTGGTCCCCGCGCCCAGGCGCTGTCCGCCGCCGGTGGTGGTGAGGGTCAGCGGGACGTCCGCGAGGAGGGCGCGGCCGGACGCGTCGAGGTTGTCGGGGTGTTCGTCGTGGGAGAGCAGGACCACGTCGATCGGGCCGATCTCGGCCGGCGTGGTGGCGGAGGGCGCCGTCTTGCTCAGCAGGCCGCCGGGTACGGGGTACTCGCGGGGTGCGTCGAACGTGGGGTCGGTCAGGAAGCGCAGGCCGCCGTACTCGAAGAGTGCGGTCGGGCCTCCGAGGACGCGGACGGGGATCTGCTCGTGCTCAGCGGGCGTGCCGGTGTCAGTCATCAGAACCTCACGAATAAGTGGCGATCTATCCGTGAGGACCATAGTCCATGACTCACGGATGAAAGCAAGCCGTACCATGAGAACCATGAGTGAGACCTCGACCGCCGCATCCATGCCGCCGCCCGCGCCGGGGGCGGAGGAGTACATCGCCCTCGCCTTCGTCAACAGCGTCGTCACGCTGCCCGGCGGGCACTCCATGGACTTCCTCGGCACCCCCGAGGCCACGAACCGGTGGCTCACCGAGCACGGCCTCGCGCCGGCCGACGCCGGAGTGCAGGAGATGTGCGCGGCGCAGCTGCGCTCCCTGCGCGAACACGTCAGGTCCTTGCTGGCCGCCCGGGTCGCGGGCGTGCCCGCCCTGCCCATGGCGCTCTCCGCCGTCAACGACGCGATCGGCAAGGCCCCCACGGCCGCCCTGCTGTACTGGGACGAGCGCAACGGCCCCTACCGCGCGGCGCCCTGCCCCACCGACCAGATCCTCGGCCGCGCCCTCGCGGCGCTCGCGGCCAACGCGGCCGACCTCGTCACCGGCCCCGAGGCCGACCGCCTCACCAGCTGCGGCTCCACCCCCTGCAACCGTTACCTGCTCCGCCACGGCCGCCGCCACTGGTGCTCCACCCGCTGCGGCGACCGCGCCCGCGCCGCCCGCGCCTACGCCCGCCGCACCCGGCCGCCGGAGGCGGACTGACGGGAGCGGCTCAGCAGCGTCGTCCCGTCGTGCCCCTCGGGCTCACCTGGTGCCCTGGACCGTGTGGTAGCCCGTGGTCAGCGTCCACGCGAAGAGCGTCCCCGGCCGCTCCCGCAGCGCGCGGAGGGTGACATCCGCAGGGTCGGACGCGCAGGTGCCGAGCACCGCTTTACGCCGCCCTGGGCGCGGTTCCGCGACCTTCGCCCGCACGTTGTCGCCGGGCGCGTCCCAGGACAGCTGCTCCCCGCCCTTGAGGCTTCCGACGGACGGCGGGTAGGTGTGCGGCGACGCGTGGACCTCGGTCTCGTAGTAGCGCAGGACGGCCCGTATCGAATCCTCGGACCAGACCGCGGGAGTCGTCATGGAGCGCAGGTCCCCGACGATGTCGGGTACGGGACGGTCCACGACGAAGTACAGGTGCAGTCGCAGCGTGCAGGACATGGCGGGCTGCTTCGGCGCGTTCCGGTCGAAGAGGTTCCTGGCGCCGCCCCGGGTGCACGAGTCCACCAGAGTGGTGCGCAGGGCCGGGCCCCACGGCCCGGACCTGCCGATCTCCTCGGCGCGCGCCCGCAGTTCGTGCTCGGCGCGCTGCCGCTTCCGTCGGACCTCGTCCGACGTGGCGATCTTCCTGAGCTTCCACCTGGCGGGGCCGCGGGCGAGGGCACTGGCTCCCGCCAGGAGGAAGAGGAGCAGCAGGGACGCGGATCGGTCGGCCCGCCGGCCCAAGGGCGAGGTCATGGCCTCGGTCTTCTACGGGCGGCGCAGTCGGAGGTGGGGAGCGAAGAGGGGGCTGCCCTCGGAGACGACCGTCTTTCCGGGGGCGATCTCCGTGAAACCGGCGTCGCGTACGACCGGAAGGCCGCTGTCGCCCGCCGCGAGCGCGGCCCAGTGTTCGGGTGTCGCGGTGCGCACCGCGAGCGGGAAGCCGGCCGCCTGCCAGGCCTTCCGGTCCGCGTCGTCCATCGCCCACCACAGCAGCTGCGCGCCGTGGCCGGCCTGCGCCATCGTCTTGCCCGCCGACATGTCGACCCCGGGGTTGATCCAGAGCACCACGGCCCCGTCCGGTACGGGACCGGGCGCCGCCGGGTCGTCGAGTTCGGTGCCCGACACCTGGAGCTTGGCCAGCTCCTTGGGCCAGCCGTCGAGCGGCACCGGCGGGAAGACCCGTACCTCCGCCTCCGCGCCGGCCACGGTGATCCCCGGGAGCGCTCCGGCCTTCCGCCACTCCGCGCCGCGCGCCCGGCGCACGACCTTGCGGATCCGGGCGTCCTCCCAGTCCGTCATGGCCTGCGCCCACTCGCCCTCGCCGAGGGAACGGTCGTCGGTGAGGATCTCCAGGACGGCCCGCGCGGCGGTCTCCAGGGCGTCGGTACGGGACGGGGGCGCGTCGCGCTCGATCCGTACGACCAGGGGGAGGACGAACTGGGGCTTCTCATCGCGGAGGTCGGTCTCGTGGCTGCTCACCCGGCAAGTCTGCCACTGCCGATGCGTGCGAACTGCGGGGGATTCTTGTGGGAATCAGGGCTTCCGGGCCAGGATGCCCTGCATGAAGAGTGATCTTTTCGCCGGCGAACATCTCGCCGAGGCGGCCGGCTTCCCGGGCATGACCCTGCAGAACGCGAAGTCGGTCAAGTACACCGTCAACGGCGAGATGCACGCCCGTCAGGGCTCGATGATCGCCTTCCGCGGCGATCTCCACTTCGAGCGCAAGGGCCAGGGCATCGGCGGCCTGCTCAAGCGCGCCGTCACCGGCGAGGGCCTGGCGCTGATGGCCGTCCGCGGCCAGGGCGAGGCCTGGTTCGCGCACGAGGCGCAGAACTGCTTCATCATCGAGATCGAGCAGGGCGACGCCTTCTCGGTCAACGGCCGCAACGTCCTCTGCTTCGACTCGACCCTCCACTACGAGATCAAGACGGTGAAGGGCGCCGGCGTGACCGGCGGCGGCATCTTCAACTCCGTCTTCTCCGGCTACGGGAAGGTGGCGCTGATCTGCGAGGGCAACCCCATCGTCATCCCCGTCTCCCCGCAGGCCCCCGTGTTCGTCGACACCGACGCCGTCGTCGGCTGGAGCGAGCAGCTCCGCACCTCGCTGCACCGCTCGCAGTCCCTCGGTTCGATGATCCGCGGCGGCTCGGGCGAGGCGGTGCAGCTCAAGCTGGAGGGGCAGGGCTTCGTCGTCGTCCGGCCCAGCGAGCTCACCCCGCAGAAGAACTCGTCGAGTTGAGGCTGGAGGGGGTCGGGCGGCGGTACGGCCCGCGCGGGCCGTGGGTCCTGCGCGGGGCCGTCCTCGACCTGCCCGCCCCCGCCCTCGTCCGGGTCGTCGGCACCAACGGCACCGGGAAGTCGACGCTGCTCCGTCTTGTCGCCGGGATCGACGCCCCGAGCGAGGGCCGGATCACCGGCCGCCCGCCCCGCACCGCGTACGTCCCCGAACGCTTCCCGGTGGCCCTGCCCTTCACGGCCGGCGACTACCTGGTCCACCTGGGCCGCGTCCAGGGCCTCGGCCGGGCGACGGCCCGGGCCCGGGCGGCGGAGTGGCTGGAGCGCTTCGGGGCCGCCGAGCACGCCCGTACGGAACTGGCGGAACTCTCCAAGGGCACCAGCCAGAAGGTCGCCGTCGCCCAGGCCCTCCTCGCGGACCCGGACCTCCTCGTCCTCGACGAGGCCTGGACCGGCCTCGACACCACCGCCCGCACCGCACTGGACCGCGCCGTCCGGGAACGGGTCGCGGCGGGCGGCACGGCCGTCTTCGTCGACCACGACCCGCGCCGCCTCGCGGGGGAGGCGGACGCGGTGTACGCCGTGGAGGCCGGCGCGGTACGGGCCGTCGCGGCAGCGGCGCGGGAAGCGCCGCCGGAGCCCCGGGTCCGGATCACCGCCTCCGGCGGCAAGCCGCTCCCGGACGGCCTCCCGGGCGCCCCCGCCACCGAGTCGCCGCACTCCGACGAGCCCGACGGCCCCACCGACCCCATCGGCACGCTCGTCCTGACCGTCGGCGCGGCACACTCCGACGCCCTCCTCGCGGCGCTCCTCGCCGCCTCCTGGCACATCCACCGACTCGACTCCGAAGGCGTACGGGTATGACGGCGCTCCTGCGCTACCAGTCGGGTCTGCTCCTCCGCTCGCAGCGCTGGCTCGCACCGCTCCTCCTCTACGCGGCCTTCCTCGCCGTCGGCGTCCGCGCGGGCGAGCCCGTGCTCGGCGCGCTCGGTTTCTCGGCGGCGGCCCTGGTCCCGGTGACGGCCTGGTGCGTACGGATCTGCCTCACCCAGGAACCGCCCGCCGCCCGGAACGTCGTCGCCGCGGCCGCCGGCCGGGGCCGCGCCCACCTCGCGGCGCTGCTCACCGGGACCGCCCTGCCGGGGCTCCTCGGCGTGCTCGCCGTCCTCGGTGTCACGGCGATCGGCGACCTGCGCGGGGTCGGCCCGCTCGCCGCCGCGGGCGCGGGGCTCCTCGCGACGGCGGCCTGTGTGCTGACGGGCGCCTCCGTGGGCGCCCTCACCGCCCGCCCGTTCGTCAAGGCCGCCGGCTGGTCGGTCGCGGCGCTCGTCACCGGCTCGCTCCTCGCCCTCGTGACCACGGGCTCCCCGGCGAAGCACGCGCTGACCGCCCTGGTCACCGGCTCCCGCACGACGACCGCACAGCTGCCCTGGCTCGCGTGCGCCGGAGCCGTGCTCCTCGCGGCGGCGACGGCGGCCCTCGCCTGCCGGGCCACGGCACGCCTGGAGTGAGCGGGCGCGGAGTGAGCGGGCTCGAAGGGAGCAACTCCGGAGTGAGCAACCCCCGAGTGAGCAACCCCCGAGTGAGCAACCCCGGAGTGAGTAACCCCCGAGTGAGCAACCCCCGAGTGAGTACGCTCGACCACATGACCGAGTCCACGTCCTACTGCGACGGCACCTCCGAGCCCGTCGGCCCGAAGCCCGAACCGGCGGCCGAGGGCCCCTTCGCCTCCTGCGTCCTGTGCCAGGAGCCGACCGAGTACCCCGAGTCGGTCAAGGGGATCACGCTCTGCCCGGTGTGTGAATGGCAGGAAGCGCAGCGCAACGCCTGCTCGGGCTAGGAGGCGTCGTGCGGCTCAGCGGCCGCCCATCAGCTCCGAGACCTTCACGAAGCGGTAGCCGCGCGCCCGGAGTTCCGGGACGATCCGGCGGATCGCCTGCTCGGTGACGGGCGCGGCGCTGCGCGTGCAGTGCATGACGACGAGCGAGCCGGGCTTCACCCCGTCGAGCACCTGCTCGGCGACGGCGTCCGCGTCCTTGGCGAAGGCGTCGCCGCTGACCACGTCCCACTGGACCGCCGTCACCCCGGCGGGGCCGAGCGCGCGCAGGGCGGCGTCGTCGTAGCAGCCGCCGGGGAAGCGGAAGTACGGGACGACGTTGACCGCCCCGGCGTCCCGGAAGGCGTCGAAGGCCCGCTGCACGTCCGCGGTCATGTCGGGGCCCGCGACGGTCGGAAGTCCGTAGCAGGGGGACGCGAAGGCGTAGTGGCTGTAGGAGTGGTTGGCGATCTCGAAGAGCGGGTCGCCGCCGATGGACTTGGCCTGGTCCGGGTACTCCTCCGCCCAGCGGCCCGTCATGAAGACGGTGGCGTCGACCTTGAGCCGGCGCAGGGTCGCGACGAGCTGCGGGTTGTCGAAGTGCTCGCCGCGCGCGGCCCGGGGGCCCTGGTCGGCGGTCATGTCGGCGTCGAAGGTGAGCGCGACGACCTTCTCGGCGCTGTTCGGCGCCCCCGCGGTCCGGCGGGAGTACACCGGGGTGAGTCCGCCGGGCCCCGGGGCCAGGGTGGGGGCCGCGGTGCGTACGCCGCCGCGTCCGGCCGCCGGCTTGGGCCCGGCCGCCGCGTCGGCCGGAGCCGAGGGGCTGTGGGGGGCGGCCGGCGCCGTCGACCCCGTCGGCCCTGTCGGCTCCTTCGCCGCGGGGGTCGGGTCGCCGCCCCCGCCGCAGCCGACGAGAGCGGCGCCCAGGAGAGCGGACGCCGCCATCTTTCGTACAGAAATGTTCACGATCGGAAGTTAACTGATCAAAGTGACTAACGCTCGCGACTCGACAGCAGCAGCACCCGAGTCCACGCGCTGAGCTGACGCACCATCGCCTGGGCGTGTGCGGCCCGGTCCCGGCGGAAGGGGAGGACGAGCAGCGCGGGGACGAAGGCAAGGGTGACGAGCAGCAGGGGCAGCGTCGCGACGAGGACGATGAGGGCGCGCTGCGCCCGGCGGAGAGTGCGCATGGGGTTCCTTCGGGAGGCGAGGAGGAGATCGACGAGCCCCCACCGTCGGCTCCGTCCGGTACGTTGCGAAAGCCGCAACTGTTGCCGATGCGGCGTCAACACCGCCGGGGGAGAGGCACGATGACCGAAGTGGCCCGTACGCAGGGCGCGCAGGGCACCTCGTCCGACGTCGAGCGGGGCGAGGTGGCCGAAGTCGCCGCACTCGGCACCGTGTTGACAGGACTGTTCAACCGCCTCGGCATCCCGCAGACCCAGTACGCCCACCGCGTCCACCTCGACAAGTCCGCCGTGTCCCGCTACCTCTCCGGCCGGCGCCTCGCCCCTCAGGAGTTCATCGACCGCCTGGTGCGGGAGGTGGAGGAGCACGTGGGCGCCCCGCTCCAGCCGGAGGCCAAGGAGGCGATCCGGGGGCAGCGGCTGGAGGCGCTGCGCGTCTGCAACCCGGCGGAGTTCCAGCTGGAGAGCCTGCGGGGCGAGCTGGCCCGCTCCCGCCGCGACACGGAACGGGCCCACCGCACCGTCGAGGCCCTGCACTCCCTCCTGGAACGCAAGGAGTCCGAAGTACGTCACGTCGCCGAGGACCTGACACAGCTCCGCATGGACTGGGGCGCGGAGCGGACCGCCCTCAGCCGCGCGCAGGAGGACCTCCTCGGGGAGATCACCCGGCTCCGCCAGGATCTCCAGGACGCCGAACGCCTCCGGGCGGATGCCGAGCGCCAGGGCAGGGAGCTGCGGGACCAGGTGCTGGACCTGGAGGAGGAGCTGTCGCGGCGGGGCCCGGCGACGGCCCTGGACGACGTACCGCTGGAGCTGTTCAAGCGTCGGCTGGCGGCGATGTGGGACGGGGACGACCTCCCCGAGGCGGCGCGGGACCTGACCGAGGCCGCGTGGTCGCGTCCCCTTGAGGAGGTGGCGGAGCTGCTGCGCTGGCTGCTGGAGATCGGAGCCGCCCCGGAGACGTTCGCCGCGGACGTGGCGCGGCTGAGGCCGCTGGACGACGTGCTGGCCTTCGCCCCGGAGGTCGTCCGGCTGGGACGGACCCGGACCCGGGAGTCGTGGACGGCGGCGGTCGCCTCCCGGGTCACCCAGCGCAGCGCGGCCGTCGTCTTCCAGGGCCTGCGGGACGCCGGGACCCGCTCCGACTCCGAGGCCGACCGGGTCCTCGCCGAGGCGGTGGGCCGGGTGCGGAGCGACGCCCAGGCGGTCACCCTCGTGACGGCCGCGCTGGCCGGCACCGTGAGCCCGGCCCCCCTGGCGCGGGTGGCGGAGAAGCTCGCCAACGGGAGCCGGCTCGACCGCTTCGGCCTGCGGGCCTCGGTGGGGCTCGCGAAGGCGGGACGGTACGACGTGGCCGCCCTAGTCCTCGCCGCGGCGGTCGCCGCCGGGCCCGACCTGCGACTCGGCCGGGCCGTCAGGGACCTGGACGACACCGGGATCGACACGCTGTTCGATCTGGTGACCTGGCTGGACGACACGAAGGTCATGACCACCTTCACCGTCCGGCTGGCCCGGGCGGAGGAGACGGCGCTCCTGGGCCGGCTGTTCACCGTCATGGTCGGCCACGGCCGGCTGGAGCTCCTCGACCTGGAGTCCTCCGAGGCGCTGACGCGCGCCGTCAGGGACTGGCGCCGCTCACGTCAGCAGTAGTCGCCGCCGGCACTCGTCCACGTCGAAGTCGCCCGGTGGGTACGCCGGGTCCAGCGCCTCCAGGTGTTCGAGCAGCAGCTTGCTGATCGCCCAGTTCCGGTACCACTTGCGGTCCGCCGGGACCAGGTACCAAGGGGCCTCGTCCGTCGTGCAGCGTTCGAGGGCGATCTCGTACGCCTCCCGGTACGCCGGCCACACCGACCGCTCCTCGATGTCGCCCGGGTTGAACTTCCAGTGCTTCTCGGGGTTGTCCAGGCGCTCCAGGAGCCGGTTGCGCTGCTCCTCGTACGAAATGTGCAGGAACACCTTGACGACCGTCACGCCGTCCTCGGCGAGCGAGCTCTCGAAGCGGTTGATCTGCTCGTAGCGGCGGTCGAGCCGCTCGCGCGGGACCAGGTCGCGGACGCGTGCGATGAGGACGTCCTCGTAGTGCGAGCGGTCGAAGATGCCGATCTCGCCCGGCTGGGGGAGCGCCTTCATGATCCGCCAGAGGAACGGATGGTTCTGCTCCTCCGGCGTCGGTGCCTTGAAGGCGTGGATGCGGCAGCCGGACGGGTTGAAGAGACCGATGACGTGCTTGACCGTGCCGCCCTTGCCGCTGGTGTCCATGCCCTGGAGGACCAGGAGCAGCCGCCGCCGGTCGCCCGCCGCGCTCGACGCGTACAGCCGTTCCTGGAGGTCCGCGAGGCGCGGCGCGAGGGCGGCGGTGGCGGCCAGGCCGGCCGCCTTGTCGGCGGGGCCGGCCGGGGTCGCCGAGGCGTCGTACGCGGTGAGGTCGAGCCGCTCGCCCTCGGGGACGCGCAGCACGTCACGCAGGGGTGCGTCCCGCCGCTTCCGCTGTTCCCGCTTCTTCCGGTCGTCCTTCTTCTTGCCGTCCTTCTTCGCCACCGGGTGACCCTTCCGCCGCACCGCTCGTCCTTCCCCGATCCTGCGACGGAACCCGGTCGCCCGCGACCGCGCGCCGCGTGTGGTGGAAGAGGAGGTCGAGCAGGAAGGCGGCGAGGGCCGCGCTCGTGATGCCGCTGCCCAGGATGATGCGGGACCGGGCGGGGAAGCCGTCGTGGATCCCGTCCGCCCGCGACGGCGGTGACGTACCGGCTGGGTTCGTTTCGGTGGGGGGCGGTCGCGCTACGAGAGCGTGACGCGCGTAGCGCGACCGCCTGGTGCCCACCGCTCAGCTCAGCACCACGGGCCCGTCACCGCGAACGTCGTCCCCGGCGTGTAGCAGTTCACGTACAGCGTGGAGCCGTCCGGGGAGAAGGTGACGCCCGCGAACTCGCCCCACTCCGGGGCCTCGGGCGTCCCGCCCGCTGCGGTAGCAGCTGATGTCAGAGCCTGGGCGTTGCGGGCGACCGCGTACACCTCGCCCTTCCTGCTCACCCCGTAGACGTGCTGGGCCCCGTCGCCGTCCTCGCTGACCATCAGGCCTCCGCTCGGCGTCAGACAGATGTTGTCCGGCGACTCGCCAGGCAGCTGGATGTCCGTGCTCGGGCCGAAGACGACGACGAGCGTGAGGCGGCGCCGGTGCGGCTCGTACTTCCACACCTGTCCGAAGTGCGTCGCGCCGGAGCCGTCCTTGAGGCGGGCGAAGGAGGACACGAAGTACACGGCCCGCCCGCCCCAGTAACAGCCCTCCAGCTTCTGGGCGTGCGTGATGCCCTTCGGCCCGAAGTCCTGGAGCCTGATGGGCGTCTCGGCCGCCTGCGGATCCGGTACGGGGACCCACTCGACGCCCTCGAAGCGGGCGCCGGTCTCCTGGATCACCGAGAGGTCGGGTACGCCGGGCACCCGCATCGCCTCCAGGGCGCCGCCCGCGCGCAGCGAACCGGTGCCGCCGAGCGGCTTGTCCGGGAGGAAGCGGTAGAAGAGGCCGAAGGGCTGCTGGAAGGCGTCCTCCGTCTCGTACACGATGCCGCTCGACGGGTCGACGGCGATCGCCTCGTGCTGGAAGCGGCCCATCGCGGTGAGCGGGACGGCCCCGGTGCGGTGGGGGTCGGCGCCGTCGACCTCGAAGATGAAGCCGTGGTCCTTGGTGTAGCCGTTCGTCCCGGCCCTGTCCTCGGTCTCCTCGCAGGTGAGCCAGGTGTTCCAGGGGGTGGGCCCGCCGGCGCAGTTGACGGCGGTCCCGGCGATGGCGACCCGCTCGCCGAGGACGTTGTTCCGGCCGTCGAGTTCGAGGGCCGTGCACCCGCCCTTCGCGGCCGGGTCGTACGTCAGACCGGGGACGGTCGGGACACCGATCTTCCCGGTGACCCGGTTCTCGTGGTTGCGGACGAGGTGCACGCGCCCGCGACGGCCGGCGAAGGCGCCCATGCCGTCGTGGTTGCTGGGGACGGGCCCCTCGCCGGAGCGGAGCGGATCGCCCTGCCGCGAGAGGACCTTGTAGCGGAAGCCCGCCGGGAGGTCGAGGAGTCCGGCGGGGTCGGGGAGGAGGGGGCCGTAGCCGCCCCGGTTCCCGATCCCGGCGGCGGCCGCGCCGCCGGCGAAGAGTTCGGAGAAGGCGCCGGTGAAGGCGATCCCGGCGACGGACGCGCCGGTGCGGGAGAGGATCTGACGTCGTGTCGAGGACATGAGGCGACAACTTCCTGTTGGCGGACAGGACAGGTGTGTGACGTGTGACCCGCATGTGTGTATCACGCACAGTGGTGACACGTGAACCATGCGGGCCACAACTGCCTCGTGTGGCGGCCGGTCTGACCCGGGGTCAGACCAGTTCGGCGGTGAGCGTGATCGTCGTGCCCGTGAGCGCCTGGCTGACCGGGCAGTTCTTCTTCGCGTCCTCCGCCAGCTCCTGGAACCGGTCGGCGTTCAGGCCGGGGACCTCGCCGCGCACGGTGAGGTGGATGCCGGTGATGCCCTGGCCCGGCTGGAAGGTGACGTCGGCCTTGGTCTCCAGGCGGGCCGGCGGCGCGTAGGCCTTGGCCAGGATGTTGGAGAAGGCCATCGAGAAGCAGGACGAGTGCGCGGCGGCGATGAGCTCCTCGGGGCTCGTCTTGCCGTTCGGCTCCTCGGTCCGGGCCGGCCAGGAGACGTCGTACGAGCCGAGGCCGGACGAGTCGAGGGTGACGACGCCGGAACCCTTGAGGAGGTCGCCCTGCCAGACGGTGTGGGCGTGACGCACGGTGGCCATGGTGGATCCCTTTCGATCGGGTACGGCCCCCAAGCTACTGCGCGACAAGCCCCTTCGCGTCGCGTGCGAGCGCGGTGAGCCGGGAGATCGCCCGGAAGTACTTCTTGCGGTAGCCGCCGTTCAGCATCTCGTCGCTGAAGAGCTTGTCGAAGGGCATTCCGGAGGCGAGGACGGGTATCTCGCGGTCGTACAGCCGGTCGGCGAGGACGACGAGCCGGAGCGCCGTCGACTGGTCGGGGACCGGCTGGACGTCGGTGAGGCAGACCGCCGTGAGGTCGTCGGTGAGCGCGCCGTACCGGCTCGGGTGCACCTTGGCCAGGTGGTCGAGGAGGTGCGGGAAGTCGTCGAGGGAGGCGCCGGGCGTCGCGTACGCGGTCTCCGTCACGGCCTGGTCGGAGTACGGGGCCGGGGCCTCGGGCAGGCCGCGGTGGCGGTAGTCCTCGCCGTCGATCCGCAGCGGCATGAAGTGCGCGGAGAGGCCCTGGATCTCGCGGAGGAAGTCGGCGGCGGCGAAGCGGCCCTCGCCGAGCTTGCCGGGGAGCGTGTTGGAGGTGGCGGCGAGCGCCACGCCCGCCTCGACGAGCTTGCCGAGGAGGCTGGAGACGAGGACGGTGTCGCCCGGGTCGTCGAGCTCGAACTCGTCGATGCAGAGGAGGCGGTGCCCGCTGAGGGTCTTCACCGTCTGCTGGAAGCCGAGCGCGCCGACCAGGTTCGTCAGCTCGACGAAGGTGCCGAAAGCTTTCAGCGACGGATCGGCGGGGGTCGAGTGCCAGAGGGAGGCCAGCAGGTGGGTCTTGCCGACGCCGTACCCGCCGTCCAGGTAGACCCCGCGCGGCCCGCTCGGGGCGGCCGGCTTCTTGGCGAACCAGCGGCGCTTCCCGGCGCCGGAGGCGTGCGCCCCGCCGAGGCCCTCGGCGAAGCCGCTCAGCGCCTTGACGGCGTCCGTCTGGCTCGGCTGGTTCGGGTCCGGGAGGTACGTGTCGAAGCGTACGGAGTCGAAGCGGGGAGGCGGCACCATCTCCGCGACGAGTCGGTCGGCGGGGACGTGGGGCTCTCGGGAGCAGAGCGAGAGCGGGGCCGCTTCGGTGGAAGCCGCTTCGGTGAGGGCGTGGGTCGACACAGTTCCCCACTGTAAGCGCCATGTCAGACTCCGAGGATGCGACGACTGCTCCCTGTGACGGACATGACAGCCCCCGAGACCGGCGCCGGGGAGGTCCCCGCAAGGTCCTCCGGGCCCGGGGTGCCCACGGCGGGGGAGGCCCCGGAGACCCCCTCGAACGAGCTTTCGGTCGGCGGCCGGGAGTGGTCCCTCGACGAGCTGGCCGACGCCTACGCGTACCCGGAGGGTGACGGTGTGTGGCTGCGGGCCAACATGGTCTCGTCCCTCGACGGGGCCGGCCAGCACGACGGCCGGTCCCAGCCGCTCTCGTCCGACACGGACATGCGGATCTTCGGCACCCTGCGCGGGCTCGCCGACGTGATCGTCGTGGGCGCGGAAACGGTACGCCTGGAGGGGTACCGCCCGGCCAGGGCGCGGGAGGCCTTCGCCGCCCGCCGGGCCGCCGCCGGGCAGGGCCCCGCGCCCGTGATCGCCGTGGTCACCGCCTCCCTCGACCTCGACTTCTCCCTGCCGCTCTTCACGGAGCCGCTGGTGCGGACCCTGATCCTGACGGGGGCCGCCGCGCCCGCCGAGCGCGTACGGGCCGCCCGCGAGGCGGGCGCCGAGGTGCTGGTCGCGGGTGACGGGGCCGGGGTGGATCCCGCCCGTGCGGTCGCGGCCCTCGCGGAGCGCGGGCTGCGGCGCCAGCTGACCGAGGGCGGGCCCCGGCTGCTCGGCCAGTTCGTGGCGGCGGACGTCCTCGACGAGCTGTGTCTGACGATCTCGCCGGCGATGACGGCGGGCGACGCGCAGCGGATCGCGGGAGGCCCTTCGGTGGCGGTCCCGACACGCTTCGCGGTGGTGTCGGTGCTGGAGCAGGACGGCTTCCTCTTCACCCGCTACCGTCGGATCTGACAATCGGCGGAATTTGTCGTTCCGCTTTCCGTCCGCTGGGCACACTTATGTCGCAGACCCCGTGCGGGCACGGGGAAGGATGGTTTCCGCAGAAGGGCTCCTGAGGTGTTCACAAGCGTTCTGATGATCGAGAAGCCCCTGACGTCCGTCGACGTGGAGTTCGTCACCACGCTGCACGGCGACGAGGACGTGTCCTTCATCGTCCTTATGCAGCCGCGTGGTGACCAGGCCGATGTGTTGTTGCGGGCCATCGACGACGTCGCCATGGGCGAACTGAAGGACGCCGCCCACGAGGGCGAGGAGCCGGAGGGCAAGGCCGCCCGGGTCCCCGCCGAGCAGGCCCTGGAGTACTCGCTCCAGGCGCTGAGAAACGCCGGCTGCGAAGCGGTCGGCCAGGTCGTCGAGGACCACCCGCTCACCAAGATGAAGGCGGTGGTCGAGGAGTCGGAGGCGGACGAGGTGATCGTTCTCACCGCCCCGCACTACGTGGAGGAGTTCTTCCACCGGGACTGGGCCTCCCGGGCCCGCCACAAGGTCGGCGTGCCCGTCCTGAAGCTCTTCGCCCACAGCGAGGAGTAAGGCGTAGCCGGGCCGTGTCCGCGCCCCGTGCAGGGGGCGCGGGCACGGCGGACCCGCCGTGCCCCGGGCCCTCTGCCACGAGCCACTAGGCTGGTGCTTCCAGTACGACACAGCCAGACGACACAGCCGGACGACATCGTCAGGCGCACCCCCGGGGAGAGAACCGCATGGCACCCGCCATCCCTGCCGCCATGGAACGGCCGCACTTCATCGGCATCGGCGGTGCCGGAATGTCGGGCATCGCGAAGATCCTCGCCCAGCGGGGCGCCAAGGTCGCCGGCAGCGACGCCAAGGAGTCCCCGACCGCCGAGGCCCTGCGCGCCCTCGGCGCCACCGTGCACATCGGCCACGCCGCCGAGCACCTCGCCGACGACGCCTCCGCCGTCGTCGTCTCCAGCGCGATCCGCGCCGACAACCCCGAGCTGGCCCGCGCCGCCGAGCTCGGCATCCCCGTCGTGCACCGCTCCGACGCGCTCGCCTCCCTCATGGACGACCTGCGCGCGATCGCCGTCGCCGGCACGCACGGCAAGACGACCACCACCTCGATGCTGGCCGTCGCCCTCACCGAGCTGGGCCTCGACCCCTCGTACGCCATCGGCGGCGACCTCGCGGGCCCCGGCACCAACGCCCGCCACGGCTCCGGCGACGTCTTCGTCGCCGAGGCCGACGAGAGCGACCGCAGCTTCCAGAAGTACGACCCCGAGGTCGCGATCGTCCTCAACGTCGAGCTGGACCACCACGCGAACTACGCCTCCATGGACGAGATCTACGAGTCCTTCGAGGCCTTCACCGCCAAGATCCGCCCCGGCGGCACCCTCGTCGTCGGCGAGCACGCGGGCGCCCGCGAGCTGGCCCGCCGGGTCGCGGACCGCGACGGCCTGCACATCGTCACGGTCGGCGAGTCCGAGGACTCCGACGCCCGGATCCTGAAGATCGCCCCGAACGGCATGAAGAGCGAGGTCGTCGTCCTCCTCGACGGCGTCGAGCACGCCTTCACCGTCTCCGTCCCCGGCCGCCACTACGCCCACAACGCCGCCGCGGCCCTCGCCGCCGGCGCCCGCGTCGGCATCGACCCGGCCGAGCTGGCCCAGGCCCTCACCGCCTACACCGGCGTCGGCCGCCGCCTCCAGCTCAAGGGCGAGGCCGCGGGCGTCCAGGTCATCGACTCGTACGCGCACCACCCCACCGAGATGACCGCCGACCTGGAGGCCATGCGGGGCGCCGCCGGTGACGCGCGCCTGCTCGTCGTCTTCCAGCCCCACCTCTTCTCCCGCACCCAGGAGCTCGGCAAGGAGATGGGCGACGCGCTGGCCCTCGCCGACGCCTCGGTCGTCCTCGACATCTACCCGGCCCGTGAGGACCCGATCCCCGGCATCACGAGCGAGCTGATCATCGCCGCCGCGCAGCGGGCCGGCGCCGACGTCACGGGCGTCCACGACAAGGCGACCGTCCCGGACGTCATCGCGGGAATGGCCAAGCCCGGCGATCTCGTTCTCACGATGGGCGCGGGCGACGTCACGGACCTCGGACCGCGGATCCTGGACCACCTGACGAGTTGATCAGAAGCAGCAGCGGCAGCAGTAGCAGCGGAGGAGCGAGCGATGGCGTACGAGGTCGAGAAGCCGGACGAGCAGTGGCGTGCGGAGCTCACCCCGGCGGAGTACCAGGTGCTCCGCCAGGCGGGCACCGAGCCCGCCTTCCGCGGCGAGTACACGGACACGAAGACGCAGGGCGTGTACTCCTGCCGGGCCTGCGGCGCCGAGCTCTTCACGTCGAACGAGAAGTTCGAGTCGCACTGCGGCTGGCCCTCCTTCTTCGACCCCAAGGAATCGGCGGCGGTCGAGCTGATCGACGACCGCTCCCACGGCATGGTCCGCACCGAGGTCCGCTGCTCGCGCTGCGGCTCGCACCTCGGCCACGTCTTCGAGGGCGAGGGCTACCCCACCCCGACGGACCAGCGGTACTGCATCAACTCGATCTCGCTGCGGCTGGAGCCCGTGCCGGGGTCGGAGCAGGGCTGACCGGGGCGCGGCGGCGCCGACCGGAGCGAGGGGCTCAGCTCGGAGAGGGTTCCGGGGTGAGCTCCTCGCGGTCGAGGCGCGTGCCCGACTTGTAGATGGTCACGGCGCCGTCGGCGATGACGTAGCGGTACGGGCTGTTGGTCGCCTCGTACCCCTTGGCCGTCTTCTTCGCCGGCATCGCGATGCCCGCCTCGCGCTGGTCCCTGAACTCGCCGTAGTAGTACAGCTTCCCCGCCGTCGTGCTGCAGAGCGTGATCCGGTGGTCGTCCGTGCGGAACGCCTTGACCAGCGTGGCGTCCTTGCCGCTCGGCAGCGCGGACGCGATGCGCGACGGGCACGCGGGACCGGACCTGCTCGGGGCGGCCGTCGGCTTCGTGTCGGAGTCGTCCGGACCGCCGAGGCCGAGGGAGCCGGAGAGCGCGCTCTGGACGATCCCCAGCAGCACGAGTCCGCCGACCAGCGTCAGACAGCCGACCACGCAACCGTTCGACTTCTTCTTCACCGGCCGCCGGTACGGAGGCGGGGTGTAGGGCGGCGGCGTGTAGCGCGGCGGAGTCGGAGTGCGGGCGGGCGGGGTGTACGGGGGCGTCGTCGTCGCCCGGGGCGGCGGCGGGGTGTAGCCCGTACTGCTCGGCGGCGGGTAGAAGACGCCCGTCGGGCGCGCCCCGGACCCGCCGGTGGTCCCGGCGCGTGGCGTGGTCGGTGGGGTCGGCGTGGTCCGGCGGGGCGTGGGCCTCGGCGGCGTCGCCTTCCTGGGGGCGGCCTTCTTGGCGGTGCCCGGCCTGGGCGGCGTCGTCCTCGGGGGCGTGGCTTTCGTGGCGGCAGGCTTCGGGGCCGGCTTCTTCGGCGCGCTTCCGCCGCTCGCCTTCCAGCTCTTGCCGCAGCCGGCGCAGTCGAGCCGCCGCGACGGGTTGGTGGCGCGGCACGTCCCGCAGATCCAGTCGCCGGACGGACGCGCGGGCGACGGGCGCTTCGGCGCCGGGCGCGAGGGAGCGGGGGACGGGGTGGGCGCCGGGGTGGGCTTCGGGCGTGACGGGGTGGGGGGCGGCGCGAGCGGTCCCTTACGCGTCGACCCGCAGATGTCGCAGGGCGTGTCCCCCGCCCCGGTGTTGCTGCCGCAGTCCTTGCACTGCCATTTCGCCGAGCCCGTCACCCCTGTCGTCCCTCCTGCCTAGTGGTCGCTGTTCGCCGGGCGTGCCATCACGTCCCGGAAGAGTTCGTCCGACCTCGGTCCGACATGGTTGACGATCCAGGCGGGCCCCTCGGGGACGCGCCCCAGTTCGGGCTCGGGTTCGGTCTCGGGTTCGGCCTTGCTCGGGGCCGCCTCCGCCGCGGTGTTCGGGGCCGTGCCCGGGGCCGTGTCCGGGTTCTCCTCGGGCGCGGCTTCGGTTACGGGCTCCGCCAGGGCCAGGGCCAGGGCCACGGGCCGGGACCCGGACCCGGCCCTGGAACCGGCTCCGGTTCCGGTTCCGGACCCGGCTCCGGCTCCGGGCCCGGACCCCGCCTCGTCCTCCGGTCGGTCCGGTACCGAGTAGTCGTCCCAGAGCACGCGCAGGAAGCGCCGGGCCTGCTCCACCTGGCCGGGCGGTACGTCCAGGCGCACCACCGCCGGATCGGTCCCCGCCGCGCCGGCGGGGAAGCGGAACCGGAAGTCGAGCCGGTGGCTCTCCCGTTCCTTCGTCGGAGGGTGGAGCGAGGCCGAGGCGCAGTGCGACACCCGCACTTCGAGGACTCCTCCGCCGACCCAGAGGAACTCCAGGCCGTCACGTGCCAGCGAGAGGCGGAAGCCGTCCCACTCCAGACTCACAGGCTGTTCGCGATCGTCTCGATGATCTCGTCCATCTCGAACTCCTCCAGTCCCTCGCCCGCCTTGGAGGCGAAGTGCAGGGTGAGGTCCCACTCCTCGGCGATCGGGTCGGACCAGGGCGCCTCCTCCGGCGCGAAGAGCACCAGCCGCTTGGCGGACTGCTCCATGACCGAGGTCTGGCTGCGGGCGTAGCCCCACTGCTCGAACAGGTCGTCCATCGTGCGGGGGATGTGCGTCGGGTAGGTCGCCGCGTCCGCGCCGACCGTACCGAGGGCGTGCGCGGGCGCGTCCGTGAACATCACGATGACATGGCGCCTGCGGTCGAGCCCGGTCTCCCAGGGGGAGTTGATCGCGAGCGCCAGGGCCTCAAGGCCGGACTCCGGGATGTCGCCGCCGCCGCCCGCGTCGATCCCGCTCACGAACTGCTCGAACTCCTTCGCCTGGGCGGGGAGATGGAGGAAGTCGGTCTCCTCGATGGCGTCCGAGGGGTCGTCGCCGAAGTCGCGGAACGCGATGACCTTCAGCCGCAACTGGCTGATGGACTTGCCCTTCTTGGCCATCACGTCGTCGAGACGCTGGTGGAACTGGAGGGCACTCGACTTCACCGTGCCGAGGACGGGGTGCATGCTGCCGGTCGCGTCGATGCAGAGGGCGATGTCGACGGCGTACTGCAGGTTTCCCTGGTACTGCCCGCGGGCGTCGTTCATGGGGTGGTTCTCCTTGTCAGGGGGTGGGTCGGTCGCCGCCGCGGCGGCCACCGAGGTTGATGCGGACGCGGGACGTGCCCGGCGCGGGAGCGGACGCGGGCGCGGGGCCCGGCTCCTCGGTCGCCGAGGGCGGCGGCGCGGGCGCGGGGGCGACGGGGGGCGCCGGTGCGGCCGGTGTGGCGGGGGTCGCCGGTGCGGCGGGCGCGGACGGTGCCGGGGTCTCCGGGGTCTCCGCGGGCTCCTTGCGGCGTCCGAACGTGGACCGGATGCGGCTCGGACGCCGCTCCTCGGGCGCGGGCGCGGGCGCGGGCGCGGGCGTGGCCGTCGGGGCCGGCCCGGCCGGCGGGGTTCCGGAGGCCGTCGTGCCCGGCCGCCGGTGCTGGAGCGTGCACACGGCCGGGTCGGCGAGCGTCGCCAGGAAGGCGGAGACGTCCGGGCGGGTACGCGGGTCGGCGGCCGTCATGCGGCGCAGCAGGTCGAGCAGTTCGTCGGAGAGCCGCGGGTCGAGCCGGAGCTCCTCGCCGGCGTTCACCGCGTCCGCCGGAGACCCGAACCGCTCGTCGTACGACGGGAGTCCGCCCGTCACGTACAGGTGCGTCATGAGCCCGAGCGCGAAGATGTCGACGGCGCAGGTGAGGTCCTTCGGGCCGGCCGAGCCGTCGCCCTGGAGGTAGCGCCGCCACTCCGGGGCGCCGTAGACGGAGTCGCCCGAGATGTCGTCCGGCTTCGGCGGGTCCCCGGAGTCGTAGGAGTCGTCGAAGTCGATCAGCCGCGCCGAGTGGAACGCGGCGCCCTCCCGCTTCTGGACCAGCACGTTCAGCGGCTTGAGGTCCCCGTGCACGGTGCCGGTCTCGTGGAGCTGCTTGAGGCTCGATCCGAGCGTCTTGAGCAGCACCGTCTTCGGTCGCGGCTCAAGGGTCTGGGGCCGTTCCAGGCTGGAGGTGTCGATCCGCTCCGTGACCTTGAAGTAGGTGCTGCGCTCGTGGAAGAAGTCGGTGGCGAGGACGAGGTTGCCCCCGCCGAGGGTGTCCGGGCGCAGCCGCTTCATGATCTTGCGGTGCCGCTGCTCGAACTCCTGGGCGACCTCGCGGCGGATCCGGACGCTCTTCGAGTCGGCGGCGTCGTCGCGCGGGCGCTTGGGTTCGAGGAACTGCTTGATGAAGTACTGTCCCCCGTCCTTCTCCGCGAAGGCCCAGATGCACTTGCCGCCGTTGGCGTTGGTGGGATCGGTGACGATGCGGTAGCCCGCGATCGTGTCGCCCTTCTTCATCGGAACTCCTCGGATGCGGGCGGCAGATAGGTCTCGTATCCGGCGCGGTAGGTCTGCCAGCTCTGGTCCTGCCAGGCGCGGACGCGGGCGTGCGTCTCCCGCGTGGCGTCCTGTCCGGCGCCCGCCTCGACGGTGGTCGGGGAGGCCGGGTCGAGGACGTCGGGACGGCCTCGCACGTGCCGCTCGGTCAGCTCGGCGAACCGCGGTTCGTAGGCACGGCGCAGCCGCGCGAAGTCGCGGTGGCCGATGGCGAGCAGGGCGAGGGAGGCGTCGTCGGCGGTGTACGCCTGCACCTCGCGGCGGAGCAGGTCGGCCCACTCGTACTCGGTGCCCGCCTCGCGCAGCGTGCGCAGGAGCAGGTACTCGAAGTCGGCGGGGGTGTGGACGTAGCCGAAGTATCCGTCCGTCGCCGCCACCAGGACGCAGGGCAGGTCGAACGAGGCGATGTACTGCGTGTCGATGACGAAGTCCCGGTCCGCGCACACCATGTTGGTCATCGGCGGGTCGGAGCGCAGCAGTTCGAGGGCGTCGCTCTCGCGCGTGTGGTCCCGGGTGAGGACGTGCAGTCCCCTGTCGGGGGTCAGGACGTACGCCCGGGAGTCGCCCGCCCACAAGGGGCGCAGCTCGACGGTGTGGCGGTCGTCCCGGATCTGGTAGTGAACGGCCGCCAGGGTGGTGGGCAGTTGGCGGCGCATGGTGCCGCCGATCTTGCTGCGGCGCTGCGGGGCCTTGGCGAGGAACCAGTCGAGGTACTGGTGCAGGGACTCCGCGCCGACCTGCTCGGTCTCCTGCGCGACCTCGTGGAACCAGCAGTCCGTGGCCAGGCGCGCGACCCTGGCGCCGACCCAGGCCCCGGTGTGCCAGGTGCCGTCGGGTCCCTCCCACACGGGGGCGGAACCCGCGCCGCCCGAGCCGTCGAACACGGCGATCAGGCCCTGGTGGGTGCCCCAGTGGTGGACGACGAAGGGCTCGGCGTCCTCGCCGTGCCCGGGCACCCGCTCGGTCCACACGGAGAGCGCGTGCACCCGCGTGTCGCCCGCCGTCGTCGCCCAGACGGCGGCCTGGGGCGGCAGCGGGCGGTGATCCGGCTCCGGCGGGGCTCCCGGGGTCGTTCCCGGCACGCTTCCGGGCGTTGATCCGGGTGTCGATCCGGGCGCTGTTCCCGGTGCTGTTCCCGGCGCCGGCGGAGCGTGGGCCGGGCCGGCCATCGGGCCGGGTCCGATCTCGTGCGGGTGCGTGGTGTGCCACGCCCCGCGCTCCTCTTCTGCCATCAACGCTCCCTGTCGGATCCGGGTCGAGGGGTGTCCCGCTTGGTGGTGCCCCGCACCCTGCTCACCCGGGGCGCCGGCCGGTCCGCGGGCGGCGGTGTGGCGGACCGTGGGGCGGACGGCTCGGCGGGCGTGGCGGGAGGCTCGCCGGCGGACTCGGCGGCGGGCCGTCCGGGGCGGCCCCGGTCCGCGCCCGGCAGCGGTTCGTCCGCGGGCGGCCCGGAGCTCGCGGCGCCGCGCGGCGCCGCGCCGTAACGCCTGCCGTCCCGGTCGCGGTCCCGTTCCCGTTCCCGGTCGCGGGCGGAGCCGTACTCCTCCGAGCGCCCCGAGCCGTACGCCCCCGGTCCCCGCGCGCCGGGCCGGGGCCGCCTCGTGTCCGCCGGGGCCCCGTCCCGCAGCACCTCGCCGCGCAGCGGCCTGCCGGGTTCGGCGGGGGCGTCCTCGGGGGCCGGTGCGAGCTCCGGGGGCCGGTCCGGGTCCGTGGCGCGGGCGAGCGAGCCGCGCAGGCGCCCGCGGCGGGCCGCGCCGTCGAAGAGCCCGTCGCCCTCGCGCAGCACCTCCTCCAGGACGGTGCGCTCCAGCTCGGCCTGCTCGAACGGCTCCCGGTCGGCGTCGCCGCGCTCCAGGACGAGGCGCATGATCTCGCGCCGGACCTCGCGCTTCTCGGCCTCGTTCTTCTCGATCCAGGTGAGCGCGGCCCGGGGGCCCTCCTTCTCCATGATCTCGGCGATCAGGCCGTCGAGGCCCTCCTCGCGGATCATGTCCAGATGGCGCCCGCGCCGCATCCCGGAGAGCCGTGTCTCCCGTACGACGTCCCGGTACTCGCGTCCGCTGGCGGTGATCTCGTCCTCGTCGACGAGGAGTTCGACCTGGACGTTCCGCAGGCGGATCGCGTCGTCGCCGGTGAAGCCGGCCACGCGCGCGTTCAACGCCCGCTCCGCCTCGTGGAATTCGGCGATGTCGTAGTCCCGGGACACCTCGCGGAGCATCTGGCGGAAGTAGCCGAAGAGGGTCGCGCTCATGTCCCGGATGCCGCGCGACACGACCTGTGCCGGGTCGGCGACCCGGCACACCAGGTCGACCCGGCTGCGGAAGGAGAAGGTGTGGTCGCGGCTGAGCAGCGGGATGTCGAGGACGAGCCGGTGCTCGGTCATGTCGACCGTGAACATCCGGCTGTACGTGCCGAAGCGCGAGGACGGGATCTCCTCCCCGCTGCGAATCGTCAGGGACGGACCGCTGTCCCTGACGAGGACGAGCGCGCGGCCGGGCTCCGGCGGCCGTACCGGCTTCGTCAGCCGCCACTTGGGCAGCTCCTCACCGGACAGCACCGGGTCGTAGGTCTGCGGTTCCACGGGCTCCTCCTCTCTTCTCCGATGGGTGCTCAGGTCGTACGGGTCAGGTGCCGGTGCAGCCGGGCCGCGTTCGGCGAGGGCCGCTCGCGGTCGTGCGCCCACTTGTTCAGCCACCACACCAGCCGCTCCCGGTGCGAGCCCGGCCTGCGGGCGATGTCCTGGAGCAGTCCGCCCAGGGCGTCGAGCGTGCGGGGGCCGCCCTCGTCGGCGTACACGTCGATCCAGTCGCGCAGCGCGAGGAGAGCGGTGTCCTGCATGGGGCGGCGCGCGAGGGACCGTGCCCACAGCTCCCCGACCGCCCGCCGGTGCGCGGGCAGCCCGCTCAGCAGCAGCGGCACGCCCGGAACGCCGTCGACCAGGCCGTCGGCGACCGCCTCGTACGGGCGGGTCGTCGCGAAGAGGAAGGCGGAGAGCGACTTCACGACCATGGGGGAGAGGTCCTGCGGCTCGGACCACTCCAGGTAGGCGTCGAGGAGCGGCCCGGCCTGCCCCTGGTGGAGGAGGTGGACGCCTCCCCAGGCCACGGAGGGCAGCGTGCCCCAGTCGTCGTCCCGGTCGAGGGCGGCGTGCAGCACGGCCACGGCCCGCCCGGGCGCCGTGCGGCCGAGGAGCCCGCCCGCCGTGTTGGCGGCGGTCCCGGCGAGCCGGCGCTGCCGCGCGGAGCTTCCGCCGCGCGCCCAGCCGTGCAGCAGCGCCCACACGGCCTCGGCCGAGTCGTCGCGGCTGCCGGCGACGCCGAGCGCGGTCGCGGCGGCCTGGCGCAGCGGCCAGGACGTCCCGGCGGCCCAGGTGGTGAGGAAGCGGTGCACCGCGTAGTGGTGGTCGGCCCAGGCGAGCACCCCGGCGGCGACGGCGGCCCGGGCGCGGACCTCCAGGTCGCCGTGGTCGAGGAGCCTGCGCAGCCAGGAGAGCAGCGGCTCGCGCCATCCGTCGAGTCCGGTCCAGGCGTAGACGAGGACGACCTGCCCGAGCATCGCGTTGCGGAAGCGCACCCGGGGCGGCCCGAAGCCGTCGGCGTCGAGGCGGATCCACTGCTGCTCGTCGCCGAGCCGGTCCCTGAACCGTACGTCGGGCGGGGCGGTTTCGGGTGTCGCGAGGGCGGCCCTGAGCTTGACGGCGGCCTCGGCGACGGTCAGGTAGCCGCTGTCCTCCAGGACGGCCGCGGCGAGCGCGAACGCCACCGCCTCCGGGTTCCTGTGCCGGTCGAACCAGGTCCGCACCTGGTCGCTGGGGTCGCGCAGCGCGGCGGCCGCGACGGCCACGTCCCGACCGGCGGCGATGTCGGCGGCGAGGCGCGCGGCGTGCCGGGCGGCGGGCATCTCCCGCAGGGTGTCGACGACCCCGCCGGAGGCCAGCTCGGCGCGGAGCCGCGTACGGTCCTCCCGGGTGCCGCCGTGCCCGAGGACACGCCGTTCGAGGACGGCCAGCGGGTCGACGGGCGCGAGGGCGTGCGTGGGCACCGATTCGCCGCCGTCGCCCCGCACGGTGACGCCGAGGTCCTGGCCGCCGGTGAGGACGAGGTGGCAGCCGTGGGCCCGCAGGGCGGCCACGACGGCGTGCAGCCGCCGGGGGAGCGCCGCGAAGTCCCGTGCCCCGGCGGGCCCGTCCTCGACGAGGGCCAGGAAGCCGCTGTTCTTGACGGGCGGTTCCCAGTCGGGCGCGAGGACGGCGGCCGGGTCGAGGAGCCGGTGGCAGACCCCGCCGCCCTCGGCGCCGCTCAGGACGAGGGCCTCGGCGAGCAGGTTGACCGCGGTGGCCTCGCGGCCGCTGCCGGAGGGCCCGGTGAGGACGAGGAGCCGCCGCTCGCGCAGGGTGTCGAGCGTGGAGTCGTACCCCTCCGGCGGGACGAACAGGTCGGTGTGGTCGGCCAGTTCGGCGGCGGTGAGCGGCAGGACGGAACCGCCGCCGCGGGCGGAGGCACGGCCCGCGCTCCCGCCGCTGTGGAAGCCGCCGCCGAAGCTGACGGTGTCGTTGAAGAGCGCGAGCGTGCCGATCCGGGTGCCGGAGGCGTCGGCGTTGAGGCGCCTCGCGATGAGGTCCGCGATGGCACCGGCCTTCTGCGCCTCGGAGCGCTCGGCGTCGTCGGTCGCCGTGCCCTCCTTGAGGGAACGCAGGGCGTCGGACTCGCTGACGGGACCGTCCTCCTCCACGCCGGAGGGCCGCCGCTCGCTCTCAGGTACGGCCCTGGGGGCGTCGGCGCCGGCCGGCGGGGCGGCCGGGGGATCGGAGCGGTCGCCCGTGCCGCTCGGTGGCGGCTCGGTGGTGGATTCCTCGCTCATGGCACACGGTCTTCCGGGGGTGCGGTCGGCGTCGTAGAGAGCCGTAAGAGGGCGTCGTGGAGGGACATGACAGGGAGACGTCGCAGGGAGACGTCGCCAGGGACGTTGCCGAGAGACGTCGTGCGGGCCGCCGTGCGGGCCGTCGCACGAGCCGTCGTGCGGAGGAAGACGCCGTCAGGAGACGTTCCAGTCGCCCTGGATCTCGACCTTCTCGTTGAACACCTGGGCGTTCTTGATCAGAGCCGCGCTGACCTGAGGCCCACCGCGGCCGTTCGCCGCGACGGCCTCGTCGACCAGCCGCCGGATGTCGCCCTCGAACTCCCGGTCCCGCAGCATGTGCGCCGCGAGCATCCGCTCCAGGTCCTCCTGGCCGGTCTCGTCGTCCGGTGCGTCGGTCACGCGCTCCAGCGCGGTCTGGGCGTCGGCGTCCCCGCGGAACCGCTCCCGGATCCGGGCGACGAGCCGGGCCCCACCGGTCCAGCCGCTGCGCCCGGCCTCCTGCCCCGTGGCCTCCAGAGCGCCCTTGACCACGAGCGCGACGCCCGCGGCCGCGATGGCCGTCAGCGGATCCATGTGCTCCCCCGATTGTTCTCCACACAGAAGTGAGGCCATTCAAGTGGCCATTGCACGAAAGGCCAGGGGTTCGGCCAACAATGACCGAAACCGCCAGCCTGGTGAGGGGGCCTGTGGCCGATTCCGTACCCTGAGGGGACACGTCCACGCCACGTGAGGACGTGCTGGTGCGGCGCCCCCCTGGGACGAACCGTCAGCCGTTCGCTGTGGTAGGACTGTTCGGCATTGCAAAGAGTCGAACGGCTGGAAAGTCGGCAACGGGGGACGGGGGAAACGTGGCGGTCACGGTTCCGGACTGGGCGGACACTCTTCTCGATCTGATCGGGGTGGCGTGGCCGAACGTCGACGAGGACGCATATCGCGAGATGGCGGACGCGCTGCGGGAGTTCGCCGAGGACCTGGAGGACGACGGTCAGCTCGCGAACAACCACTTCGAGCGGTTGCTGTCGTCGAGTCAGGGCGAGTCGATGGACGCGCTCAACGAACACTGGGCGAAGGTCAAGAGCAAACACCTCAAGGACATCTCCGGGGCGGCCCGGACGGTCGCGGGCGGCCTGGACACGGCGGCCGGCGCGATCGAGGGCATGAAACTCGCCGCGGTCGTCCAGCTCGGCTACCTGGCCGCCGAGGCGGGCATCGCGATCTCCCTCATCCCGGTGACCGGTGGTCTCTCGGCGCTCATCGGCGCGGGGGCGATGCGGGCCACGCAGGAGGTGATCAAGCGGCTGATCAAGGAGTGCGTGGAGGAAGCCGTCGGGTACATCGTGGCGGCGATGACCGAGCCGGCCGTGGCCGCCCTTGAGGGCATGGCCGCCGATCTCGTGGTCCAGCTCGGCGCGGTGGCGATCGGCCTCCAGGACGGGGTCGACCTCGACCAGACGAAGGACGCCGGGCAGGACGGCTTCAAGGAAGGGGTCCAGTCCGGCAAGGAGGCCATGCACCTGGCCTCGGCCGGTGGCGGGACGGGCCCGGGCAGCGGCCTGAAGAACCTGCACATCGAGCACCAGGAGCACGACCACGCCTCGACCCAGCTGAACACGGTCAGCGCGGGCATCCACGGCAAGACCGCGGGCAAGCTCACGAAGGCCAAGACCGCGCACGGCCGGACCCGGGGCCGTGACTCGATCGCCGACGCGATCGACCCGATCGCCGACAAGGCGCTCGAAGCGCTCACCAAGGCCGCGAAGAACATGGGCGACCACGTCGGCCAGACCCTCCCCAAGGCCGTCAAGCAGATCTCCGCCGACCACAAGAACACCGACGACAACCTCCGCGACCGCTTCGCCCGCCAGCGCAAGGGCGACCACGACAGCAACGGGAGCGGCGGAGGCGGCGGGGGAAACAGTGGCGGCGGCGGTGGGGGTGGCGGCGGCAACGGCCCGGGCGGCGGCAGCGGCAACAACCCCGGCGGCAACCGCATCTCACCGGCCCCGCCCTGGCACGGCAGCTCCGCGGGTAACATGAGGCACCACCGGACGGACCCGCTCGACGTCCGCCACCTGACGCCCGAGCAGCAGCGGGCGGCGCTCGTCCAGGAGGCCCGCGACCTGGCGAACCAGGCGCGCAAGGCCGACCCCGACAACCCGAACGACCCCAAGCACCAGATCGACCTTGCGAAGACCCACTTCCCGCCCGGCACGAACCTCCTCGACGGATCGTGTTCCGGCAGCCTCCTGCACGACGGCACCGTCACGAGCCACTCCAGCTCCACCAAGGGAGCCGGCCAGAAGGTGCCCGACCTCCACCCCGCCATGCAGTCGATCTACGACGACGTCAAGCAACAGATCGAATCCGAGGGCAGGAACCCGGGAGCGGGCCACGGCAAGTGCGCGGAGGCCAATCTGGTCTCGGACCGGCTGCGGAGTCTCGACCCCGACGGCACCTCGATCAGGTCGGCCGACGACGTACGCGAGGCCATGCGGGGATCGCAGGTCTACAGCGTGCAGATCGGGGAGCAGGTCAAACCGCACCCCCTCGGCCACGGCGCGTACAAACCGCCGTGCCGATCGTGCGAGATCGCAATGGACATGGCGGGTGTCACCGCCTACACCGGATAGGAGTTCCCGTGCCGCGAATGGAAACCCGGGAGGACGTCGACGCCTGGTTCGGGGAACACGGATGGTTCCCCGGCCGCGACGTGACCGACCAGGTACCGGCGCTGATCAATGAGGTCACCGAGCAGTACCGGGAGGCAGGGTTCCCCGTGGAGCCCTTCGAGGCCGCGACCGCGTTCCTCGCCGAACACGGCGGGCTGCGCCTGACGATCGACGCCCCCCGCGAGGAGTACCTCTACTTCACCCCGTACCTCGGCTACCGGTCGGCTCCGGCCGACGTCGCCGAGCTGAGCCGCGACCTCGGCGTGCGGCTCTTCCCGGTCGGCCTCGACAGCTCGGACTCGTCGCCGGTGCTCATCGACGAGCGGGGCAGGTTCTTCTACCTGCATCACACCGGCGCCTACTACATGGGCGCCGACACCCACGAGGCGATGATCAGCCTCGCCCACGCCCCCATGCAGGACGCGGAGGACTACTTTGTCTGACCCGGCTCCCGGCACGGCGGAGGACATCTCGGAGCCGACCCATGAAGGACGCGGAGAACTTCTATGTCTGACCTGATTCCCGGCACGGCCGCGTCGCTGCTCATGCACGGCACGATCACCAGCCACACCAACCTCACCGGTGACGGCGAGCCGCACCTCCACCCCGCCGTCCAGGAGTTCTTCGACGGGCTTCCGCCCGCCCTGCGGGAGCCGTTCATCGGGTACTGCGCGGAGTCGGCGCTCGTCTCCGACGAGCTCTTCGGACTCGACCGGCAGCGGGCCGACGGCCGGACGATCACGCTGGACGAGGCGGCCCCGCACTTCGAGGGCGCCGCGGTCGTCGCCCGGAAGATCCGCCCGCACGGCGATCCCGAGCACGGCACGGAGGCCGAGGTGTGCCGCTCGTGCACGGCGCTCCTCGACCGCCTCGGCATCGACGTCCTCCACGGCGAGGGGTGACGCTTCCCGTGGAGGACGTACTGACGCGGGCCGGCTGGCGACAGGGGCGCGACGCCGGGGACGCCGCGATGCTGGCGATCCTCACGACGGTGACGGTCGGCGGGGGAAGCGTCTTTCCCGCCGCCGAGCGGGCCGTCCGCGAGTTCCACGGCCTGCGCGTCCCGCCCGCCCCGGACGGCGGGCGGGAAGTCGCCGCCACCGGCTGCGTCGTCGACCCCCGCGAGGCCCGCTTCGCGAGCCCGCAGCTCGACCGGCTCGCGGCCGACCTGGGAGTACGGCTCTTCCCCCTCGGCCGTACGGACGCGGACGCGCCGCTCGCCGTCGACGAGGAAGGCCGGCTCGTCCTGCTCGGCCCCGGCGGCCCCTGGCTCCTCGGGGCGACCGTCCGCGAGGGCCTGACCGCGCTCGCCGAGGGGATCGCACCGGTACGGCTCCGCGCCCCCCGCCGCCGCTTCCCGCTGCCCGGCCGGCGCGGCGACTCCGTCGATCTGGCCGCCGCCGTACGGGCCGCCCTCGTCGCCGTCTACGTCCTGCACAGCACCGGCGTGTACGGCGCCCGGGCGCTGCGCCTGCGGGCGACGACCCTGCGCGGGATCGGCGTCGTGGCCGTGGACGAGGTGTTCCCGCTGGGCCCGGGGTCCCTGGACAGCAGCACCGAACCGCTGATCGCGGCGATGACCGGCCGTCTCGACGCCTCGGGCGTGCGCGCGGGCGGCTGCGAACTGACCCTGACGCTTCCCGTTCCGCGCGGTACGGGCGGTCCGGCGGCCACCGTGGAGTGCGCCGTGACGGTGGGCAGCCCGGCCGAGGGCCCCGTACTGACCCTGTCGGCCGGCCTGTCCGCGACCCTCGGGCCCACGGCGGCCGCGCTGGACGCCTGCGCCGAGGCCTTCGCCGCCTGGTCGGGGGCCCCGCTCCACCCCTGACCGCATCCCGACGCTGCGCACGGCTGCCCGTTCAGGCAGCCCGTACTGCACATGGGGAACCGCCGGGCGATCACCGGGAGGAGCGTGAGCGACGCGTACGCCACGCTTTCCCTGCTCGCCGCCGACACCGGCGGTCGCGGCGAGGGGACTCTCAGGAACAGGCTGCTCGGACACGAGCAGGGCGGGACGCCCCTCGGGCCGCGAGAGCTCCAGAACATCCTCCTCGGCCTGCTGGACCTGACCGAGGCGAACCCCGGTCAGCGCACCGTCCTGATGGAGAACCACCTGCGACAGGTCGAGCACGCCTACCCCCTCTCCGTGGGCGACTCGAACATCCGGGGGATCGCGATCCCTGCTCTGGTCGCGAGATGGGAGGCACTCCCGCGGGCGTCCTAGTGGACGGAGAACCCGCCGTCCACGAAGAGGGACTGCCCCGTGACGTACGCGGACGCGCCGCTCGCCAGGAAGACGGCCGCGCCGGCGAAGTCCTCGGCCAGGCCGTTGCGGCCGACCATGGTCCGGGCGGCGAGCGCGGCCACCTTCTCCGGGTCGGAGGAGAGCCGCTGGTTGAGCGGGGTCATGACGAAGCCGGGGACCAGGGTGTTGGCCGTGACGCCGTACGGGGACCAGGCCTCCGCCTGCGAGCGGGCCAGCGACTCCAGGGCGCCCTTGGACACCCCGTACGCCCCGCTCTGCACGAACGCGCGGTGCGCCTGCTGCGAGGTGATGTGGACGATCCGGCCGAAGCCGCGCTCGGCCATGCCGGGGCCGAAGCGCTGCCCGAGGAGGAACGGCGCCTCCAGGTTCACGGTCATCGTCGTGTCCCACACCTCGTCGCCCAGCTCGCCGAGCGGAGGCCGGAGGTTGATCCCGGCGGAGTTGACCAGGATGTCCGGCTCTCCGAAGACGGCCGCGGCCGCCTCCGCCCCGGCCCTGATCCCCTCGCGGGTGCTCAGGTCGGCGCTCACCCAGGCGGCGCGGCAGCCGTCGGCCGTCAGCTCGTCCACGGTCGCGGCGAGCTCGTCCTCCTTGCGCGCCAGGACCACCACGCTCGCCCCGGCCCGGGCCAGGGCCCCGGCGATGGCCCGGCCGATGCCGGAACTGCCGCCGGTGACGAGGGCGGTGCGCCCGTCGAGCGAGAACAGCTCGGAAAGATAGGCGCCGGGGGTCGTGCTCATCGTGTCGCTCCTCGTGTCGTACGGCGCCGGCCGTCCGCGTGCGGTGGATGGCCGGTCCCCGCATCCTGGCACAGGGCCGCTCACGGCCGGGGCGGGGCCGGCCCGCCGCCGCACGCCCGCCGTCGCACGCCCGGCCCGCACGCCCGCCGCACGCCCGGCCCGCACGGTGTGTGCGGGCCGAGCGTGCGGCGTCCTTCAGGTGGCTCTACGGAGCCGGGGCCGGAGCGGGCGCCGGAGCCGGGGCGTAACCCGCCGGGCGGGTGGTGAACGTGCCCCGGCCCTGGGTGCGGCCGCGGAGGCGGGACGCGTAGCCGAAGAGTTCGGCCAGCGGCACCGTCGCCGACACCACCGCCGTACCGGAGCGGGTCGTCGAGTCCGTCACCCGGCCCCGGCGGGCCGCGAGGTCGCCGAGGACCGCGCCGACCGACTCCGCCGGGACGGTGACCGTGACCTCGGCCACCGGTTCCAGGAGCGTCATCAGGCTCGCGCGGAGCGCCTCGCGCAGCGCGAAGCGGCCCGCCGTGCGGAACGCCATCTCCGAGGAGTCCTTCGGATGCGTGGCGCCGTCCGTGAGCGTGACCCGGACACCCGTCACCGGGTGACCGCCGAGGGGGCCCTCCACGAGGGCGTCCCGGCAGCCGGCCTCGACCGCGCGGATGTACTCCTGCGGTACGCGACCACCCGTGACGGTGGAGAGGAAGACGAACTCCTCGTCCCCGACCGTCGGTTCGACGTCGATGACGACATGGGCGAACTGGCCCGCGCCGCCGTCCTGTTTGACATGGCGGTGGAGCAGGCCGGTGACGCCCTTCGCCACCGTCTCCCGGTACGCGACCTGCGGACGCCCGACCGTCACCTCCAGGCCCCGGTCCCGCCGCAGCTTCTCCACCGCGACCTCCAGGTGCAGTTCGCCGAGGCCCGAGAGCACCGTCTGGCCCGTCTCCGGGTCGGACCGCACGACGAGCGACGGGTCCTCCTCGGAGAGCCGGGCGAGGGCCGTCGCGAGACGACCGGTGTCCGTGCTCCGGCGGGCCTCCACGGCGACCGAGACCACCGGGTCGGCGGTCGTCGGCGGTTCGAGGACGACCGGCGCGTCCGGGGCGCACAGCGTCGTACCCGCCCGGGCGGTCTTCGGGCCGACGACGGCGACGATGTCCCCGGCGCGTGCCGCGTCCAGCTCCGTCGCCCGGTCGGCCTGGACGCGCAGGATGCGGGAGATCCGCTCGGTGCGGCCGGTGGTGGTGTCGAGCACGGTGTCCCCCTTCGCGATCGTGCCCGCGTAGACGCGGACGTAGGTCATGCGGCCGGTGGCCGTCGCGCTCACCTTGAACGCGAGCGCCGTGAACGGCGCCGCCGGGTCCGCCGGCGTCCCGCCGCGTACCGGAGGCATGTCGGACGGCGCCGGGAGGTACGCGACGACGGCGTCGAGGAGTGGTTCGACGCCCCGGTTGCGGTAGGCCGAGCCGCAGAGGACGACGACGGCCTCGCCGGTGAGGGTGAGGTCGCGGAGCGCGCCCGTCAGCGTCTCCTCGGAGAGCGCGGAGTCCGCGCAGAACTCCTCCAGGGCCGCCGGGTGCAGCTCCGCCACCGTCTCCTCCAGGCGTCGCCTGCGGTGCCGGGCCTCGTCCCGGAGCTCGTCGGGGACCGGCTCGTCCGCGTACGTGTCGGCGCCGTCGGCCCACACGTACGCCCGCATCCGGACCAGGTCCACGACGCCGGTGAAGCCGTCCTCGCGCCCGATGGGGAGCTGGACGGGGAGCGGGACGGTGCCGAGGCGCGTACGGATCGACTCCACGGCGCCGTCGAGTTCGGCGCCCGCCCGGTCCAGCTTGTTGACGAACGCGATGCGCGGGACGCCGTGCCGGTCCGCCTGCCGCCACACCGTCTCGCTCTGCGGCTCGACGCCCGCGACGGCGTCGAAGACGGCGACGGCGCCGTCGAGGACGCGCAGCGAGCGCTCGACCTCGTCGGAGAAGTCGACGTGACCCGGTGTGTCGATCAGGTTGATCCGGTGGCCGGCCCAGTCGCAGCTGACGGCCGCGGCGAAGATCGTGATGCCCCGGTCCCGCTCCTGCGGGTCGAAGTCGGTGACGGTCGTGCCGTCGTGGACCTCGCCCCGCTTGTGGGTGGCGCCGGTGAGGAAGAGGATCCGCTCGGTGACGGTGGTCTTGCCCGCGTCGACGTGGGCGAGGATGCCGAGGTTGCGGATGACGGGCGGGAGGTTCGTACGCACGGTGTCGTGCCTTTCGCTGCTGCGTGGAGACAGGGCAGCGCGATTCCCGGACGAAGGTCAGGCGAGTGACGTCGTCACGGGCGGCGATGGCGGGCGCGCAGCCGCCACCGCTCGGCCGAGGAGGCGAGGATCACGTCGTACCGGGCACGGGAGGGCGACACGGCGACGGCGCTACGGCTGCTGCTGCGCACGGTCGTCTCCCCCCTCGGTCAGGTGCCGGTCGGCGCACCGATCGGTGCGCCGAGACGTGAGTGTAGGGAGGGCAACGGGCCGCGCGACAGCGGTTTTCGCCCTCGGGCGCGATCAACCGCCTTGTTAGCCTTGCCGTTTGACCGAGAGGCGGAGACGGAAGATGACAGCGAACACGTTTCGCATCGGCGGCGACCTGAGCGTGCGGAGGCTCGGATTCGGCGCCATGCGCCTGCCGACCGGGCCGGGCGCCGCACGGGAGGCCTCCCTCCAGGTGGCCAGGCGAGCCGTCGAGCTCGGCGTCACCCTGATCGACACCGCCCACATGTACGGCTGGGGGGCCAACGAAGAGCTCCTCGCCGAAGCCCTGCACCCGTACGCCGACGGGCTGCTCGTCGCCACCAAGGTCGGCATCGTGCGAGCGGAAGCGCCCGAGGGCTGGAAGCACGACGCACGGCCGGACGCCCTGCGCCGTCAGGTCGAACAGGCTCTCCGGCGGCTTCGCGTCGAGCGGATCGAGCTGCTCCAGTTGCACCGCATCGACCCGGTGACGCCCCTCGCCGAGCAGCTCGGGGCCCTGCGGGAGCTCCAGGCGGAGGGCAAGGTCGGACGGATCGGGCTGTCCGAGGTGACCGTCGCGGAACTCGACCGGGCCCGGGAGATCATCGACGTCGCGAGCGTCCAGAACCGCTACAGCCTGTTCGACCGCGCCCACGAGCCCGTACTCGCGGCCTGCGAGGCGGCGGGCATCGCGTTCCTGCCGTGGCGGCCCGTCGCGGTGGGGGCGCCCGGCGCGGCGGCGGAGCTCGCCGCCGTCGCCTCCGAACTCGACGCCACTCCCGCGCAGGTCTCCCTCGCGTGGCTCCTCGACCGCTCGCCGGTCATCCTCCCGATCCCGGGCACGGGCCGGATCGGGCACCTGGAGGAGAACGTCGCCGCGGCGGACCTCCGCCTGACGCGGGAGCAGCGGGACCGCCTCGACAAGACGGGTACGCCTGCCTAGGCGGTCCTCGGCATGGGCGAGGCGGTCCTAGGGATGGGCGAGGCGGGTCTAGGCCGTGGCCTCCGCCGGCTGGAGGAGGTCCCAGCGGTTGCCGTAGAGGTCCTCGAAGACGGCGACCGAGCCGTACGGCTCGTGCCGCGGCTGCTCCGCGAAGGTGACGCCCGCCGCCGTCATCCGGGCGTGGTCGCGGGCGAAGTCGTCGGTGTGGAGGAAGAAGCCGACGCGGCCGCCCGTCTGGTTGCCGACCGAGGCCGCCTCGGACTCGTTCTTGGCGCGGGCCAGGAGGAGGCCCGCGTTCCCGAGGCCGCCGACCCCGGCCGCTCCGCGCGGGCGGACGACGACCCAGCGACTGCCGTCGCCGCGGTCGGTGTCCTCGACGAGCTCGAAGCCGAGGGCGTCGGTGTAGAAGGCGATGGCCTCGTCGTAGTCACGGACGACGAGGGAGACGAGTGCGATGGACGGCATGGGGCAAACGTAATACGGACGGATCTACCCGCGTCAACCGCCGCGCCCGGTGCGACAATGCCCCGCATGGACGCGCAGCGGTTCGACCGGCTCGCCGCCCGGGCGCTGGCGCTCGCCGAGCGGGGGAGTGAGCCGCGCCACCGGCGGATCCTCGGTCTCGCGGGCGCGCCCGGCGCCGGGAAGTCCACGCTCGCCGCGCGGCTCGTCGCCCGCCTCGACGGGCTCGCCGTGCTCGTCCCGATGGACGGCTTCCACCTCGCGCAGGCCGAGCTGGAGCGGCTCGGCCGGGCCGGCAGGAAGGGCGCGCCGGACACCTTCGACGCCGCCGGGTACACGGCGCTCCTCGCCCGGCTCCGCGCCCCCGAGCCCGGCGCCACCGTCTACGCCCCGGCCTTCGACCGCTCCCTCGAGGAGCCGATCGCCGGGGCGATACCCGTGCCGCCCCATGTCCCGCTCGTCGTCACCGAGGGCAACTACCTCCTCCTCGACGAGGGTCCCTGGTCCGCGGTCCTGCCGCTCCTCGACGAGGTCTGGTACCTGGACCTGGACGACCGCCGCCGCGTCCCCCGGCTCGTCGAGCGGCACGTCCGCTTCGGCAAGGACCGGGCCTGGGCCGAGCGCTGGGTCCACGACTCGGACGAGGCCAACGCCCGTCTGGTGGCGAGCAGTCGGGACCGCGCCGACCTGGTCGTGAGGATGAGTTAGCGGGACAGTACGATCCCCTGCCATGGTCAAGGACTCGGGGCAGGACGGCATGCAGGACGGCATACAGGGAGGCATACCGGGCGGAACGCAGGGCGAGATACGGGGTGCGGTCGAGCTGGTGTACCGGCCGACGCGTGCCGACATCCTCACGGGTGTCCTCGTGCGCGAGCGACTGCGGCGCCTCCACGTGCTGCGCTGGGGCTTCACGGTGGTGGTCGGGGGCGCGGCCCTGCTGGCGATCGCCGCCCAGGGAACCGTCACGGTGCTGACCGCCCTCGTCGCCCTCTGCGCCGTCCTGATCTGGGCGACGCCCCACCTCCAGGCCGGCCAGGTGCGGCGCACGGTCGACTGGCAGGGGGAGTTCCGGGCCTCCGTGAGCGGGTCGGGGATCACGACCGGGACCACGCACATGACGCTCCAGCACCGCTGGTCGGCCTTCCGCGGCTACCGCGAGACCCGCGACCACATGGTGCTTCTCGGCCAGGACCCGAACATCCTGCTCGTCGCGGTCCTGCCCAAGCGCGGGCTGGGCTCCCCGGACGACGCGGAGCGACTCCTCGACGTGGTGAGCCGCCACCTGACCCGCGTCTGACCCGCGTCTGAGCCGCCACCTGACCCGCGTCGGAGCCCTCAGAGGGCCGCGTCCGCCGCGTCCGCCGCGTCCGCCGCGTGCCGGGACGCCGCCGTCGCCAGGGCGCGGATCAGGGGGTGCGGGCGGGTGCCGTCGCCCGCGAGTTCCGGCTGGAAGAGGGTCGCCAGGAAGAAGGGGTGCGCGGGGAGTTCCGCGATGCGGATCCCGCCCTCCTCGTCGGCGCCCGTGAAGCGCAGGCCGTGGGCGCTCAGGACGTCGAGCCGGCGGCTGTCCGGGCCGTAGTTGCAGTGGTACCGCTCGGTGGTCCGCTCCGCGCCGAGGGCCCGCTCGGCGAGCGAGCCGGAGGCGACCCGGACGACGCCCTCGTGGCCGACGAGCGAGCAGGCGAGCGGCGCGATCAGCAGGTCGCCGGAGTCCGCCGCCGGGTCGTTCTCGGCGTGCGCGGCACGGGACAGGCCGCAGACGTTCCGCGCGTACTCCAGCAGGGCGTGCTGGAAGCCGCCGCACGTACCGAGGAAGGGGATGCCGTCCTCGCGGGCCGTACGGATCGCCGCCAGCGCCCCCGCCTCGCTCGCGTACGGGCTTCCCGGCAGCACCCACACCGCGTCGAAGCCCTCCACGGCGCCCGGCGCCTCCGCGTCCCCCGTCGGGATCCAGTACGCGTCGAGCGCCAGCCCGTCCCGCTCGGCGAGCGCGTCGAGGAGGACGGGGATGCGGACGTGGGACCTGACGTGCGGGGACCGGTCGCCCACCAGCGCGATGCGGGGGATGGGGGCGGGAGTGGGGTGAGGGGTGTTCGTGTTCATGACCATCATGCTGGTGTGCGGCCCGTGTTCACGTCCAACGATGATTTCTGGACCCTCCATCACGAATGCTTATGCCGTCGTGGTTAGGGTGGCCCCATGACCACCGATCAGGACTGGGAGCGCCGCGTCACCGCTCTCTGGGAGCGCCTCGACGACCACGAGCCCGCCGCCTTCCGCGACCTCGTCGCCGCCCTCGCCGCCGAGCGGCCCGCCGGGGACGCCGCCGCCCTCTTCGAGCAGGGCGCCGCCCACGACTCCACCGGCCTGCCCGAGAAGGCCGTCGACCTCTACGGGCGCGCCCTCGACGCCGGCCTCACCGGCCTGCGCCGCCGCCGGGCCGTCATCCAGCTCGCCAGCAGCCTCCGCAACCTCGGCCGGCCCGACCGCAGCGTCGAACTGCTCACCGCCGAGCGCGACATCCCCGCCGACCGGCTCGACGCCGACGAGACGGCCCTCTCCGGCGCCGTCGACGCCTTCCTCGCCCTCGCCCTCGCCGACACCGGCCGCGACCGCGAGGCCGCCTCCCTCGCCCTCGGCGCCCTCGCGCCCCTGCTGCCCCGCTACAACCGCTCGCTCGCCCACTACGCCCGCGCCCTCCTCACCGCCCCCGACGGCTCCTGACGCCCGGGTGGACCCGCACCTCCTCCGTACGTACGTCACCGTCGCCCGGCTCGCCTCCTTCTCCCGGGCGGCGCGCGAGCTGGGCTACACCCAGTCCGCCGTCTCCCAGCACATCGCCGCCCTGGAGACCGACCTCGGGCTGCCCCTCCTCACCCGGCGGCCCGTCGCCCCCACCCCCGCCGGACACCGGCTCCTCGAACACGCCGGGCCGCTGCTCCTCCGCCTCGACGCGGCCCGCGCCGACGTCGGCCGCTTCGCCGCCGCGCCCCGTACGACCCTGAGCGTCGCCGCGTCCCCGCTCGCCCTCCACCCCCGTACGCTCGCCGCGCTGCCCACCACCGGCGTCACCCTGCGCGGCCTGCCCCGGGAGCGGGTGGCCGAGGCCGTCGCCACCGGGGAGGCCGACGCCGGGCTCGTCGACGGGATCGCCGCCCCCAGCGACCCGCTCCGGCTGCCCGACGTCGCCCCGCTCGCCGCGACCGGCGTCGCCGAGGAACCGCTCGCCGTCGTCCTGCCCGCGAGCCACCCGCTCGCCGGGCGCGCCGGGCTCCGGCTCGACGACCTCGTGGACGCCCGCTGGCTCGACGCGCCCGCCGCCGGCATCCCCCTCGACCAGCTGCGGGCCGTCCACGCCGGACCCGCGGGCCGCGGCTTCCGGACGGCCCTGCGGTACGAGGGGACCGACACCCGTACCCTCGCCGCCCTCTCCGCCGCCGGGCACGGCCTCGCGCTCCTGCCGCTCCCCGTGGCGGCCGGCGTCCCCGGCGCCACCGCCGTCCCCCTGGTCGCGCCACGGCTCGTCCACCGCACCGAACTCCTCCTCCCCGGCGCCGGTGGAACCGGATCCGGCGAACCCGCCGGACCGGCGGCCGAGTTCGCCGGACGGCTGAAGAGCTGACACATGCACTCGCTACCCTGTGCGCAACGGCGACGGAAGGCGGGCAGACGTGGGCTGGCTGCGGCGAGGACCCAAGAGGGACGACGAGGACGCACCGAGGGATCCCGAGTTCGCGTACTTCTCGGAGCGGGAGGCCGCGCTCTTCCGCGGCCGGGTCCGCACCACCTTCGCCGAGCTGGGCCTTGAGGTCTCGCTCTACGCGAACCACGTCGTCGACGACAAGGGACGCAGGTTCGGCCTCGGCAACCTCGCCGCCGTCTGCCACCAGGACCGTCGGGGCACCCGCGTCTGGCCCGAGCTGATCCACCGTCATGTCGACCTGGTCGTCCGGGCGATGGAGGGGCCGTCCGCCCTGGAGACGCTCCCGCCCGAGCAGATCCGCGCCCAGCTCTACCCCCGGATCGTCAGCGGCGACGGCATCGACGCCGGAGCCTTCGGCTATGCCAGGACCGTCGCCCCCGGGCTGTACGAGATCCTCGCCCTCGACCTGCCGGAGAGCGTCATGATGCTCACCGACGAGGCGCTCGAACGGCTCGGCGACCACGCCCAGCTCCGCGACCGGGCCCTGCGCAATCTGCGCGGACTGCCCGTGGAGGAGCACGAGACCGTCCGGGACGCCGACGGCATGTGCTTCGAGATCATCCTCGGCGACTCCTTCTACACCGCGAGCCGCGTCCTCGACCTGGACGGCGTGGCCCGCCGCGTCACCGGCCTGCCGCTGGGCGAGCACGGCGCGCTCGTCGCCCTGCCCTTCCGCCACCAGCTCGCCTTCCACCCCATCCGGGACACCTCGATCATCCCGGCGCTCGGCGCGATGGCCTCCTTCGCCGCCTCCGGGTACGAGGACACGCCGGGCGCCATCAGCCCGTACGTCTTCTGGTGGCGCGGCGGCACGCTCACCCAGCTCAGCGAGCACGACGAGGAGCGCGGCGACCTGCGGATCGTCGTCGGCGACGACTTCCAGGAGCTCCTGGAGCGGCTCATCGCGCAGGGCCCGGACCGCCGCTGAGCGGTCGCGTCGGGGCCCCGCCGAGGGCAGGATGCTGTACGTCGACGCCGCCGCTGCCGCCGAGAAGGAGCCCCCCATGTCCAGCATTCCCCCCGCATCCGCCGACGAGGTCGTGCCCTTCACCGCGGACGACTACCGGGCCCGGATGACCCGCGCGGCCGACTCCGCGGCGGACGCCGGACTCGCGGGCGTGCTCGTCGCGCCCGGCCCCGACCTCGTCTACCTCACCGGCTACCAGCCGACCGCGATCACCGAACGGCTCACGGTCCTCGTGCTCGCCGCCGGGCAGGAACCGGTCCTCGTCGTCCCGACCCTGGAGGCGCCCGACGCGGAGAAGGCGACGGGGGCGGCGGCGCTCACGCTGCGCGACTGGACGGACGGCAAGGACCCGTACGCCGTCACCGCGCCGCTCCTGGACGTCGCCGGCCGGTTCGGCGTCAGCGACAACGCCTGGGCCATGCACCTGCTCGGCCTCCAGCAGGCCCTGCCCGGCACCTCGTACGTCTCCCTCACCGAGGCCCTGCCGATGCTCCGCGGCGTCAAGGACGCGCACGAGCTCGCGCGGATCGCGGCGGCGGGGGCCGCCGCCGACCAGGCGTACGGCGAGATCCTCAAGGTCCGCTTCGCCGGCCGCAAGGAGACCGACGTCGCCGCCGACCTCGCCGCGCTCCTCATGCGCTTCGGCCACTCCCAGGTCGACTTCACGGTCGTCGGCTCCGGCCCCAACGGCGCCAACCCGCACCACGAGGCGGGCGACCGGACCATCGAACGCGGCGACATGGTCGTCCTCGACTTCGGCGGCCTCAAGCACGGCTACGGCTCCGACACCACCCGCACCGTCCACGTCGGCGAACCGACCGACGAGGAGCAGCGCGTGCACGACCTCGTCCGAGAGGCCCAGCAGGCCGGCTTCGAGGCGGTCCGCCCCGGCGCGGCCTGCCAGGAGGTCGACCGCGCGGCCCGCAAGGTCATCACGGACGCCGGCTACGGCGAGTACTTCATCCACCGCACGGGCCACGGCATCGGCGTCACGACGCACGAACCCCCGTACATGATCGAGGGCGAGGAGCTCCCGATCGTCCCCGGCATGTGCTTCTCGATCGAACCGGGCGTCTACCTCCCGGGCCGCTTCGGCGTCCGCATCGAGGACATCGTCACGGCGACGGAGGACGGCGCGGGCCACCGCTTCAACAACACCCCGCACGAGATGGCGATCGTCGAGTAGGCGGCCCAAGGCTTCGGCCGGTTGCCGGCCTGCCCGGGCCGGCAACCGGCCTTTCCCGGCCGGCCGTCAGCCGTCCGTCAGGACGATCGCCGACTCGCCCGGCAGCCGCAGCACCCCGTCCGCGCCCGGGGCCTCGGTCGCGTCCCAGGACGCGAGGACCCGGTCGCGGCCGTTGGAGCCGAGGGGGATCACCGCCGGCTCCTTGCCCAGGTTGACCGCGACCCGCAGGTCGCCCCGGCGGAACACCAGCCAGCGGGACTCCTCGTCGAAGGCGACCTTCACGCCCCCCAGGTCCGGGTCCGTCAGGTCGGGCAGGGTGCGGCGGAGGGCGATGAGCTGGCGGTGCCAGGCCAACAGGCGCTTGTGAGGGTCCTGTTCGCGTTCGGTGCGGTCGAGGACCGAACGGTCGCGGGTGGCCGGGTCCTGCGGGTCGGGGACGTCGTTCTCGGACCAGCCGTGCTCCGCGAACTCCCGCCGCCTGCCCCGCCGTACGGCCTCCGCGAGCTCCGGGTCGGTGTGGTCGGTGAAGTATTGCCACGGCGTGGTCGCCCCCCACTCCTCGCCCATGAACAGCATCGGCACGGAGGGGCCGGTCAGGACGAGCGTCGCCGCGCAGGCGAGCAGCCCGGGGGAGAGGGAGGCCGAAAGGCGGTCGCCCAGGGCCCGGTTGCCGATCTGGTCGTGGGTCTGGGCGTAGCCCAGGAAGCGGTGGGCGGGGGTGCGTTCCCGGTCCACCGGGCGGCCGTGGCGGCGCCGCCGGAACGTCGAGTACGTGCCGTCGTGGAAGAAGACGTGCGTGAGCGTCTTGGCGAGCGCCGCCATCGGGGCCCGTGCGAAGTCGCCGTAGTAGCCCTGGGTCTCGCCGGTCAGCGCCGTGTGCAGCGCGTGGTGGAAGTCGTCGTTCCACTGGGCGTGGACGCCGAGACCGCCGAGCGTGCGAGGGGTCGTCGTGCGCGGGTCGGCGAGGTCGGACTCGGCGACCAGGAAGTGCTGGCGGGACTGCTCCTTCGCCAACTCGTCGACCGAGGAGGAGAGTTCCTCCAGGAAGGTCAGTGCCCGGGTGTCGGCGAGCGCGTGGACCGCGTCGAGCCGCAGCCCGTCGATCCGGTAGTCCCGCAGCCACGCGAGCGCGCTCCCCAGGAAGTACGCCCGGACCTCGTCCGAGCCGGGCGCGTCCAGGTTCACCGCCGCGCCCCACGGCGTGTGGTGCGTGTCCGTGAAGTACGGCCCGAAGGACGGGAGGTGGTTGCCGGACGGGCCCAGGTGGTTGTGCACCACGTCCAGGACCACGCCCATGCCGAGGCCGTGCGCCGCGTCCACGAACCGCTTGAGCGCCTCCGGGCCCCCGTACGGCTCGTGGACCGCCCACGGTGCCACCCCGTCGTACCCCCAGCCCCGCACCCCGGGGAACGGGCACAGCGGCATCAGCTCCACATGGGTGACGCCGAGGCCCGCGAGCTCCCCGAGGCGGCCCGTCGCCGCGTCGAGCGTCCCCTCGGGGGTGAAGGTGCCGACGTGCAGCTCGTACAGGACCGCGCTGCGCAGCCGCAGCCGGGGGGACTCGTGCCGCCAGGTGTACGCGGAGTGGTCGACGACCGCGCTCAGGCCGTCGGGCCCGTCGGGCAGCCGGCGCGAGCGCGGGTCCGGCAGGACGGGCCCGCCGTCGAGGGCGAAGCCGTAGCGGTCGCCGTCCTCGGCGGGCACGACCCCGGTCCACCAGCCGTCCCGCTCGGCGTCCCTTTCCAGGGCGTGGCCGGTGCCGTTCAGCTCCAGCGCCACCTCGTCACGGGCGCTCGGCGCCCACACCTCGAAGAGCACGCGCATCCCCTCGTCGACGGTTCCACCACGCAACGACTGACTACGCGGTCCATCCTGGCAGTCAGGACCCCGACGCGCCCGGCGCGTCCCACACGTAGTTGATCGCACGCTCGAAGGTCACGTAGCCCGCCCGGGCGAACGCCGCCGCCATCGGCACGTTCCCCAGGTCCGTCGCCGCCCTGATCCGGGGCACGTCCGTGGCGGCCAGGATCCGGGTGCCCTCCGCCAGGATGTCGTCGATGTAGCCGTGGCCGCGGTGGGCGGGCAGCACGCCGATGTACGCGATGGTGTGGTGGTAGTTGTTCCGCGCGGGGACGACGAAGCCGACCGGCTCGCCGGTCTCCGGCAGCTGCGCGACCTGCCACCACTCCTGCGGCGAGGCGTAGTGCGTGAACTCCTCGTCGTAGTGCAGCTCCGCCGCCTCCCGCGCCGAGAGCCCGGACGCCAGGTCGGCCTGACCGTGCCCGTCGAGGGTGCCCTCCATCACGGGCGTCATCAGCGCGACCAGGTCCTCGCGGTCCCGCACCGGCCGGAACTCCAGACGGCCCTTCGGCTCCGGGACGGGCGTGCCCGGCCGCCACTCCAGCCGGAGCCGCTCGACCAGCGGACGGGCGCCCGCGCGCTCCAGCACCGAGAAGAGGGACTCCAGGACGGACCGGGTCTCCGGGACCTCGCGCCAGTCCGCCGGCATGAACCGGCCGAACTCGGGGCGCTGCGTGCCCGCCGGGACGACCGCGGCCGTCGCGGTCTCCAGGAGCCGCAGGCCGACGTCCGCGCGCTCCTCCTCCGTCAGCTCCGGGGCGAGGTCGAAGAAGTCGAGCGCGAGCGGCTCGCCGCCCTCCTTGTTCGTCCACCAGGCGATCCGGCCGAGGAGCCGGCCGCCGCCTTCACCGTCGCTTTCGCCGTCGAGGGCCACCCACATCCACTCGGGGAGGCGGCGGCCGGTGGCGAGGTCGTCGGCGAGCTCGTGGTCCAGCGAGTACGTGAGGCGGAGGAACAGGTCCAGTTCCCCGGGTCCGGCGAGCGGACGTATGACGAGGTGCGAAGCGGCGGTGGTCGAAGAGGACGCGGTCACGTCGTGGTTCCCCCTGGGAAAATGTCCGGTACGGCGACCGCAGACCGTAGCAGCGATCTCTTCCGGCCGGTATCGAGTTCCCAGGTCGGGGGCCCTTCTGGACACTTCGGGCCCGCCGGGCCGACAATCACGGGTGTGACGACCCCCTTCGAGCTTCCGGCGAACACTCCTCGGCTGACCGACGCCGAGCGGGACCGCGCGCTGGGGCTGCTCCGTGAGGGCGCCGCCCAGGGACGCCTCTCGCACGACACCTTCGTGTACCGGATGGAGCGCGCGCTCCAGGCCCGCCGATCGGACGAGCTCGACCTGCTCGTCGCCGATCTGCGGACCGAGGGCACCTGGACCCGGCGGGTCGTCGGCGCGGTCGAGCGGATGTCGGCGTTCACGGTACGGCTCGGGCGGGCCTGGCGGGCCGAGCGGCTGCCGAAGCTGCTGCTCCCGCTGCCCGGCCCGCATCCGCTGCGGATCGGCCGCGACCCGGTCAACGGTCTGCGGCTCAGCCACGAGACCGCGTCCCGGCTGCACGCCGAGCTCTCGTCGCAGAGCGGGATGTGGGTGCTGCGCGACCTCGGCTCGACGAACGGGACGACCGTCAACGGCCGACGGGTCACCGGCGCGGTGGTCGTCCGGCCGGGGGACGTGGTCGGCTTCGGCCAGATGTCGTTCCGGCTCTCCCACGGCTGAACCGCCCGTCGCGGGACATCACCCGATCGGCGGTACGTGACGCGCCGTGCGGGCCGCCCGGTGATGGGGTGAGGAGACGCGCGCCACGTTCTCCGGCCGCGGCACCCACCGCCGATCGACAGGGGGCGCGATGAGCGACGAGCCGAACCGCGGCATACGTAACCGCGGCATACGGAACCCGGACGTGCGGAACCCGGACACGCGGAACGGGGACGTGCCGAACCCGGACGTGCGGAACGACCGCCCGGAAGAGTCCGGAGACCCCTGGACGAGGCTGCCGTCCATGGCCCCGGGCGCGGTCTCCGCCGCGATCCCGACGGTGACGCCCGGCGCGGCCCCCGTGAAGGCCGGTTCCGCCGGCCGGGTGCGGACCGTCGCCGAGCCGACGGCGGCGGGACCCGCAGCGCCCGACGGCCGTGACGGCCCTGACGGCCCCGCCGGCCCCGCCGGACCCTTCGCGCCCACCGGGCGGACCGTCGCGCCGAGCCCTCTCGACCCCGGCGCCTCCCGCGACCCGCACCCGATCCACCGGGCCCTGCGGGAGGAGTTCCCGCTCACGTACGACCCGCTGCTGCGCGCCTGGGTCCTCAGCCGGTACGCGGACGTCGCCGCCGCCCTCACCGACAGCCGCTTCACCCACGGGCACCGGCCCGGCGACCCGCCCTGCACGCGGGCCCATGTCGACGTCGACATGGGCGAGTTGAGATCCGTCACGGAACGCACGGCGTACGTCCTCGCCCGCCGCATCGCCGAACGGCCACAGGCCGACCTCGTCGCCGACTTCTGCCACTGGCTGCCCGCGGGGACCGTCGCCGCCGCCGTCGGCGTGCCCTACCGGGACATGATGCGGCTCGTGCGCGGCCGAGCGGCCGGGGCCCTCGCCGGGGAGTGCGGCGGCCAGATCGCCGTACGGGAGAAGGCCCTCGCCTCCTTCCTCGGCAACGTCCTCGCCGACCCCGACCAGGTCGCCGCCCTCCGCGACGCCCCGACCGCGCTCGTCGCCCGGGCCTGGGCCGAGTCGCTGCGCCGCGACCCGCCCGTGCAGATCGCCGTGCGCCGCACCCGCTCCGAGGTCCGGGTCAGCGGCGGCATCATCCCGGCGGGCGCCTCCGTCGCCCTGCTCGTCGGCTCCGCCGGCCGGGACCCGGAGCGCTTCCGCGAGCCCGACCGCTTCGACCCGTTCCGCGACGATCCGGGCCAGCTCACGTACGGCAGCGGATTCTGCCCCGCCGTCCTGCTCGCCGGCCTGGAGGCCGAGTACGCCCTGCGCGCGCTCTTCACGGCGATGCCCCGGCTGCGCCTCGCCGACGGCTTCCGCCCCGCCGCCCACGGCCTCATCACCCGCGCCCCGAGGAGTCTGATCGTCCGTCCCGGTGGCTGATCCCGGGCGGGGACGGGCGCGCCCCGCCCGCTGCTAGGGTGACGTGCGCTCGTCAAGGAGTGCGTTTTTAGGCACCAGATTCAACGGGGATCAACACGTGAATAAGCGTCATATCCGCGCGATTGCCGTCTTCGGCATCGCGGTCTTCGCCCTGACCGGCGCCCGTGGCTCGCACGGCGGCAGCTGCGGCGGCTCCAGCGGCTCCGGCAGTTCGAGCAGCAACCACAACAGCGACAACAACAGCACGTCCGGCGGCTCCGTGTCCGGCGGCTCCAGCAGCGCCGACAAGGCGATCCGCGACGTGACCATCGACGAGTGCAAGTACGACCAGGCGACCAAGAACCTCGTCGCCCGGATCACCGTGAAGAACGACAACTCCCTGGACTACGACTACAGCGTCACCATGAAGTTCAAGGGAGCCGCGGGCGGCGGCGTCACCCCGGCGACCGCGATCAAGACCGGTATCGCGGTCGTGGCGGGCGCCTCCCAGAGCGCCGAAGTGACCACCCCGTACATCGGAACCGGCGACGGCTCCGAGTACACCGAGTGCGAGGTCACGCGAGCCTCCCGCTTCTGAGCGACCGAGCGCTCCCGGGGCCCGGGAGCGCTCAGCCGTCCAGCCGCGCGAGAAGCGCCACCGGCCGGTCCGCGAACAGCTCCGCGAGCTTGAGTTCCGTCTCCGGACCGCCGGTGAACTCCCGTACTCCGTCCAGCAGATCGGCCCAGCGGCCCTCCGGCAGGACCAGCTCCGTGTCCTGCCAGCCGCCCGCCTCCGCGAGGCGCAGCGAGAGCCGGGTCGCGGCCGTCACGACCGCGCCCGAGCGGGCGAAGGCCAGGCAGTGCGCGGCGGCGGGGCCGCTCGCCGCCAGCGGGGTGTACGCGCCGCCCCGGCCGAACACCTCCGGGCGCTCCCGGCGCAGCCGCAGCGCCGCCCGGACCAGGGACGTCCTGTCGTCCTCCGGGCCGATCGCGAACGGCGCCCGGTTGTCCGGGTCGACGAGTGCCCGGTACTCCCGCTCCGTGTTCTGGTACAGCTCCGGCACCCCCGGCATCGTCAGCTGGACGAGCGCCGCGCCGAGGGCGTGGGCCCGGATGTGCGGCTCCAGCGCGACGGCCGTCTCCGAGGCCGAGCGCAGCGGGATCCGGCCGGGCCCGGCCGCCGTGAACTCCGCCACCGCCCGCTCGTACGCCGCGTCCGGCTCGGTCCAGCTCGTCCGCAGACCCGCCTCCCGTACGGACTTGAGGACGGCGGGGCCCACCCGCTCCGCGTCCGGCGCGCCGAAGCCGAAGGCCGTCTGCCAGGCCGTCCACGCCAGGTGCGGATCGGGTGCGGGCACCCCCGCGACCTCCGCCAAGAGCGCCGCCCAGGCCTCCGGGCACTGGGCGAGCACCGCGATCGCGGCCCGCACGTCCGCGCTGCGCTTGGTGTCGTGCGTGGACAGCACCGTCCCGGTGGCCGGCCAGTCCCGGGCGATGCGCAGGCAGTACGCGTGGAACTCGTCGGCCGACACCGCCGGCCGCCCCGCGTCCCCGCCCACCTCGTTCGCCGAGAGCAGCGGCGTGTACCGGTAGAAGGCCGTGTCCTCGACCGACTTGGCCCGTAGTGCCGAGGAGGTCTGCGCGAACCGGGCCCGGAACGCCCGGTGTTCCCGCCCGTCGCCGCGTGACCCGAGCGCCAACTCGCGTACCAGGTCGACGGCCGCCGCCTCCTCCGGCACCGCGAACGCGGCCTTCGCGCCCCGCGCCGCCGCCGGGGTCAGGACCTCCTCGCCGCCCGTCCGGTAGGTGCGGTAGACCGGCACCCGTACGAGCAGTTCGCGGATCGCGGTCCGCAGCGCCCAGGGCGCGTGGTCCCGCAGCGCCGGGTCGGCCGCGCAGATCCGGACCGCGAGCCGGGTGAGCGCGGCGGTCTCGGCGGCCAGGTCGTGCGTCACCACCTCGTACGCGGCGCGCCGCTCCGTCGCCTCCCAGGTGCCGCCCCGGTCCCCGGCGCATCCCGTGAACTCTCGGTACACGTCGGCCAGTTCGTCGGCACCCACCGGATCGGTGAAGACCCCCTCGATCCGGCGCAGCGCGTCGTACCCGGTGGTGCCGGCGACGGGCCAGTCGGCGGGCAGGGTCTCCGCTCCCGTGAGGATCTTCTCCACCACCGTCCAGCAGCGCCCGCCGGTCGCCGCCGCCAGGTCCTCCAGATACCCCTGCGGGTCGGCGAGCCCGTCCGGGTGGTCGATGCGCAGCCCCTCGACCACCCCGTCCGCCACCAGCTCCACGATCTTCGCGTGGGTCGCCGCGAACACCTCGGGGTCCTCCACCCGCACCCCGATGAGCTCCGAAATCGTGAAGAAGCGGCGGTAGTTGAGCTCGGTGCGGGCCAGCCTCCACCAGCCGAGCCGGTACCACTGGGCGTCGAGCAGCTCGTCGAGCGGCAGCCCCTCCGTGCCCGCCCGCAGCGGGAACTCCTGCCCGTCGAGGTGCAGCGCCCCGCCCGAGACCCGCAGCCGGTCCCGCACCTCGGGGAGCCGCGCGGGCAGCACCGGCAGCAGCAGCCGGCCGTCCCCGGCCGGCCAGTCGACGTCGAACCAGCGGGTGTACGGCGAGTCCGGCCCCTCGCGGAGCACCGACCGCAGCGCGTGGTTGTGCCGGGGGGAGGCCGCCATGTGGTTGGGGACCAGGTCCACGACCAGGCCGAGACCGTGCGCCCGCGCGGTCGCCGCCAGCGCCCGCAGCCCCTCCTCGCCGCCCAGCTCGGCCCGTACGGAGCGGTGGTCGGTGACGTCGTAGCCGTGCGTCGAGCCCGGCACCGCCTCCAGGACGGGCGAGAGGTGGAGGTGCGAGACCCCGAGCCCGGCGAGGTGCGGCACGGCCCGCGCGGCGGCGGCGAACGGGAACTCCGGCTGGAGCTGGAGCCGGTAGGTGGCGGTCGGGAGCGCGGAACGGGCCGGGAGGGAGGTCATGCGAACGTACGTACCCCGCGCGAGGGCTTCTGTGTCATCACCCCATGCACCCGTTCGGGTGCATCGCATTACGTTCGCGGGATGCTCCGGATGTATCGCGACACGTTCTCGCTGCTCGGGCCGGTCCTCCCGGTCGTCTCCTTCCTCGGCCGGCTGCCCACCGCCATGTGTCAGCTCGGCAGCCTGCTCCTGGTCGCCGAGACCAGCGGCTCGCTCGCCACGGCGGGGCTCGCCGGCGGCGCGCTCGCGGCCGGCCAGACCGTCGCGGGACCGGTCATCGGCCGCCTCGCCGACCGGCACGGCCAGCGCGGAGTCGTCCTCGCCGCCTCCCTCGCCAACGCGGTCGCCGTCGCCGTCCTGGTCCTCGCCGCGCTCGCCCACGCGGCCACCGGCTGGCTGATGCTCTGCGGGGTCCTCGCCGGAGCCACCGTCCCCCAGATCGGGCCGCTCGCCCGGACCCGCTCGGTGGCCCTCGCCCGCCGCTCCGGCGCGGACGACCGGACCGTCGGCGCGATGCTCTCCTTCGAGGGCACCCTCGACGAGGTGTCCTTCGTCCTCGGCCCGGCCCTGGTCGGCCTCGCCGCCGCCCTCGCCCACCCCGCCGCCGCGCTCCTCGTGGCCGCGCTGCTCCTCGTCGTCTGCGGCTCCGCCTTCGCCCTGCACCCCACAGCACGTACGGCCCTCGGCACAGCCACCCGTACGGACGCGGCCGAGCGGGCGCGGCTGCCCCGGTCCGCGTACGCGCTGCGCGGCACGATGGTCCTCCAGGGCGCCATGTTCGGCGCCTCCCAGGCCGGGATCACCGCGCTCACCGAGCAGCTCGGCGCACCCGCCCAGGCGGGGCTCGTCTACGCGGCGATGGGCGTGATGAGCGCCGCCGTCGGCCTCTCCCTCGCCGCCGTGCCCGCCCGCATCGGGCTCACCACCCGCTGGCGCGCGGCCACCGCCGGGCTCGTCGTCCTCTCCGTACCGCTGCTCTTCGTCGGCTCCCTCGGCGCGCTGTACGCGGTCGTGGTCGTCCTCGGCGCCGCGTACGCCCCGCACCTGATCACCGTCTTCGGGCTCACCGAGCGGACCGTGCCGGCCGCCCGGCTCGCCGAGTCCATGGCCTTCCTCACCAGCGGGATCGTCGGCGGCCAGGCCCTCGCCCTCGCCGTCTCGGGGCGGCTCGCCGAGGGCCACGGCGCGCCCGCCGCCTTCGCGGTGGCGGTGGGCGCCGCCGTGGCCTGCGCGCTGCTCTCCTGGACGGTACGGGTGACGACTCCCGTACGGGAGGTCAGGCGGGTCGCCGCAGCACGGTCAGACTGAGCGGCGCGAGTGTCACCCGCTCGCCCCCGGCCAGCTCCGGTCCCTCCTGCGGCGGCATGCCCTCCGGGTCGGAGGTGTCCACCACCATCCGCCAGTACCGGCCGTGGCTGTCCGGCACGACGAACTCCAGCTCCTTCGCGGAGGCGTTGAACATCAGCAGGAAGGAGTCGTCGGCGATCCGCTCGCCCTGCGTCCCGGGCTCCGAGATGGCGTTGCCGTTGAGGAAGACCGTCAGCGCCTGGGCGTGCGCGGCCTGCCAGTCCCGGGACGTCATCTCCTCGCCCTCGGGCGTGAACCAGGCGATGTCGGTGAGCTCGTCGTGGGTGCCCTCCACGGGCCGCCCGTGGAAGAAGCGGCGCCGCCGGAAGACCGGATGCTCCCGCCGCAGCCGCACCATCGACCGGGTGAAGCGCAGGAGCGTGGCCTCCGCCTCGCTGTTCTCCTTGGGCCACCGCACCCAGGCAACCTCGTTGTCCTGGCAGTACGCGTTGTTGTTGCCGCCCTGCGTGCGGCCGAACTCGTCGCCGTGGCTCAGCATCGGAACGCCCTGCGAAAGCATCAGCGTGGCAAGGAAGTTGCGCATCTGGCGGGCGCGCAGCTCGGTGATCCCGACGTCCTCGGTATCGCCCTCCTCGCCGCAGTTCCACGAGCGGTTGTGGCTCTCTCCGTCCCGATTGCCCTCGCCGTTGGCCTCGTTGCGCTTCTCGTTGTACGAGACGAGGTCGCGGAGGGTGAAACCGTCGTGGCAGGTCACGAAGTTGACCGAGGCGAGCGGGCGTCGCCCGTCGTCCTGGTAGAGGTCGGACGAGCCGGTCAGCCGGGAGGCGAACTCGGCGAGCGTGCGGGGCTCGCCGCGCCACAGGTCCCGTACGCAGTCCCGGTACTTGCCGTTCCACTCGGTCCACAGCGGCGGGAAGTTGCCCACCTGGTAGCCGCCCTCGCCCACGTCCCAGGGCTCGGCGATCAGCTTCACCTGGCTCACCACGGGGTCCTGCTGCACGAGGTCGAAGAACGAGGAGAGCCGGTCCACCTCGTGGAACTGCCGGGCCAGGGTGGCCGCCAGGTCGAAGCGGAAGCCGTCCACGTGCATCTCGGTCACCCAGTACCGCAGGCTGTCCATGATCAGCTGGAGGACGTGCGGGGAGCGCATGAGCAGCGAGTTCCCGGTGCCCGTCGTGTCCGTGTAGTACCGGGGGTCGTCCGCGAGCCGGTAGTACGAGGGGTTGTCCAGGCCCCGCATGGAGAGCGTCGGGCCCAGGTGGTTGCCCTCGGCGGTGTGGTTGTAGACCACGTCGAGGATGACCTCGATGCCCGCCTGGTGCAGCGCCCGGACCGCCGACTTGAACTCCAGGACCTGCTGGCCCCGGTCGCCCCAGGACGCGTAGGCGTTGTGCGGGGCGAAGAAGCCGATCGTGTTGTAGCCCCAGTAGTTCGAGAGCCCCGCGTCCACGAGCCGGTGGTCGTTCACGAACTGGTGAACGGGCATCAGTTCCAGCGCCGTGACGCCCAGTTCCTTCAGGTGACCGATCACCGCCGGGTGCGCGAGCCCCGCGTACGTCCCGCGCAGCTCCTCCGGCAGGTCCGGGTGGAGCATCGTCAGGCCCTTCACATGGGCCTCGTAGATCACGGTGTGGTGGTACTCGGTGCGCGGGCGCCGGTCGTCGCCCCAGTCGAAGTACGGATTGACGACGACCGAGGTCATCGTGTCCGGGGCGGAGTCGAGGTCGTTGCGCGCGTCCGGCCGCCCGAACGGGTAGCCGTACACCGCCTCGCCCCAGCGGACCTGCCCCGACACCGCCCGCGCATAGGGATCGAGGAGCAGCTTGGCGGCGTTGCAGCGGAGCCCGCGCTCGGGGGCGTACGGGCCGTGGACCCGGAACCCGTACCGCTGACCGGGCATCACGCCCGGCAGATAGGCGTGCCGGACGAAGGCGTCCGTCTCGCGCAGCTCCACCGCCGTCTCCGAGCCGTCGTCGTGGAGCAGACACAGCTCGATCCTGTGGGCGGCCTCCGAGAAGACCGCGAAGTTGGTTCCCGCTCCGTCATAGGTGGCGCCCAGGGGATACGCCTGTCCCGGCCAGACTTGCATGGATACGACTCTTCCTCTTCTGTCCGGGTTTAGGGGATGTTCTCCGGCCAGATCCTGCCCGAAAGAGGCGCAACCTCCTAGGACTTCGCCCCGTCCTACCGGGTGACCGCACATCAAGAGGGGGAATGAGGGGGAAGTGTGTACGAAATAGCGCGCCGCCACCTGGGGAAGGTGGTGGCCGGAGCGGCCATGGCGGTGACGGGAACCGCCGTCGCGGTCGCGATCAGCCTGCCGGGCACCGCGGGGGCGAACGGGGCCGCGGGACCCGCCGGAACCGGCGGGACCGTGGGGGCCGCCGGCACGACGGCAGGGACGGGATCGGCCGGCGCGACCGGCCAGGGGGAGGCCGGGGCCGCGGCCGCAGGCCAGGACGGGACCGGCGCGGGGGCGCAGGCGGCCGGCGCCGCGCCGCCGCCGGCGACCGTGGCTCCCGCGGCGGCCGAGGGGAAGAAGGGCGTCGGCTCCGACCCGCTCACCGACGACGAGCTCGCGCGGGCCGAGCAACTGGCGCTGACCCCGCCGGCCGCCGCCGCCCAGGAGAACGTCGAGGGAGGGCGGGGCCCGCAGCACCTGGGCACCCTGCTCGCCGACCCGCTGCCGGGGGACGGCACGCGCCGCGCCGAGGTCCGCCTCTACGACTACGCGAAGGACGAGCTCGTCACCCGGACCGTCAACCTCGGCACGGGCAAGGTCGAGAGGTCCGCGACGCAGCGCGGGGTCCAGCCCTCCGCCCACCCCGAGGAGCTGCGGGAGGCCCTGGAGCTGATCCTCGCGAGCCCGCTCGGCAAGGGCGTCAAGGAGGACTACAAGGACGCCACGGGCAAGCAGCTCACCTCCACCGAGCAGCTGTGGTTCAACGGCGACGTCTACCGCCCCTACCGCGAGGCGAACGTGCCCGCGCAGCTCGCCGACTGCGGCGAGCACCGGTGCGTCCGGCTCGTCACCAAGGTTCTCAACGGGGCCTGGATCAACACCCGGAACCTCATCGTCGACCTCTCCGCGAGGACCGTCACGCGCGTCGGCTGACCACCGCCGCGCCCGGCCCTCCCCTTCCACGACATCTCCGTACGAGGGAGTACGTTCCCATGTCCACCCAGCGAAGCCCGCGCACCCGCCGGAGAGGCGCCGTCCTGACCGCGGCCGTCCTGCTCGGCACCGCCACGGCCGCCACGGCACCCGCGACCGCCGTGCCCCGCCCGCTGTCCCCGGCACTGCCGTCCGCCACGCAGCCGACGGCCCAGCCCCTCTGCTCGGCCGCGTACCGCATCACGCAGAAGCTCGAAGGCGGCGCCGTCTGGAACATGTGCTGGCGCTACAACACCGACGCCGGGCTCACGCTCGACGGCGTCACCTACCAGCCGCCCGGCGGCGCGCCCATCAAGGTCCTCACCAGCGCCCGGCTCGCCCAGATCCACGTGCCGTACGACGACGGCGCCGCCGAGTACGACGACCTCACCGGCGCCGGCTTCGGCTGGGGCCTGCAGAACCTCAAGCCCGCCGAGTGCCCCGGCGGCACCATCTCCACCGTCAAGGTGCCCGAGGTCGGCCAGGTCAAGGGCCTGTGCACCACGACCAGGGCGCGCGGCCACGCGTACCGCATGGCCGCCGACAGCGGCGGCCAGGTGTACCAGGTCCAGGGCAAGGACCTCCTCGTCTACACCGTGAACAAGGTCGGCTGGTACGAGTACATCTCCGAGTGGCGCTTCTCCGCCGACGGCACCATCGGTGCCAACGTCGGGGCCACCGGCAGCCTCTCGCCGGTCGACTACAACGCCACCGACGGCCGCGGCTGGCCCATCGGCAAGGGCGCCCGCGCCTACGCCACCAGCCACGCCCACAACGTCTTCTGGAAGCTCGACTTCGGCCTCGACGGCTCCACCAAGGACCGGATCGAGCAGTTCGACTCCACCGTCACCGCGCCGCCCGCCAACGGCGGCGGACCGACCGTGAAGACGAAGCGCACCGTCGTCACCAAGGAGCTCGCCGGCGACGCGAAGAACATGCGCTGGTGGCGGGTGGTCAGCGGCACCGGCAAGAACGCCGACGGCCACGCCCGCTCGTACGAGATCGTGCCCGGCCACACCAACACCCACGCCGGCCGCGGCTTCACCAAGCACGACGTGTACTTCACCCAGTCGCGGGCCTGCGAGCAGTTCGCGAGCAACAACACCGGCAACTGCGGGACCAACGCCGGTGACAGCGTGGACAAATGGGTCAACGGTGAGACTCTGACCAAACCGTCCGTGTGGGTCAACATCGGGTTCCACCACATCGCCCGGGACGAGGACCAGCAGCCGATGCCGGTCCACTGGCAGGGCTTCCAGCTGGCGCCCAGGGACGTAACCGCTATGAATCCGCTCACTCCGGCTGATCTCGCCTCCCAGAACGGGCAGCCCGATCTGGGGAGTTGAGCAAGGAGCCTGACGATCCTGCTGCACCGCCTCCCGCTCGCGGAGTACCCTTCCTTGATCGTTGTCGGAGTGGTCGAAACGGGCTTCCAGGAGCAGAAGGCGGTGCGCGGGTGAGCTCGGGAGGTCTGGAGCTGCCCCCAGGTGACGCGGGTCACGAGGGGGGCCCGACCGACGCCGCCGACCTGCCGCCCGGAGCGGTCGTCCCGCCCGGCGCGGCGGTCCCGCCCGGGACGGTCACCGTCACCCGGCCCGTGGAGATCGGCGCGGAGCTCGACTGGGGCGCCGAGGCCTGGGGCGAGGTGCGCACCCGCGCCCAGCGCGCCGGGCGCGCCTACATCTGGCTGAACCTGGTCGAACAGCGGCTGCGGGCCGTGGTCGCGGCCGTCCTCCGGCCCGTGTACGAACCCGTGCACGGCGAGGAGTGGGTCGTGGCCGCGGCCGGCCCCGCCGGTCAGGAGTGGGTGCAGCGGGCCGTCGCCGTGCGCGAGGTCTCGCGCCGCAAGGGCTATCTGCTCGACCCGGCCGACGACAACGTGCTGAGCTTCCTCACCCTGCCGCAGCTGCGCGAGCTGATGGTGCAGCACTGGCCCTGCTTCGAGCCCTACTTCGACGACCGGCGCGAGGTCGAACTCGCCCTGGACGAGCTGGAGGTCACGCGCAACGTCGTCTCCCGCAACCGGGCGCTGTCGCTGACCGTCCTCGCCCAGTCCGAGCGGGCGTCGGCGCGGCTCCTGGAGATCCTCGGCAGCGGGGCCGGCGTGCCCTCCGCCGACCGGCTGCCCGTGGACGCGGTCGAGGACCTCGTCGGCGACCGGTACGCGGACGTGGTCTCCGTCCACCCCGACCGGGTGCGGCTCCAGCGGCAGCTGCCCGCCGAGGACCTCTTCGGCGGGGCCCGGCGCCTCGACGCCACCGGCATAGGCCTGAACCTCCTCGTGCAGAACTTCTCCGGGCGCCGCATGGTCCGGCTCGCGGAGTCCGGCTGCCGGACGCGGCTGCTCTTCCTCAACCCGGCGAGCAGCGCCGTCAAGCGGCGCGAGCGGGAACTCGGCCTCAAGAAGGGCGAGCTCAGCCGCTCCGTCGAGATGAACATCCTGCACATGCGCCGGGTGCGCTCCAAGCTGCGCGACCCGGGCGCCTTCCAGATCCACGTCTTCGACGAGACCCCCCGCTTCACCGCGTACCTGGTGGACGGCGACGGCCCGGACGGGGTGGGCGTCGTGCAGTCCTATCTGCGCAAGGCCCGCGGCATGGAGGCCCCGGTCCTCGTCCTGCGCGGCGGCGGCCGGAGTGTGGTGCGCCACGGCCAGCAGGGCGGCGACGGCGAACACGGACTTTTCGAGACATACCGGGAGGAGTTCGAGTCGGTCTGGCTCGACTCCCGCCCCGTCTCCTGACCTCCGCCCGAGGGCGTTGTCAGTGGTGCGTGCGAGGGTGGTCACCACCACGGGGGAGATCACGTAAGGAGGACCCGATGGCCTGGCACGGCGACACGCTGGTCGGCTTCGACCTGGAGACGACCGGCACCGATCCGCTGGAGGCCCGTATCGTCACGGCCTCGATCATCGAGGTCGACGGCGGGGGACACGTCGTACGACGGCGGGACTGGCTCGCCGACCCGGGCATCCGCATCCCGGAACAGGCCTCCGCGATCCACGGCATCAGCACCGAGCGCGCGGCGGCCGAGGGCCGGCCGGTGCGCGAGGTGGCCGACGAGATCGCGCAGACCCTCGCCGCGTACTGGGAGGACGGCGTCCCGATCGTCGCGTACAACGCCTCCTTCGACCTCACGCTCCTCTCCGCCGAGCTGCGCCGCCACGGGCTGCCCTCGCTGAGCGAGCGGCTCGGCGGCGTCGGCATCGGCCCGGTCGTCGACCCGTACACGATCGACCGGGCGGTCGACCGCTACCGGCGCGGCAAGCGGACCCTGGAAGCGGTCTGCGGGGAGTACGGCGTGGTCCTCGAAGCCGCCCACCAGGCCGCGGCCGACGCGCTCGCCGCCGTCCGGGTCGCCGTCGCGATAGCCGAGCGGCACCGGCAGGTGGCCGAGCTGGACCCGGCCGAGCTCCACGAGCGTCAGATCGCCTGGTACCGCGTCTGGGCCGAGGACTTCCAGGCCTTCCTGCGCCGCAAGGGAGACCCGGAAGCAGTCGTCGAGTCCACCTGGCCCCTGCGCCCGGCGGTATTCGCCCGCTCCTAGCCGTTGTCCTTGAGGAAGGCCAGCAGGAGTTCGTTCACCTTCTCCGGCCGGTCGAGCGGGAACCAGTGGCCCGCGTCCGCCACGCGTTCGTAGCGCCAGGGACCGGTGACGTGCTCGCCGGTGTCCACCATCTGCCGCTCGGTGAGGAAGCGGTCGCCGGTGGACCAGACGCCCATGACCGGGACGGAGAGCGGCGGGAGCGCCGGCAGCGGGGTCAGCTGGGCCTCGATCGGCAGCCCCGACCGGTAGATGTTCAGAGCGGCGGTCAGTGCGCCCGGAAGGCGCAGCGGCTCCAGGACCGTTTCCGCCTCGGGGTGGTCGGAGAGCATGTCGCGCAGATTCGCGAAGTCCTCCCGGGAGAGCCACTCCTCGGCGAGGCCCTCGTGCTGGAACATCGTCAGGTGCCACAGGCGCTGCCGCTGCTCCCAGCCGGCGCCGAGGATCGCCGCGATGCTGCCCACCGACATGAGCGTCAGGCTGGTCACGCGGTCGGGCACGGTCTGCGCGATCCCCTGCACCACGCCCGAGCCCCAGTCGTGGCCGACCGCGTGGAACCGGTCGACGTCGAGCCGGCCCAGCAGCTCCAGCAGGTCGCCCACGTGCTTGATCGGGTGACAGGCCTCCGCGCCCCCCTCGGGCCGGTCCGAGGCGCCGAAGCCCCGCAGGGTCGGGACGACGCACCGGTACCCGGCCGCGGTCAGGGCCGGGACCTGGTGGCGCCACAAGGCGTGGCTGTCCGGGAAGCCGTGCACCAGCAGCACCGTCGGCCCATCGCCACTCACCTCGACGTCCAGCGTGACGTCCGACAGTTCCACCCGCATCACAACACTCCCTTCCCGACGGCCGGTTCGACGCCGGACATGATGTCAGAACGGGTACCAGCGGACCTCGGGGTCGCCGTCCCGCAGCGAGGCGACCCGACGCTCGAATTCGGCCAGCGCCTTCGGGTTCGCCGGCGCGTGCTGCGCCACCCACGCGCAGCTCGCGGTCTCCCGAGCGCCCCGCAGCACGGCGCACCCCTCCCACTCCCGGACGTCCCACCCGTACGCCTCGGTGAAGGCGTCGTAGGCGGCCGGGTCGAGACCGTAGCGGTCCCGGGAGAGCGCGAGCACCACGAGGTCGTGCTCGCGCAGATCGGACGAGAAGGTCTCCAGGTCCATCAGGACCGGGCCGTCCGGGCCGACGAGCACGTTCCGGGGGAGGGCGTCGCCGTGGATCGGGCCCGGCGTCAGATACGGGGTGAGCGCGGCGGCCGCCGGGGCGAAGGCGTCACGCCGCTCCCGGAGGAAGGCCGCGTCCGCCGGATCGATCGCCTCGCCCGCCAGCCGCAGCCACCGCTCGACCCCGCCCAGCAGCTCACGCCGGGGGAGCGCGAACCCCGCCGGCTCGGGCAGCGCGTGCACCGCCCGCAGCAGCGGGGCCAGATCGCGGGGCTCCGCGGGCCGGACCGCATCGGGCAGCCGGTGCCAGAAGGTGACCGGGTGCCCGTCGACGAGCCGCGGCTTCTCCTCGGCGGCCCGCGGAGCCGGGACCCCCGCCCCGGCGAGCCAGCCGGCCAGGGCCACCTCCCGCTCGGCCCGCTCGAACAGCTCGGCGTCCCTGCCGACCTTCACCACCAGGTCGCCCACGGCGAAGACCGCGTTCTCCCCGAGGGCCAGCAGCCGCGCCTCCGCGACCGGCAGCCCCGCCGCGGCCAGGATCTCCCGCGCCCGCGCCTCGTCCATCGACCTCTCCCTACCTGTGCGTTTGAGCCAAAGTCTCGCACTCGGCCCTCACCACCGCGCAGGCCGCCTTGACGGCCCCACGACCCGTCAGGACCATGACGGGGTTCCCACCGGCGGCGGCATCGGGCAGACGGGGGTCGGATCGATGAGCTCGGCGACCGCGACGAAGCGGCGGCCGGGCGGGACGCGGACACCGCGGACCGTCCGCCAGGCACGACCCCGGGGTCCCGACGTCGGCGCCTGGTTCCTGGTCCTCCCGGCGCTCCTGCCGATCCTCGTCCTCAGCGTCGGCCCGCTCCTCTACGGCATCGCGCTCGCCTTCACCGACGCCCAGTCCGGCCGCACCCAGGCCACCTCGTGGGTCGGCACCCTCAACTTCCAGGACCTCCTCCACGACACCCTCTTCTGGGACTCCTTCCGCATCGGCCTGATCTGGGCCGTCGGGGTGACCGTCCCCCAGTTCCTCCTGGCCCTCGGCCTCGCCCTCCTCCTCAACGAGAAGCTCCGCTTCCGCTGGCTGGCGCGGGCGCTCGCGATCGTCCCCTGGGCGATGCCCGAGGTCGTCGTCGGCATCATGTGGCGCCTCGTCTACAACCCCGACGCGGGCATCCTCAACGAGACCCTCCGCGACCTCGGCCTCGGCCAGGGCCACGACTGGCTCTCCGGGCTCGCCACCGCCCTCCCCGCCGTCATCGTCGTCGGCGTCTGGGCCGGCATGCCGCAGACCACCGTCGCCCTGCTCGCCGGACTCCAGAACACCCCGCGCGAACTCCACGAGGCCGCCGCCCTCGACGGCGCCGGCGCCTGGCGCCGCTTCCGCGCCGTCACCTGGCCCGCGCTGAGACCCGTGGCCCTCGCCATCACCGCGCTCAACCTCATCTGGAACCTCAACTCCTTCGCCCTGGTCTACGTCCTGACCAACGGCGGACCCGGCGGCCGCACCCGGCTCCCCATGCTCTTCGCCTACGAAGAGGCCTTCCGCTACGGACAGTTCGGCTACGCCGCCGCGATGGGCTGCGTCCTGGTCGCCGCCGTCTCGGTGCTCATCGCCTTCTCCCTCGTACGCCGGCTGAAAGGGGACCAGGACCGGTGAGCGCCCTCCGGACGAGCAGACCCGCGCGGATCGGCCAGTACCTCGCCCTCCTCGCCTACCTGGTCTTCCTCGCCTTCCCCTTCCTCTGGCTGATCTCCACCGCCTTCAAGCCCGCCCCCGAGCTGGCCTCGCTCCACCCCACCTGGATCCCGGAGGAGCCGACACTCGCCAACTTCCGGCAGGCCTTCGAGGAGCAGCCGCTGCTCAGGGCGGCCGGGAACAGCCTCGTCGCCGCCCTCGCCGCGGCCCTCGTCGCGGTCGCCGTCGCGACCCCGCTCGCCTACGTGACCGCCCGCCACCGGGGCCGGCTCGCCACGGCCGCCACCGGCTGGGTCGTGATCAGCCAGGCCTTCCCCTTCGTCCTGGTGATCATCCCGCTCTTCCTGGTCCTCAAGAACCTGCACCTCGTCAACAGCGTCCTCGGCCTCGTCATGGTCTACGTCGTCTGGTCGCTGCCCTTCGCGCTCTGGATGCTCATGGGGTACGTCAGGGCCGTACCGGCCGAACTGGAGGAGGCGGCGGCCGTCGACGGCGCCGGGAGGATCCGTACCCTCGTCTCCGTCACCGCCCCGCTGCTCGTCCCCGGCATCGTCGCCACCGCCCTCTTCGCCTTCGTCACCGCCTGGAACGAGTTCTTCTTCGCGCTCGTCCTGCTCAAGACCCCCGAGAAGCAGACCCTGCCGGTCGTCCTCACCCACTTCCTCGGCGCCGAGGGCGTCGCCGACCTCGGCCCGCTGGCCGCCGCGGCCTTCCTCGCCACCCTGCCCTCCCTCGTCGTCTTCGCCGTCCTCCAACGCCGCATCACCGGCGGCATGCTGACCGGGGCGGTGAAGTCATGAGACGACGGCTCCTCACCGCCCTCACCGCCGCGCTCGCCCTGCTCCTCACCGGCTGCGCCGGCGGCGACGAGCGGCCCGACGACGGCGTCGTACGCCTCCGCTTCCAGTCCCTCGCCTGGCAGAAGGAGTCCGTCGACGCCAACAAGCAGCTCGTGGCGGAGTGGAACGCCACCCACCCCGACGTCCAGGTCGACTACGTCCAGGGCAGCTGGGACTCCGTCCACGACCAGCTCCTCACCTCCTTCGAGGGCGGCGAGGCGCCCGACATCATCCACGACGCCGCCGACGACCTCGGCGACTTCGCCTACGGCGGCGACCTCGCCGACCTGCGCCCGCTGCTGCCCGAACGGCTGCGCGCCGACATCCCCGCCCGCAGCTGGGAGACCACCACCTTCGGCGAGGGGATCTACGGCGTCCCCTTCCTCCAGGAACCGCGCGTGATCATCGCCAACCGGAAGATCCTGGAGTCCTCCGGCGTCCGCGTCCCCACCCCCGAGAAGCCCTGGACGTGGACCGAGTTCCGGCAGATCGCCCGGGACCTCACCACCGCCATGGGCCCCGGCCGGTACGCCGTCGCCTGGCCGCTCAAGGAGCCCGTCTCCGTCAGCCTCAACCTCGGCGTCTCGGCCGGCGGCAGCCTCTTCCACCGGGACGCGGACGGCCGGGTCACCGTCGACTTCACCGAGGCCGACGCCGTCGTCACCGGCACCGTCCACGACCAGGTCGTCGTCGACCGCACCGCCCCGCGCACCACGCTCGGCAGCGGCGGATCCGACACCCTGCCCGGCTTCTTCGCCGGGAAATACGCCATGGTCCCGCTGGGCTTCGCCTACCGGCAGCAGATCGCCCAGCAGGCGCCCGAGGACTTCGCGTGGACGGTGCTGCCCGCCCCCGCCGGGAGCGAGGGGCTCGCCCAGGGCGTCTCCCCGCAGACCCTGTCGATCGCCGAGGCCAGCCCGTACAAGAAGGAGGCGGCGGCGTTCCTCGACTTCTTCCTGCGCCCGGAGAACATGGTGCGGCTCGCCCGCGGCGACTGGATGCTGCCCACCGGCACGGCCGCGCTCGCCGACCCCTCCCTGCACACCGCCCGGGACGGCTGGGCGACCGGCGCCGAGGTCGCCGAGCGGCTGCGGCCGGCCCCCGCGCAAGGAGTGCGCGGATATCCGGAATGGAAGGACAAGGTGGCGACCCCGGCCTTCCAGGAGTACTACAGCGGCGCCATCGACGGCGCCGAGCTGCGCCGGCGGCTGGTGGAGGACGGCAACCGGGTCCTCGCCCGCTATCAGCGCAAATGATGGATTCGTCATTACGAAACCTTGTTGAATAAGTCACAGATGGGTGACGGGTCTTCTCCAGGATCGCTCCCATCGGCGAGTGTTCGAACCGGCCACCGTGCCGCCCCCCACGAGGCGCGGTGGCCGCCCTAAGCTGAACCCATGGCGACGACATACGCGGCCCTGCTCCGCGGCATCAATGTGAGCGGTCACCGCAAGGTCCCCATGGCGGAGCTCCGTTCCGTCCTCGAAGGCCTCGGCCACCGGAACGTCCGCACGTACCTCCAGAGCGGGAACGCCGTCTTCACCACGGACAGGCCCGCCACCGAGGACGAGCTCAACGCCGAGCTGGAGGACGCGATCGAGGCCCGCTTCGGCTTCCGCGTGGACTGCCTCGTCCGCGACGGCGACTACCTCGCGGCCGTCGCCGAGGCCTGCCCCTTCCCGGCCGCCGAGCTGGAGGGCAAGCAGCTCCACGCGATCTACTGCTCCGGCCCCGTCGAGGAAGAACGCTTCGCCGCGATCGACCGGAAGGCGTTCCTGCCGGAGGAGTTCCTCCTCGGCGACCGCGTGCTCTACCTCTACGTCCCCGTGGGACTCGGGACGTCCAGGCTGGCCGCCGTGGTCACCCGCCCGTCCGTGGTCAAGGGACTCGTGACGACGGCCCGGAACTGGAACACGGTGGTCAAGCTCGTCGAGATGACCCACGAGGACTGACGGCCAAGTGGCCCACCCTGCCGACCGCGGATTGGCCCAGGATGACGGGCCATCCGCTGGCTAGATTCGATCGCATGACGAGCGCAGCGACCACCACCCGGCCCCGCACCACCGTCGACTTCTACTTCGACCCCGCCTGCCCCTTCGCCTGGATCACCTCCCGCTGGATCCTGGAGGTCGAACGCCACCGGCCGATCGACCTCCGCTTCAAGGTCATGAGCCTGTACTTCCACAACGAGGGCAACACCCTGCCCGACTGGTACCGCGAGCTCGTCGACGCCTCCATCGGCCCGGTCCGCGTGGCGGCGGCCGCCGCCGAGCAGCACGGCGAGGAGATCCTCCGCCCGCTCTACACCGCGTACGGCACCCGCATCCACGAGAAGAAGCAGAAGGACTTCGGCGCCGTCGTCGCCGAATCCCTCACCGAACTCGGCCTGCCCGCCGCACTCGCCGAGGCCGCCCACGACCCGGCGTACGACGAGGCCGTCCGCCGCAGCCACGACGCGGGCAAGGACCCCGAAGCCGGCGCGTACGTCGGCACCCCGACGCTCCACGTCGACGGCACCGCCTGGTTCGGCCCGGTCCTCCGCGCGATCCCGCGCGGCGAGCAGGCCGCCGACCTCTTCGACAACGTCCGCGCCCTGGCCGTCCACCCCGACCTCTTCGAACTGAAGAGGACCCGCACGGGCGGCCTCGACTACACGTGACCCGCCGCCTCCGGGTGTCGCGAAAATTCAAGACAGGGCCGCGGGCCGGTTCCTAGGGTCGAGGACATGAACGACATCCACGCCCATCTCACCGTCTGCGCCGCCGAGGCCGCCCGCGTCGCCCGCGGCGCCACCGCCGAGCAGCTCGCCGCGCCCTCCGTCTGCGCCGACTGGACCGTCCGCGAGCTCGCGAACCACCTCGTCCTCTACTCCGCGCACGGTCTCGAACACCGCGCCCTGCGCACCCAGCTGCCCGACGACACCGTGCAGCGCGACTTCACCGCGGAGGACGGGTGGGCGGAGGCGTACGCGACCCAGCTCGACCGGGCACTCGCCGCCTGGGAACGGCCCGAGGCCTGGGAGGGCGAGGTGGACCTCGGGTCCGCCGCGATGCCGGCGGCCACGATCGCCTCGATGCTGGTGAAGGAACTCGCCCTGCACGGCTGGGACCTGGCCCGGTCGACAGGGCAGGAGTTCGAGCTCCCCGAGACGACCGGAGCGTTCGTCCTCGCGGTCGTCGAGGAGCACGCCGAGATCTACCGCCAGTACGGGGGCTTCGCCGAGCCGGTCGCCGTCGCCGACGACGCCCCCGCTCTCACCAGGGCCCTCGCGGCCAGCGGCCGGAACCCGAAGAGCTGACGCGCCGGACCGACCCTTCGGTCACGCGAGGCGGCAGGAGGCGGCAGGAGACGGCAGGAGGTCAGCCGACGGCGGCCACGCGGTCCGTCGCGCGCGCCGTCGCGCCGTCGTACCGCTCCATGAGCAGGGCGGCCAGCTCGGGGGAGGGGCCGAGGACGTCCGCCAGGACGTCCGCCGCGGCCGCGCCGGCGGCGATCCGGTCCGGGAGCCTGCCCGGGGCGATGACGTACGGGGCGACGGCCACCCGGCGGACGCCCGCGTCCGTACGGAGGGCCTGGACGGCATCCTCCGTAAGGGGAAGAGATGCGGAGGCGAACGCGGGCCGCACGGAGCACCAACCGGTGCGCCGCAGCTCCCGCGCCGTTTCTGCGATCACCGCGATCGCCTCCGGGTCCGTGGAGCCCGCCGAGGCCAGGACGACCCCGGTCGAGCTCTTGTCGCCGGGCGTGAGCCCGGCCTCGTACAGCCGCCGTTCCACCGCCGCGATCAGCAGCGGCGACGGTCCGAGGACCTCCGCCTGGCGGATCCGCAGCCGGCGCGGGGCCTGTCGCAGGACGGCGGGGATGTCGGCCTTCGCGTGGAAGGCCCGGGTGAGCAGCAGCGGCAGCGCCACCACGTCCCGTACCCCGTCGGCGGCGAGCCGGTCGAGGACCCCCGTCACCGACGGCAGGTTGAAGTCCAGGAACGCCGTCTCCACGCGCAGCCCCGGCCGCAGCGCGCCGGCCCGGCGCACGAGCGCCTGGACGGTCGCCGCGTGCCGCGGGTCGCGGCTGCCGTGGGCGATGACGAGGAGGACCGGCCTGTTCATGGTGTGACTCAGCCCTTCGCCAGGAGGCCGCGGCGGCGCAGCACCGCACGCTCCAGCGGGCTGAAGATCAGCAGGTCGATGGCGATGCCGACGACCAGGATCAGGATGATCGCCAGGAAGATGCCGGCCATGTCGATGTTGTTGCGGCCGTTTTCGAGGAGCTGGCCGAGGCCGAGCCCGAGGTCCGGCGAGGAGGCGATGATCTCGGCGGCCATCAGCGAACGCCAGGAGAACGCCCAGCCCTGCTTGAGGCCGGCGAGGTAGCCGGGGAGCGCGGCCGGCATCACGATGTGCCAGGCGCCCTTGAGCCCGGTCGCGCCGAGGGTCTGGCCGGCCCGCAGGTAGAGCGGCGGGACCTGGTCGACGCCCGCGACGAGGCCGTTGGCGATCGACGGGACGGCGCCCAGCAGGATCACCGTGTACATCATGCTGTCGTTCAGACCGAGCCAGAGCACCGCCGGCGCCACCCACGCCACCGAGGGCAGCGACTGGAGACCGGAGAGGATCGGGCCGATCGCCGCGCGCACGAACTTCACCCGGGAGACGAGCAGTCCCAGCGGGGTGCCGATCGCGAGCGCCAGGACGAAGCCGAACAGGGCCCGGGACACGCTGGTCCACAGCACTTCGAGGAGCGTGCCCGCCAGCCACATCTCGGTCAGGCTGTCCCACACCGCGGACGGGGCGGGGAGCTTGAACTCGTCGGTGACCTTGCCCCAGACCAGCAGCTGCCACACGACCAGGATCAGCGCGACGGCGACGACCGGCGGGAGCACCTTCTTGACGAGGACCTCACGGACCGGGGTCCGCCGGATCTGCACGCTGTCCAGGGCGTCCAGACCGGCTTCCAGGCCGGCGATGTCGTCGGCCTTCTGCGCCTTCGGCGTCTTCGGAGTGGTGTCAGTGCTGGCCATGACGGCGGATCTCCCCACGCAGGTGCTCGGTGATCTCGAGGGACAGCTCCGCGACGTCGGAGTCCTCGATGCGGCGCGGCTGAGGGATGTCGATCGTCCACTCGTGGGCGATCCGGCCCGGCCGGGACGAGAGGAGGACGACGCGCTCGGCCAGCCGCACGGCCTCGCGGACGTTGTGGGTGACGAAGAGCACCGACAGCTTCGTCTCCCGCCAGATCCGGGTCAGCTCGTCGTGCAGCACGTCCCGGGTGATGGCGTCGAGCGCCGCGAACGGCTCGTCCATCAGGAGCAGGTCGCTGTCCTGGGCGAGCGCGCGCGCCAGCGCCACCCGCTGGCGCATGCCGCCGGACAGCTCGTGGACCCGCTTGCCGTACGAGCCGCCGAGCCGGACGAGGTCGAGCAGCCGCTCGGCCTCCGGGCGCCGCTCGGCCTTGGGCACCCCGCGCAGCCGCAGGGCCAGTTCGATGTTCTTGCCCGCGGTGAGCCACGGGAAGAGGGCGTGCTCCTGGAACATCAGGGCCGGTCGGCCGCCGGGGGTCTCGATGGACCCCGCGGACGGCCGGTCGAGCCCGGCGACCAGGTTGAGCAGCGTGGACTTGCCGCAGCCCGAGGCGCCCAGGAGGGTGACGAACTCGCCCGGGGCGACATCGAGCGAGATGTCGTCGAGGACGAGCTGCCCGCCGGAGGGTCCGCCGAAGGACTTGGAGACATGCTCGATACGGGCGGCATGGGTCACCGCCGCACGGTCCTCGGCCTTGGCGAGCGTCGCGGTCGTGGCCATGGTCGTCACCTCCTGGTGAAGCTGAACTCGGGCTGCTGCACTGGTGTCTGACGCCTGGTTACTTGACGCCGAGCCCGGCGTCGGAGACCTCGGGCTGACCGGCGGCCTTCAGGACCTTGTTGAGCGGCTTCAGGTCGTAGATGCCGGTGAGCTCGGGCTGCTTCAGGAGACCGGCCTTCACCGCGTGGTCCGCCTGGGACTGGAGCGTGGCCGCCAGCGGGTCGTTGGTGAACTGGATGGACGGCCACGCGGCGTCGATGACCTTCGCGCCCAGCGCCTTGCCCGAGAGGGCCTTCAGCTTGGCGTTGGCCGAGGCCTTCGCCTTGTCCGGGTTGGCGTTGATCCACTCGTTGGTCTTCACCGCGCCGCGCAGGAAGGCCTCGACGACGTCCGGGTGCGCCTTCAGGAACTTCTGCGACACGATGATGTTCGTGATGACGAACTTCTTGTCCGGCCACAGGTCGGACTCGTCGAGGAGGACCTTCGCCCCTTCGCTGACCAGCTTCGACGCGGTCGGCTCCGGCACCCAGGCGCCGTCGATGGCACCGGAGGCGTAGGCGTTCGGGGTCACCTTGTTGTCCGTGCGGACCACCGAGACGTCGCCCTTGCCGCTCTGGGCGTCGACCTTCCAGCCCTTCTCGGAGATCCAGTTGAGGAAGGCCACGTCCTGCGTGTTGCCGAGCTGCGGCGTGGCGATCTTCTTGCCCTTGAGGTCGTCCAGGGTCTTGATCTTCGCCGGGTTCACCACGAGCTTCACGCCGCCGGAGGCCGAGCCGCCGACGATGCGGAGATTGGAACCCTTGGTCTTGACGTAGCCGTTGATCGACGGCGAGGGGCCGATGAAGCCGATGTCGATCGAGTCGGCGTTGAGCGCCTCGATCTCGGACGGACCGGCGTTGAAGGTGGTGGGCACCAGCTTCGTGCCGCCCAGCTCCTTCTGGAGGAGGCCCTCCTGGTCACCGACGAGCGCGGTGGCGTGCGTGAGATTGGGGAAGTACCCGAGCCGTACGGTGTCGGCGGAGAGCTTGTCGCCCTCGGCGGCCACCTTCTTCTCGTCGTTCTTGGCCTCGGAGCCATAGCCGCAGGAGGCGAGCGCGCCGATCAGCAGCGGCAGGACGGTGGCGGCGGTGAGGCTGCGGCGCAGGGTGGTGCGGGTGGTGGCAGGCACGGGAATGGGTCCCCTCGGTGTCAACTTCTGCGAAGTCTGCGTTTATGTCGTTCGGGGTGAAGAGGGTGGAGCCGGCTCGCACCGCTCACGCGGTGCGTGGAGGTCGCGGCGCAACATCGCGCAACGCCTCCCTGGCCCGTGCCGAGGGTGCCGCCGCCCACGCGACCACCCTCTTTGGCGAAGGTGGCGTAGATGTCCCGGAACATCAGAAGTCCCACCCCTCCTCGTCCTCGACGACCGCGACGGCCTTGGTGGTGGCGAAGGACTCGCCCGCCATGCCCGCCGCGAGCGTGGTGCCGTCCGCCGGGTCGATCAGCAGGAAGGAACCGGTGCGGCGCGAGTCCACGTACGCGTCGAGCGCGAGCGGCTCGGCCGTCCGCACGACGACCCGGCCGATGTCGTTGGCGACCAGCTGCCCGGGGTTCGGGTGCTGGGAGAGATCGTCCAGGGTGAGCCGCGAGGGGATCTCCTTGACGATCGCCTTGACCGTGCGGGTCGTGTGCTTGAGCAGCACCCGCTGGCCGACGGCGAGCGGCTGGTCGGCCACGTGGCAGACCGTCGCCTCGATGTCCTGGCTGGTCGCCGGGGCGTCACCGACCGGGGCGAGCAGGTCGCCGCGCGAGATGTCGATGTCGTCGGCGAGCCGGATCGTGACCGACTGCGGGGCCCAGGCGATGTCCACGGACTCGCCGAGCGCGTCGATCCCGCTGATCGTGGACGTCTTCCCCGACGGCAGGACGGTGATCCGCTCGCCGACCCGGAAGGCGCCGGCCGCGATCTGACCGGCGTATCCCCGGTAGTCGGGGTGCTCGGCGGTCTGCGGACGGATCACGTACTGGACCGGGAAGCGCGCGTGGCAGGCCGTCAGGTCGTGGCTGACCGGGACCGTCTCCAGGTGCTCCAGGACCGTCGGGCCGCCGTACCAGTCCATGTTCGCGGACGGCTCCACGACGTTGTCGCCGGCGAGCGCCGAGATCGGGATCGCGGTGATCTCCGGGACGCCGAGCTCGGAGGCGTACGTCGTGAACTCCGCGGCGATCGCGGCGAAGACGGGCTCCTGGTAGTCGACCAGGTCCATCTTGTTCACGGCCAGGACCACGTGCGGGACGCGGAGCAGGGCGGCGACGGCCGCGTGCCGGCGGGTCTGCTCGACGACACCGTTGCGGGCGTCGACGAGGACCACGGCCAGCTCGGCGGTCGAGGCGCCGGTCACCATGTTCCGGGTGTACTGCACGTGCCCGGGGGTGTCGGCGAGGATGAACCGGCGGCGGGCGGTGGCGAAGTAGCGGTAGGCCACGTCGATCGTGATGCCCTGCTCCCGCTCGGCCCGCAGACCGTCGGTGAGGAGCGCCAGGTCGGGTGCATCCTGGCCGCGCTTGATGGACGCGGCCTCGACGGCCTCCAGCTGGTCGGTGAGGACCGACTTGGAGTCGTGCAGGAGGCGGCCCACCAGCGTGGACTTGCCGTCGTCGACGGAGCCGGCGGTGGCGAAGCGCAGCAGGGTGGTCGCCGAGACGTCGGCGAACTCGGCGAACTGCTCGGTCGTGCTCGTCATGGCTAGAAGTACCCTTCGCGCTTGCGGTCTTCCATCGCGGCCTCGGACATCTTGTCGTCGGCGCGGGTCGCACCCCGCTCGGTGAGGCGGGAGGCGGCGATCTCGGCGATGACGGCGTCGAGCGTGGTGGCGTCGGAGTCGACGGCGCCGGTGCAGGACATGTCACCGACGGTGCGGTAGCGGATGAGCCGCTTCTCGACCGTCTCGGTGTCCTTGGGGCCGCCCCACTCGCCGGCGGTCAGCCACATGCCGCTGCGGGCGAAGACCTCGCGCTCGTGCGCGAAGTAGATCTCCGGCAGTTCGATGCCCTCGCGGGCGATGTACTGCCAGACGTCCAGCTCGGTCCAGTTGGAGAGCGGGAAGACCCGGACGTGCTCGCCGGGCGCGTGGCGGCCGTTGTAGAGCTGCCACAGCTCGGGGCGCTGGCGGCGCGGGTCCCACTGGGAGAACTCGTCGCGCAGGGAGAAGACGCGCTCCTTGGCGCGGGCCTTCTCCTCGTCGCGGCGGCCGCCGCCGAAGACGGCGTCGAAGCGGTGCTGCTGGATCGCCTCGGTCAGCGGGACGGTCTGCAGCGGGTTGCGGGTGCCGTCCGGGCGCTCGCGCAGCTTGCCGGCGTCGATGTACTCCTGGACGGAGGCGACGTGGAGGCGCAGGCCGTGCTCGGCGACGACGCGGTCGCGGTACTCGAGGACCTCGGGGAAGTTGTGCCCGGTGTCGACGTGCAGCAGCGTGAAGGGGACCGGCGCCGGAGCGAAGGCCTTCAGCGCCAGGTGCAGCATGACGATGGAGTCCTTGCCGCCGGAGAAGAGGATCACCGGCCGCTCGAACTCGCCCGCCACCTCGCGGAAGATGTGGACGGCCTCCGACTCCAGGGAGTCGAGGTGCGACAGCGCGAACGGGCTGTCGGTCGCCTCGTGGACGTTGACGACGGTGGTCACAGCAGACCCCTCTCGGTGAGCAGCGCGTGGAGCTGAGCCGCGGACTCCTGCACGGTCTGGTTCTGGGACTCGATCCGGAGATCGGGCGTCTCGGGTGCCTCGTACGGGTCGTCGACGCCGGTCAGGCCGCTGATCTCGCCGGCGGCCTGCTTGGCGTAGAGGCCCTTCACGTCGCGGACCGAGCAGACCTCGACGGGGGTGGCCACGTGCACCTCGACGAAGGCGGTGCCCTCGGCCGCGTGGCGCTTGCGGACCGCCTCGCGGCTGTCGGCGTACGGGGCGATGACGGGCACCAGGACCTGCACGCCCTGCGAGGCGAGCAGCTCGGCGACGAAGCCGATGCGCTGCACGTTGGTGTGCCGGTCCTCGCGGGTGAAGCCGAGGCCCGCGGAGAGGAACTCGCGGATCTCGTCGCCGTCGAGGATCTCGACGCGGTGGCCCTCCTCGCGGAGGCGGCCGGCCAGCTCGTACGCGATGGTGGTCTTTCCGGCGCTCGGCAGGCCGGTGAGCCAGATGGTGGCACCGGTCACGTGGTTCTCCTGGGAGGTGTGGGAGATCTGAGGGGTGGGGGTCATCAGCCGTGCAGCCCGCACTCGGTCTTGGCGCGGCCCGCCCAGCGTCCGGCGCGGGCGTCCTCGCCCTCCAGGACGCGGCGGGTGCAGGGCGCGCAGCCGACGGAGGCGTAACCGTCCATCAGGAGCGGGTTGGTGAGGACCCCGTGCTCCATGACGTACGCGTCGACGTCGTCCTGCGTCCAGCGGGCGATGGGGGAGACCTTGACCTTCCGCCGCTTCTCGTCCCAGCCGACGACCGGGGTGTTCGCCCGGGTCGGGGACTCGTCGCGGCGCAGGCCGGTGGCCCACGCGCTGTACGCGGTCAGGCCCTCCTCCAGCGGCTTGACCTTGCGCAGCGCGCAGCACAGGTCGGGGTCGCGGTCATGCAGCTTCGCGCCGTGCTCGGCGTCCTGCTCGGCCACGGTCCGACGCGGCGTCAGGGTGATGACGTTGACGTCCATGACGGCGTCGACGGCGTCCCGGGTGCCGATGGTCTCCTCGAAGTGGTAGCCCGTGTCGAGGAAGACGACGTCCACGCCGGGCCGGACCCGCGAGGCGAGGTGGGCGACGACCGCGTCCTCCATGGAGGAGGTGACGCAGAAGCGCGGACCGAAGGTGTCCACGGCCCACCGGAGGATCTCAAGCGGCGAGGCGTCCTCCAGGTCGCGGCCGGCCTGCTCGGCGAGCGCCTTCAGGTCGGTCGTGTCCTCGCTGATCTGAGTGACCGTCATATCTGTTCCCTTCCAGGGGTGTTGCCCGAAGTCCCCGGGGCGAGCAGCCCCAGGAACTTCAACTGGAAGGCTCGGCTGCACGTGGCGCATTCCCAGGCGCCGTGGCCCTGCTCGTTCGGACGCAGGTCCTCGTCCCCGCAGTAGGGGCAGTGGAACGGTGCGGCACGCTCGCTCATGACAGGGACTCCTCGGAGGCGCGGGCCGTCCAGGTCGCGAAGCGCTCGCCGTCCTCGCGCTCCGCCTGGAAGCGCTTGAGGACCCGCTCCACGTAGTCCGGGAGCTCGGCCGCGGTGACCTTGAGGCCGCGGACCTTGCGGCCGAAGCCGGCCTCCAGGCCGAGCGCGCCGCCCAGGTGGACCTGGTAGCCCTCGACGCGGTTGCCGTCGTCGTCCAGGACCAGCTGGCCCTTGAGACCGATGTCCGCGACCTGGATGCGGGCGCAGGCGTTCGGGCAACCGTTGATGTTGATCGTCAGCGGCTCGTCGAACTCCGGGATCCGGCGCTCCAGTTCGTCGATGAGCGAGGCGCCGCGGGCCTTCGTCTCGACGATCGCGAGCTTGCAGAACTCGATGCCGGTGCAGGCCATCGTGCCGCGCCGGAACGGCGAGGGGGTGACCCGCAGGTCGAGCGACTCCAGGGCGGAGACGATCCCCTCGACCTGCGCCTCCTCGACGTCCAGGACGAGCATCTTCTGCTCGGCGGTGGTGCGGACCCGGCCCGAGCCGTGCGTCTCGGCGATCTCGGCGATCTTCGTCAGGGTGGCGCCGTCTACCCGGCCGACGCGCGGCGCGAAACCGACGTAGAACCGGCCGTCGTTCTGCCGGTGGACGCCGACGTGGTCGCGCCACTGGCCCGCGGGCTGCTCGGGGGCGGGGCCGTCCGAGAGCTTGCGCTTCAGGTACTCGTCCTCCAGGACCTGGCGGAACTTCTCCGGGCCCCAGTCGGCGACGAGGAACTTCAGGCGGGCGCGGTTGCGCAGCCGGCGGTAGCCGTAGTCGCGGAAGATCGAGATGACGCCCTCGTACACGTCCGGGACCTCGTCGAGCGAGACCCAGGTGCCGAGCCGGACGCCGAGCTTCGGGTTGGTGGACAGACCGCCGCCGACCCACACGTCGAAGCCGGGGCCGTGCTCCGGGTGACGCACGCCGACGAAGGCGATGTCGTTGATCTCGTGCGCCACGTCGAGCAGCGGCGAACCGGAGATCGCGGACTTGAACTTGCGGGGCAGGTTCGAGAAGTCCTTGTTGCCCACGATCCGCCGGTAGATCTCGTCGATGGCGGGCGTGCCGTCGATGATCTCGTTCTCGGCGATCCCGGCCACGGGCGAGCCGAGGACGACACGCGGGGTGTCGCCGCAGGCCTCGGTGGTGGACAGGCCGACCGCCTCCAGGCGGTTCCAGATCTCGGGGACGTCCTCGATGCGGATCCAGTGGTACTGGACGTTCTGCCGGTCGGTGATGTCGGCCGTGCCGCGTGCGAACTCCTCGGAGATCTCACCGATCACCCGGAGCTGCTGCGTGGTCAGCCGGCCGCCGTCGATGCGGACCCGGAGCATGAAGTACTCGTCATCCAGCTCCTCCGGCTCCAGAACGCCCGTCTTGGTGCCGTCCAGACCCTGCTTGCGCTGGGTGTAGAGGCCCCACCAGCGCATGCGTCCGCGCAGGTCGTTGGGGTCGATGGAGTCGAAACCGCGCTTCGAGTAGACCGTCTCAATGCGTGTCCGCACATTGAGACCGTCGTCGTCCTTCTTGAACTGCTCATTGCCGTTCAGCGGGGTGAAGTGCCCCACGGCCCACTGACCCTCGCCACGGTGGCGCCCGGTCTTGCGGCGTGCGGCGGCTGGAGTGGGGTTTTCCGGGGTGGCGGCCATGGCGTCTTGTCCTTCGGGACTGCGAGAGGGCGGCTCTGACCTGCACACTCGCGCAGAGGTCAGAGGGTGGCGCGTCAGTGCGCAGCAGGGTCGGGCAGAAGAGATATCGCGGCGGTGCTGGTGGTCTCAGCGCGCCGGACAGATGGCGCTGGACATGCGGCCGAGGTCGACGTGCCGCCGACTCACCAAGGCAGTTCCAGTTCCAGACATGACGGAAGCGTGTCACGGGACTTTGGACTCAGTCCAGCATCGTCCGCTATATGGACGTAGATGTCTCGTTGTGTGAGACGCTGTGCTGTACGTCACGCGAAAGGGGCCCCCGATGGGGGCCCCTTTCGCATGGTCAGCGCGTTCCTCAGGCGTGGGCGCCGGGCCAGGGGCCGGGGGTCTCCGACTCCTCGACCTCCTCCACCTTGGTGTCGAAGAGCCGGAAGCCGCGCCGCTCGTAGTTGGCCATCGCGTGCGGGCCGTCGAGCGAGCAGGTGTGCAGCCACACGCGCTTCGTGGCCTCGCGCTCGGGCCACCGCTCGGCCAGGTCCCAGGCGCGCCGCACTCCCTCGGTGAGGAGGTGGCCACCGATCCGGCGCCCCCGGAAGGCCGGGATCAGGCCGAAGTAGACGATCTCCACGACACCGTCGGGCTGCGGGTCGAGTTCCACGTACCCGGCCGGCGTCCCCCGGTCGTACGCCACCCAGATCTCGGCACCCGGCTTCTCGACGATCTCCTGCCACTGCTTGTACGTGAGCGCCAGGCGGTCGTTCCAGCGGATGTCGCCACCGACCGCCGTATAGAGGAAGCGGCTGTACTCCGCCGAGGGCACCTCGGCCCGGGCGATCGTGACGTCGTCGCCCTCCGGGGCACGGGCGGGGAGGAGGTCGGACGGCGCGGTCTGTTCGAGGGACCAGGTGGTGAGCGTGATGTGCATGGGCTCATCGCATCACGAGCCCGCGCGGGGAGGCGACCGGGGTCGCCCCTCTCCGCCGTCCGGTGGGCGGAGTGTCCAAGGAGTGGGACGCACCGGTACGCGGGGCCGTGGGGCCGGACGTCTCGCGCGCCTGAGAACGCCTACGCGTCCCTGGCCGTCCGTGCCGCCCTGACCGCCGGGGCCGTCGAGTGGGGGAGCAGGTCCGTCGGGCGTTCCGGGCGGAGGACCTCCACCGCGACCTCCTCGCTGAAGCGGTACGGGCGGTGGGCCAGGACACCCGCCAGGTTCCGGCGTACCCGGGACATCTCGGCCCGTACGGTCACCGTCCTCGTACGGTCCCCGAACACGTCGTCCGCCAGCTCCGCCGCCGTCCGCCCGTCAGGGTGCAGCGCCAGGACGTAGAGGAGCTCCGCGTGCCGGGGGCTGAGCTCCTGCTGCCAGCTGCCCGCCTCCCCCGAGACGGCCACCGTCCAGCGCCGCGGCCGGCTCAGGTCGAGGACCACCCGGCTCGCGGCGGGCGCGCCGGCGTCCACCGGCCGGGCCTCCTCCTCGACCCGCAGCAGCCAGCCGCCGGGCAGCGGCTCCACCGCGCACACGCCGAGCGAGGGCAGCCACACCCGGCCCGCACGGAAGGACTTGGGCAGCGGGATCCGGTCCACCGGCGCGAGACCCGTCACCGCCGCCGTCCAGCCGTGGACGTCGACCGCGACGGCCCGCCCGCCCACCCGGCACAGGATCGGCGCGGCCACCGCCCGCAGCCGCTCGACCGACCGCCGGTGCCGCTCCCGCATCTCGGCCTCGGCGAGCTGGGCGACCGAGGCGACCAGGGCCAGCATCGCCGGATGGAAGCTGGACGCGGGGCCGCTCACGTCCAGGATCCCCAGGAGCCGCTGGTCGCGCGGATCGTGCACGGGCGCGGCGGCGCAGGTCCAGTTGTGCAGCGCCTGCACGTAGTGCTCGGCGGAGTGCACCTGGACCGCCCGGCCCATGGCGAGGGCCGTGCCGACCGCGTTCGTCCCGGTCGCGTGCTCGGTCCAGGCCGCGCCCTCCTCCAGGCAGATGCCGTTCGCCCGGCGCAGCACCGAGAGGTTCCCCTGGCGCCACAGCACCCGGCCGCTCTCGTCGGTGACCACCATGATCTGGAGAGAGGTGTCGGCGATGCCGGCGAGTCCGCCGCTGAGCGTCTGCATCACCTCGGACAGCAGCGTGCTCCTGCGCCGCTGCTCCAGCTCGTCGCGCTGGAGCAGCACGCTGCTCGTGCCCTGGTCGGGGTCGAGCCCCAGCCGGGCCATCCGCTGCCAGGACGCGTCGATCACCGCGCGGGGCGCGATGGGCGGCGTACGGCCCGCGAGGGTCTCGTCACGGACCCGGTGCAGCAGCCGGGCGGCCTGGGCCGCGTCCATGGCGGCAAGCCGCTTCATGTCGAGCTGCGTGTTCTTCATCGGTCTCTCCCAGCCACCCGTGGTGCTGTATCGGTTCTGCACAGGGCAGATGTCCGGAGTGTCGCTGCCCATGGTGCCGTTCGGGGCCGTCCGGCGCGGCCCGGTTCGGGTAATCCTGCAACCCTTTGCAACTCTGGCGACCGACGGGCCCCGTGGGTGAGGGTGGTGCGAGCGGCGGGTGGTGCCGTGTCGGCGCAGCACCACCCCCGCTCTTTGCTCTCCGCGCGTGCCGACCCTCCGGGGTCCACCCCTGGTACGCGCGGCTCAACTCCCCGAGGCCCGCGCGGGACACGCCGCCAGCCCAGGCCGTACGACGTGCCGGACCGTCACCCGCCCCGGCCGTCCGACGTGTCAGACCGTCACCCGCGCCCGCTCCACCACCGCCCGCAGGTCCAGCGTGTGCGCCAGCGTCCCGAAGGTCGACCCCCCGTCCCCGCCGAGCCGCGACGCGCAGAACGCGTCCGCCACCTCCGGCGGCGCCCACCGCACCAGCAGGGCGGCCTGGAGCACCAGCGCCATCCGCTCGACGAGCCGCCGCGCCCGCGCCTCGACCCCCTCCAGATCGGCCAGTTCGACCAGCAGGTCCCGGATCGCCCGGTCGAGCCGGTGGTCGGCGCCCCGCGCCGCCCCCACCTCCCGCAGGAAGGCGTCGAACGCGGCGGGCTCGGTCCGCAGCGCCCGCAGCACGTCGAGGGCCTGGACGTTCCCCGAGCCCTCCCACACCGAGTTGAGCGGCGACTCCCGCAGCAGCCGCGGCAGCCCCGACTCCTCCACGTACCCGTTGCCGCCCAGGCACTCCAGCGCCTCCGCCACCACCGGCGTGCACCGCTTCGTCACCCAGTACTTCGCCACCGGAACGGTGATACGGAGCAAGGCCCGCTCCCGCTCCGCCCCGGGGGCATCGGCGTCCACCGCGTCGTACGCCGCCGCCAGCCGCATCGCGAGGACCGTGGCCGCCTCCGACTCCAGGGCCAGATCGGCGAGGACGTTCCGCATGAGCGGCTTCTCGATCAGCACCCCGCCGAAGGCCTCGCGGTACGCGCAGTGGTGCACGGCCTGCGCCACCGCCTGCCGCATCAGCGCCGCCGAGCCGACCACGCAGTCGAGCCGCGTCGCCGCGACCATGCCGATGACCGCCCGGACCCCGCGCCCCTCCTCGCCGACCCGGCGCGCCCAGGTCGTCCCGTCGAACTCCACCTCGGCGGAGGCGTTCGAACGGTTGCCCAGCTTGTCCTTCAGCCGCTGGATCGCGAACGCGTTGCGCGAGCCGTCGGGGAGGACCCGGGGGAGCAGGAAGCAGGTCAGCCCCGCCGGCGCCTGTGCCAGGACCAGGAAGGCGTCCGACATCGGCGCCGAGCAGAACCACTTGTGCCCCGTCAGGACGTACTCCCCGTCGGCCGCCAGCGGACGCGCCTCCGTCGTGTTCGCCCGGACGTCGCTGCCGCCCTGCTTCTCCGTCAGCGCCATCCCGAGCAGGGCGCCCGCCTTCTCGGCGACGGGCCGCAGCTCCCGCTCGTACACGTGCGAGGTCGCCGCCGGCTCCCACACCGCCGCGAGCTCCGGCTCGGCGCGCAGCGCGGGCACCGACGCGTGCGTCATCGACAGCGGGCAGACGTGCCCCGCCTCGGCCTGCGACACCACCAGAAGCCCGGCGGCCCGCCGCACATGACCACCCGGACGGCCCCAGGCGTCGGTCAGCCCGGCCCCCACCGACCGGCCGAGCAGCCGGTGCCAGGCCGGATGGAAGTCGACCTCGTCGATCCGGTGCCCGTACCGGTCGTGGGTCCGCAGCCGCGGCGGGTACGTGTTCGCGAGCTCTCCCCACTCCCTGACCTGCTCGGACCCCGTCGCCCTGCCCAGCAGGCTCAGCTCCTCGCGGGCCTCCGCCAGGACCTCGGGCGCGACGTGCCGCTCGACCGCCTCCGCCAGCGTCCGGTCGTGCGTGAAGACGTCGTATCCCACCAGGGGCGGAGCCTGGTTGGTCACGGTGTGGGTGCTCGCTGCCATGCCGATACGGTAAGCAGGTGCAGGCAGCAAGCGAAACACCCGAACGGCCCGAGCGGCGGCCCTGGAGCAGGCTCCACCGGGCGCGCGTCCTCTACCGCAACGTCTCCAAGCGGAAGATGGCGTGGCTCCTCGTCAAGGACACCGTCAACTCGTGCATCGAGTACCGGATCCTCGGCCTCGCCGCCGAGGCCGCGTTCTTCACGCTGCTGTCGCTGCCGCCCCTGCTCCTCGGCCTGATCGCCCTCCTCGGCTACGCCGACGACTGGACCAACACCGACACCGTCGCGAGCATCGAGGAGAACATCCTCCGCGCTGCCGGAACGGTCCTCTCCGACCGCGGCGTCCACGACATCGCCAAGCCGCTCCTGGACGACGTCACCCAGGGGAAACGTCCCGAACTGGTCTCCCTGGGCTTCGCCATCGCCCTCTGGTCCGGCTCGCGCGCGGTGAACGTCTTCATCGACACCATCACCGTCATGTACGGACTCGACGGCCACCGCGGCATCGTCAAGACGCGGCTCCTGGCCTTCCTGCTCTACATCGTGGCCCTGATCATCGGCGCCGTCGTGCTGCCCCTCGCGGTCGTCGGCCCCGACCGGGTCGTCGAACTGGTGCCCTGGGGTACGGAGGTCGTCGCCGTCCTGTACTGGCCGGCCGTCATCCTGCTCTCCATCGCCTTCCTCACGACGCTCTACCACGTGTCCGTACCCGTCAGATCGCCGTGGATCGAGGACATCCCCGGCGCGCTCGTCGCACTCGGCATGTGGGTCCTCGGCAGCTTCCTGCTGCGCATCTACCTCACGAGCCAGGTCGAGGGCCCGACCATCTACGGCTCCCTGGCCGCACCCATCGCCGTCCTCCTCTGGATCGGCATCTCCGCCTTCGCGGTCCTCGTCGGCGCCGCCGTGAACGCCGCCATCGACCGCGTCTGGCCCTCCGTCGCCACCGCCGCGGCGCGCGAGGCCAACGAGCGGGCCCGCGCCGTCCAGGCCGCCGAGCTCGTCGCCCGCGTCCGCGCAGAGGCGGATGACGTCGACGAGGACGACCCGGACATGCCCTCCGAGTTCCCCGAGCGCTGGTCCAGGTTCCTGCCCCCGGACGACGTGAAGTCACGCATCCACTCGGGCTGGGAGAAGGAATGAGCCACCGCGTCACTCCGACGTAGGCTCGAAGGATGTACGAGGAGCGCCCGGCCCTCCTGGACGGAGCCGTCCTGTGGACCCGGACCGCCGGAGCCACGACGGAAGGCTCCCGGCCCGTCCTGCCCGACGGCTGCATGGACCTGATCTGGGCCGACGGCCGGCTCCTCGTCGCCGGGCCCGACACGCGGCCGTACGTCCCCGGGGAGACCGTCACGCGGTACGCGGGGATCCGCTTCGCCCCCGGAGAAGCACCGGCGATCCTCGGCGTACCGGCCAGGGAACTGCGCGACCGGCGGGTCCCCCTCGACGCGTTCTGGGGCGAGGCCGCGGCGCGGCGCCTCGGCGAGCGGATCGCGGAGGACCCCGACCCGGCCGCGGCCCTGGAAGCCCTGGCCCTGCGCAGGGCGGCCGACGCCCCCGCCCCCGACCCGCTGCTGCGCGCCGTCGTCGCCCGCCTCGACGCGGGCCGCCCGGTCGCCGAGACCGCCGACGCGGTCGGACTCGGTGCCCGGCAGCTGCACCGGCGTTCCCTGGACGCCTTCGGCTACGGTCCCAAGACGCTCGCCCGGATCCTCCGCCTCCAGCGCGCGCTGGCCCTGGTCAGGGCCGGGGTGCCGTACGCCGATGCCGCCCTCCGCGCGGGCTGCGCCGACCAGGCCCATCTCGCGCGCGAGACGAGGGCCCTGGCCGGCACGACACTGAGCGCTTACGAGGCGTCGGTCGGCGCGTCCGTCGGCGCGTCGGCCGACGAGTCCGCCGGAGCGTCCGCGAACAGGGACACGCCGTTGCCGTCCGGGTCGTGGACCACCGCGTAACGCTGGCCCCAGACGGCGTCCCAGGGCTTCAGATGCCCGCCGTGACCCGCGCCGACGAGCTCCTCGTACACCGCGTCCACGTCCTTCGGCGAGCCGCACCGGAAGGCGAGCTCGATCCGGTTCCCGCCCTCGGGGCGCTTCCAAGAGGGATCGAAGGAGCGCACGGTCTCCTCCGTGTCCCAGGCGATGCGCAGCCCGCCGGGCAGGGCGGCCTCCACGTGCGGGGCGCTCTCCGCCCCGGCCGGGACGTCCAGGCCGAGACGGCGGTAGAAGGCGAGCGAGGCGGCCATGTCCGAGACCACGACGCCGACGAGGTCCAGACGGGGCGTGATGCGGGGTGCTGTGTCCATGTTTCGTACGCTAAGGGCTCCCGGGCGGCGCGGTCTTGTACGAATCGGACGCGCGCGCCGGCCGGCCGAACCGACCCCGCCAATGGCCTCCCGGAGCGTCGGGCCCGCGGGCTACGGTCGGTCCATGACGACGCGCGCGTACGGAAGGACGTCCTGGCCCTGGGCCGCCGTGGCCGTCCTGCTGTTCTGGCAGACCTGGTTCCTCTGCCACGTCTACGCCACCGAGCACTCGGCCGTCCGCTGGATCTGCGACAGCGAGGGCTGCGGCACGAACCAGCTCGCGGGCGGGGCGCTCTTCCTCGCGGCGGCCTCCGCCCTGGGCGCCGCCGTGCTCGCGGCCCCCTTCCTGGGGCTCGCGGGGGCCGGTCTCGCCACGCTGCTCGCCGCCTTCGGGCTCCTCATGGGCCGGGAGGACGACCACGCGGTCGTCGCCGGACACGGCCTGGTCGCGCTCGGCGCCGTCCTCGTCGTCGCCGGAGCGGCGTGGTCGCTGCGCCGCAGGGGCCGGCATCCGGACCACGAGGGCGAGGGCGAGGGGGAGGGGAACGGTTCGGTTCCCGACGACAGTCGTGTCCCGGTGCGTGCTCTGGTGCTCCGGGTCCTCGCCCCCGGCACCCTCCTCGTGGCCGTGCCGGCCGCCGTCGTGGTCACCGCCCTCGTCCACGGCGCGCTCGACGGCCCGCGCTGGGTCATGATGCTCGGCCTCAACGGCACGATCGCCCTGCTCTTCGCGCTCGGCGCGGCGAGGCTGCGGCACCGCCCGGGTGTGGCGCTGGGCCCCGTCTCCGCCGCGGGCGCCGTCCACGCGCCCGCCCGGCTCCACTCCCTCACCGCCCGCGGCACCGACTTCGTCTTCGACCTGACCGTGCTCCCCGAAGGCGCCGCCCCGTACCGCATCGAGGTCCAGCAGCCCATCGACCTCCAGGACGTCCGCATCCACCGCGCGGCGCTCGTCCGCCTCGACCCGCGCCGCCCCTGGCTCGTCGACCTCCCGCCGCACCCGCCGGCCGCCGAACTGGCCCGCGCCCGCGCCGCCGTCCGCACGAGCGACCGCACGAGCGCCCTCCCGAGCGACGTCGCGAGCGCCCCCGCGGACGACCTCGCGAGCGACCTCCCGACGGCCCCCCGCCTCAGGATCCCGGCCCCCGGCACCCCGGTCCTCCTCGCCGGAACCCTCCTCACCGCCGTGCTGCTGACCGCCCTCGCCCTGGCATGACGAACCCGCGGCGATAAATCCGTGGCGCGCTCCCCGGCGCTCCCGCTACGGTGTCTCCCGTACACGCAAGATCGCGAAAAGACACAGGAGGTGTGACCGATGGCTGTCATCACGAAGGGCCTCGCCCACACGCGGATGTTCCTCCACACCACCTCCGCGGCCACCGGCTGACCTCACCTTTCTGACCTTCAGCGCCGGGGCCGCCCCTTGAAGGGTCCCCCTTGTCTTTCCGTTCTTCCGTTCCGTCTTCCTCCACCACCACCTCTTCCTCCGCGCTGCTCGACGCCCACGGCTGGGACTCCGGCTGGGCCGAGGCCTTCGCCCCGTACGCGGCTCAGGGACTGCTCCCCGGCCGGGTCGTCCGGGTCGACCGCGGACAGTGTGACGTCGCCACCGCCGAGGGGATCGTGCGCGCCGACACGGCGTTCGTGACCCCGCACGACCCGCTCCGGGTCGTCTGCACCGGCGACTGGGCCGCCGTCGACCCCGAGGGCGTCAGCGACCCCCGGTACGTACGGACGCTGCTGCGGCGCCGTACGGCCTTCGCGCGCTCCACCTCCTCCCAGCGGTCCGAGGGCCAGATCCTCGCGGCCAACGTCGACCACGCGGTCATCACCGTCTCGCTCGCCGTCGAGCTCGACCTCGGCCGGATCGAACGCTTCCTCGCGCTGGCCTGGGAGTCCGGCGCGCAGCCGACGATCGTCCTCAGCAAGGCGGACCTCGTGCCCGACCCCGTCGGGCTGTCCTACCTCGTCGAGGACGTGGAGACCGTCGCCCCCGGCGTCCAGGTCGTGCCCCTGAGCTCGGCCACCGGCGAGGGCCTCGACGTGCTCTCCGCGGTGCTCTCGGGCGGGACGGCCGTCCTGCTCGGCGTCTCCGGCGCCGGGAAGTCCACCCTCGCCAACGCGCTCGTCGGCACGGACGTCATGACCGTCCAGGCCGCCCGCGACGTCGACGGCAAGGGCCGCCACACCACGACCACCCGCAACCTCTTCGTCCTGCCGGGCGGGGGCGTCCTCATCGACACCCCCGGGCTGCGCGGGGTCGGGCTCTGGGACGCCGAGACCGGCGTCGGCCAGGTCTTCGCCGAGATCGAGGAGCTGTCCGCGCAGTGCCGGTTCCACGACTGCGCCCACGAGTCGGAGCCCGGCTGCGCGGTGGCGGTGGCGATCGAGGACGGCTCGCTGCCCGTGCGCCGGCTGGAGAGCTACCGCAAGCTGCTCCGCGAGAACCAGCGGATCGTGGCCAAGACCGACGCCCGGGTGCGCTCCGAGATCCTCAAGGACTGGAAGCGCAAGGGCGCGGAGGGGCGCGCGGCCATGGACGCCAAGCGCGGGCGCGTCCGGTAGGCGCACGATGCCGTGTCGCGGTCCGGGGCCCGCTCCCGGACCGCAGCGCCGCGTCCGAAATCCGCCGGTCGGGGGCCGTCGGGTCCCGCACACTGGGAGGCATGAGGGACGACGACACCCGCTACGAGGCGGTCAGCAGCAGGGACGCCCGGTTCGACGGCGAGTTCTTCTTCGCCGTCCGCACCACCGGGATCTACTGCCGCCCCAGCTGCCCGGCCGTCACCCCGAAGCGGCAGAACGTCTCGTTCTTCCCCACGGCCGCCGCCGCCCAGGGCCACGGCTTCCGCGCCTGCCGCCGCTGCCGGCCGGACGCCGTGCCCGGCTCCGCCGCCTGGGACGTACGGGCCGACGTCGTCGGCCGAGCCATGCGCATGATCGGCGACGGGGTCGTCGACCGCGAGGGCGTGCCCGGCCTCGCCGGACGCCTCGGCTACAGCACCCGGCAGGTGCAGCGCCAGCTCACCGCCGAGCTCGGCGCAGGACCCGTCGCCCTCGCCCGCGCCCAGCGGGCGCACACCGCGCGCCTCCTGCTCCAGACGACCGGCCTGCCCGTCACCGAGATCGCCTTCGCGGCCGGCTTCGCCAGCGTCCGCCAGTTCAACGAGACCATCCGCGCCGTCTACGCCCGCACCCCCACCGCCCTGCGCGCCGAGGCGGGCAGCGGCGCGGGCGGCCGGACCGCGCTCGCCGCCGGCGTCCCGCTACGGCTCGCCCACCGGGGTCCGTACGCCGCGGGGGAGGTCTTCGACCTGCTCGCGGCCGAGGCCGTGCCCCGCGTCGAGGAGGTCGTCGGCGCCCCGGGCACCCGCACCTACCGGCGCACCCTCCGCCTCCCGTACGGCACCGGCGTCGTCTCCGTGGACGAGCGGTCCGCGGGGCGCTGGCTCGACGCCCGCATCCACCTCACCGAGCTGCGCGACCTCACCACCGCCGTGCACCGGCTGCGCCGCCTCTTCGACCTCGACGCCGACCCGTACGCCGTCGCCGAGCGCCTCGGCGCCGCCCCCGGGCTCGCCGCCGAGGTGACCGCGCGGCCCGGAGTCCGCTCCCCGGGGACGGCCGACCCGGAGGAGTTCGCGCTGCGGACCGTCCTCGGACCCGAGGAGTCGGCCCGGCTCGTCGAGGCGCACGGCACGCCCCTGGCCACCGCCTGCGGCGGCCTCACCCACGTCTTCCCCGCCGCGGCCGACCTGACCGGCCACCCCGTCGCCGGGCCGCTGGCCGGCGCGCTCGCCGACGGAGCCGTACGCCTCGACCCGGGCGCCGACCGCGACGAGGCCGAGCGCGCGCTGCTCACCGTCCCCGGCGTGACCGCCGGGGCCGCCGCCGCCATCCGGATGCGTGCCCTGGGCGACCCGGACGTGCCCCCGGTGGGCGTCCCGGACACGGAGGAGTGGCGGCCCTGGCGCTCGTACGCGGCGCGCTACCTGGGGACCGCGCCGTAAGGCCTGTACGGCGGATCACGGCCGGGGTCGCGGGGCCCGCCGGACGGGCCCTGGGGCTCAGCCCCAGATCACCGCCCCCGCCCAGGCCCCCACGATCAGCAGGCACGCGAAGAGCTCGACGAGGATGCTCGTGCCGGCCGCCCGCATGACCGACCGGGTCGCCGCCCCGGCCTGGCCGTGGCCGCCGAGGCGGAGCCGCTCCGAGAGGTAGATCCCGCCGACGAAGCCGGGGATCGCGCCGACGACCGGGACCAGCACGAAGCCCAGGAGCGCGCCGAGACCCGCGTACACGATCATCCGCCGGTTGATGCCGACGCCCCGGAACCTGCGGGGCGGGAGCTGCCAGACGACCACCTGCGTCAGGAGCAGCAGACCGGTCGAGGAGGCCAGCAGGATCCACGCGAGGTCCGTCCGCTCGTGCAGCGACCACCAGAGCATCGCGGCCCACACCAGCCACGTTCCCGGCACGCCGGGGGTCAGCACCCCGAACAGACCGAGCAGCATCACCGTCGCGACCATCAGGAGCTGCCACACACCCACGCAGCCCAGGGTCCCCCAGAACGGGCGTTCCCGCAGGTCGCACGGCGCATATGGGGGGGCTCCCGGCCCACGGCGGCGGGCCGGCGGCCCACACGGCCTCCTCAGCCGCGGGCCACCCAGCCCTTCTCGTACGCGTGCCAGCCCAGCTGGAGCCGGGTCGTCACCCCGGTCAGCTCCATCAGGCCCTTGACCCGCCGCTGCACGGTCCGCAGCCCCAGGTCCAGCTGCTTGGCCACGCTCGCGTCCGTCATCCCGGCGAGGAGCAGCGACAGGATCTCCAGGTCCATCACGTCCGGGCCCGGCGTCTCCTCCTCGGTGATCTGCGCGCCCGCCCCGAGCCGCAGCGGCAGCGCGTCCCGCCACACCGACTCGAAGAGCCCCATCAGCGATTCGAGGAGCCCGCTCGCGTGCACGACGATCGCCGCCGGCTCCGCGCCCCGCCCCGTCAGCGGCACCATGGCGAGCGACCGGTCGGCGACCACCAGCTTGGTGGGGACCCGGTCGGCGACCCGGACCAGTTCCTCGCGGCCGAGCGCCGCCGACAGTTCGAGCAGCCCGGTCGGCAGGGAGAGCACCTCGCGTTCGAGGACCACCCGGTAGCGCACCCCCCGCCCGGCGGCCTGCTCCTCCGCGTCGTTCTCCATCCCGGAGACCGCGATCGGCTTGCCCGTCACGAGGGCGCAGACCTCCTCCTGCGCGCCCAGCTGGAGCTGGAGGAAGCGGTGGGTGACCGCGCTCGCGCCGGTCACCACCTCCACCAGGTCGTGGACGGCGGACTCCGCCGCCTCCGCCCGGTACTCCTCGGCGAGCAGCGCCGCCGCCAGCTCCGCCTGCTCCAGCTCGTGGCGCTGCTGGGTCAGGAGCGCGCCCAGCGCCACCCCGGGCGGCGCCGCCACCCACCGCCCGGTCCTGGCCGAGGACTGGGCGGCGAGCCCCTGGGCCTCCAGCCGGCGCAGCGCGCGCTCGGTGTCCCGCTCGGGCAGGGCGAGCCGGTGCGCGAGATCGGTGACCTCGGCCGCGCCGAGCGCGACCAGCGCGCGGTAGGCGGACTCCTGACGTTCGTCGAGCCCTATCGCTCCCAGCATGGTTGCCCCACCCCTCGCCGTACATCCGATGGGCGCTCCGGATCTTCCCGGAGCATTCACCGGAGGCATTCGTTCCGTTGGTGACCTGGCGGGAAACGGCCACGGCGTATTCCCGCCGTGCACATCATCCCTGTACCGCCCTCACCTCTGCCAATGTGGCGCCACCGCAGCACCAACAGCCTCCGGAGACGGGTGTCTTGTGCCCTTTTTCCGGAATCAGATGGGGAGAGCGATGCGCCCGATTTCGCGTACGGCCCTGGGGGCGGCGACCGCCGCCGTCCTGGCCGTCACCGCGGTCGCGCCGTCCATGGCGAATGAGCCTCAGGACGGCACGGCCGACAAGCGACCGCCGGTAGGCAGCGAGGCCTCGGCCCGCGCCGGCGACCGGACGGCCACGGTGACCCTGGTCACCGGCGACCGCGTCCTGGTCAGCCGCGACGCCGACGGGAACCCGGCGGCCACGGCGCTGCCCCGCGAGGACGGCACGGTCCCCCTCGTCCAGACCCGCCGTTCGGGCCCGGACCTGTACGTCTACCCCGAGGCCGCCACCGACGCACTCTCCGCGGGCCGCGTCGACGAGGAGCTGTTCAACGTCACCGGGCTCGTCCGCCAGGGCTACGACGACGCCGCCACCACGACGCTCCCGCTCATCGCGGTCTACGGCTCCGACGTCGCCCGCTCCGTGCCCGCCACCCCGCGCGGCGCCCGGCGCGGCCAGGTCCTCAGGACCGTCGACGGCGTCGCGCTCAAGGCCGACAAGAAGCAGGCCGCCACCTTCTGGGCCGACGTGAACACCCCGAAGGCCCGCTCCGCCGCCGGCATCGAGAAGCTCTGGCTCGACCGAAAGGTTCAGGCCACCCTGGAGCGCTCGACGAAGCAGGTCCACGCCCCCGAGGCCTGGGCCGCCGGCTACGACGGCACCGGCACCAAGGTCGCCGTCCTCGACACCGGCGCCGACACCGAGCACCCCGACCTCAAGGGCCGCGTCGTCGCCTCGGAGAACTTCACCGACTCCGACACCGCCGGCGACCGCCAGGGCCACGGCACCCACACCATCTCCACCGTCGGCGGCTCCGGCGCCGCGAGCGGCGGCAAGAAGAAGGGCGTCGCGCCCGGCGCGGAGCTCCTCAACGGCAAGGTCCTCAACGACTCCGGCTCCGGCGCCACTTCGTGGATCATCGCCGGTATGGAGTGGGCCGTCGCGCAGGGCGCCGACGTCGTCTCCATGAGCCTCGGCAACCCCACCCCCACCGACTGCACCGACCCGATGAGCGTCGCCGCCGAGGAACTCGCCCAGAACAAGGGCACGTTGTTCGTCATCGCCGCCGGAAACTCGGGCCCGACCCTCAACACGGTCTCCTCGCCCGGCTGCGCGCCCAGCGTCCTCACCGTCGGTGCCACCGACCGCGACGACTCCACCGCGTACTTCTCCAGCCGCGGCCCGACGATCGTCAACCACACCCTCAAGCCCGAGATCGCCGCGCCCGGCGTGAGCATCTCCGCGGCCGCCGCCGGCGGCCGGGGCGTGTACGCCTACCAGTCCATGTCCGGTACGTCGATGGCCACCCCGCACGTCGCGGGCGCCGCCGCCATCGTGAAGCAGCGCCACCCCGACTGGACCGCCCAGCAGATCAAGGCCGCGCTCGTCTCCTCCGCCGAGAGCGACCTTCCCGGCGACGTCCGTGAGGTCGGCGGCGGCCGCCTCGACGTCAAGGCGGCCATCGACCAGACGATCCTCGGCGCCTCCGCCGTCCAGGGCGGCACCTTCAACTGGCCGCAGGACACGACCGACCGCACCACGGTCTCCGTCCCGTACACCAACACCTCCGACGCCCCGGTCACCCTGGACCTGGCCGTCGAGAAGGTCACCGGCAACGACGGCTCCCGCGTGCGGAGTTCGGTCGCCCGCCTCGGCAAGCGCACCGTCACCGTCCCGGCCGGAACCACCGTCCAGGTCCCGCTGGAGCTCGACCCCGACGCCCACCTGGAGCGCGCCCAGTACGGCGACGTCACCGGCCGCGTCCTCGCCACCGGCAAGGGCGGGGTCCACGTCTCCACGCCGTTCTCGCTCTACGTGGAGCCCGAGACCGTCACCCTGCGCGTCAAGCTGATCGACCGTCAGGGCGCCCCGGCCTCCGGCGCCTCCTCCCTCGACGTCATCGGCACCGACGACGCCAGCGGCGAGCGCCGCTTCAACGAGGGCGCCGCCGACCAGGTCTACCGCCTGCGCCCCGGCAGCTACTTCCTCTCCTCCTTCGTCACCACCCCCGACGCCGGGGAGGGCGCCACGCTGAACGACTCGCTCAGCTACCTCGGCCGCCCGCAGCTGGAGCTGAAGAAGGACACCACGGTCGTCCTCGACGCCCGCAAGGCCCACAAGCTGTCGGTGAAGACCGACAAGGCCACCGAACTCCGCGGCGCCACCCTCGCGTTCTCCCGCTCCTGGGACGACGTCTGGCTGCACGCCGGCACCGCCGCCGGACCGCGCACCATCCGCGGCTACTACGCCTCGGTCGAAGGCCGCGCCGACGAGGGCGACTTCGAGTTCGGCAGCTACTGGCGCGCCGCCGCCCCGCAGATCACCTCGCTCCGTACGGGCGACGGCCTGACCCTGCACCCCCTCACCGGCACCATCGGCTCCGACAACCTCGACGGCACGGGCTCCGCCCGCCTCGTCGACGCCGGAACCGGCACGCCCGCGGAGCTCAAGGCCGCCGGCGTCCAGGGCCGTATCGCCCTCGTCCGAGTGCCGGACGACTCCAACGGCGTGAGCACCCTCGCCCGTGACGCCGAGGCCGCCGGCGCCGTCGCCGCCGTCACGTACCACTCGGCCGCCGGCCGCTGGTACCCGGCCGGCGGCTTCAACGGCCTCGGCCTGCCGGTCCTCGCCGTCCCGTCCGCCGAGGCGACCGCGCTCCTGGGCAAGCTGGCGGCCGGCGAGGTCACCCTCGCCTGGCAGGCCACCGCGAAGAGCCCGTACGTCTACAGCCTCGCCTTCCCCGAGGCCGGGACGATCCGCGACGACCGGACCTACCGGGTCCGCGACCGCGAACTGGGCCGCACCGACGCCACCTACGGGTCGGCGGGCATCGCCTCCGACTTCGTGGACTTCCCGTCCGCGCGCCGTCCCGACGGGGTCCGCGTCGGCTTCGCCTCGCTGGAGGCGGTCCCGGCACCCGGCGCCCGCACCGAGTACTACTCGGCCGGTGACACGGCCTGGGAGCCGATGGTCGGCAGCAGCTTCCCGTTCGGCGAGATCATGATCGGCGCCCAGCACGCCTACACACCCGGCGAACGGCGCACCGAGAACTGGTACGACGGCGTCATCGCCCCCACCGCCCCGCGCGACGCCACGGGCGAGCCGGTCCTCGTCGCCGAGCGGCAGGGCAACCTCATCGGCTTCGCGAACGCCATGTGGGGCGACAACACCCACTACGCCGAGGCCGGTTCCTTCGGGGACATCGGCAACATCCGCCTCAGCCGCGACGGCGAGGTCCTCGGCGAGAACGGCTGGCCGTTCGGGGCGTTCGAGGTACCGTCCGAAGCCGGGACGTACACGCTCGAACAGAACACCATGAAGATCGGCAGCAAGGTGTGGGCCCGCTCCACGTCCGTCAACTCGGTGTGGAAATTCACCTCCAAGCTTGACGAGAGCGTCTATTCTCAGGGCATCCCGATTCTGTTCCCCCGGTACGACCTTCCGGAGGACGGACTCAAGACCCTCGCCGCGACCGACGGCCAGCAGATCGGCCTCACCGCGACGGGTCACGCGGGCTACACCCCCGCAGCGCTCACCTCGGCCAAGCTCTCGTACTCCTACGACGGGGGTACGACCTGGACCGAAGCGCGGGTCTCTCAGCAGGGCGGCAACTGGACCGCGACCGTGAACCACACGGGCGCGACCGGCAAGCCCGTCACCCTGAAGACCGAACTGACGGACGCCAACGGCAACTCCGTCACCCAGACCGTGGTCCGCGCTTACGACGTGCGCTGATCACGACGGTCCGCCGGGCGTCCTTCCCGTGGGGGGTGGGGCCGCCCGGCGGATCACTCATTCGCAGCAACGGTTTTCCTGATGTCCGTTTTCGGGCGCCGTGCGCGGTGGACAATAAGGGCATGACTCAGCAGGGGGACAACTGGTGGGACAAGCTCTACGACGAGTCGGCGCCGGACACGGCCCCGACGGTCTCGGGTGACACACTCGACGACCACTTCGCCACGGCGCCCCGCGCCACCACGGACCCGCCGGGCCCCGGCCCGGACCCGAAACGCGAGGACCCCCGGACGGCGCCGTCGCCCGTCCCGTCCGACAGGGCGCCCTGGGAGGCCCCCGAGACGGGGCCGCGCTCCTTCCCCGGACCGCCGCCCCCGCCGCCCCCGGTCGCCCCGCCGGTCGAGACGCCCACCGTCCAGGTGCCCGTGCCCCCGGCCGACGAGGAACCGGACGCCGACCTGGACACCGGCCCCTACGGCGACCTGGACATCGGCCCGTACGTCGACCTGGACACCGGCCCGTACGGCGACCTGGACACCGGCCCCTACGGCGACCCGGACATCGCCCCGGAGACCGGCCCCGACGCCGATCTCACCGTCCAGGTGCCCGTGCCCCGCCCCCGGGCCGCCGGCTTCGTCGGCAGCAGACCGCCGACCTACGAGGCCGAACCCACCGCCCTCCCCATCGCCCGCCCCGGCGAGCTCGCCGAACTGGTCGCCGACACCGTCCTCGACGGCGCCCGCTACGGCACCTGCACCCTGCGCGCCGCCTCCGTACGCGGCGACTCCGCCCGCTACCGGGGCGAACCCCGCCGCGACGCCCTGCTCACCGCCCGCTTCGGCCACGACGAGGCCGCGCTCGTCCTCGTCGCCGTCGCCGCCGGCTCCCGCGCCGCCGAGGACGCCCACCTCGCCGCCGCCGACGCCTGCCAGTGGATCGCGGAAGCCGTCGGCCGCAGCCACGCCCGGCTCTCCGAGGACGTCAGGACCGGCCGCCGCGGCGACCTCAAGTCCGGACTGCACCGGCTCACCGACCGGACGTACGGCAAACTGCGGGCCCGTGCCGCCGACCGGGGCCTCGCCCCCGACGAGTACACCGCGACCCTCCGCTGCCTGCTCGTCCCCGCCGACCCCGAGTGCCGCACCCGGGTCTTCTTCGGGATCGGCGGCGGCGGCCTCTTCCGGCTCCGCGGCGGCTCCTGGCAGGACATCGAACCGCTCCTGCCCGAACCCGCCGCCGTCACCGGAGCCCCGGTCGTCGGCTTCGGCTCGCCGCCCCCACCGGCGGGCGACACCGGCACCGACACCGAGGCCGAGGCCGGGACGGAGGAGGGCGACCGGCTCACCATGAACCTCGGCGTCACGACCGCGCCGGGCCCGATCGTCGAGGACCCCGTACCGCCGCCCGCCGAACCCTTCCGCTTCCGGGCCTCCGTCGCCCGCCCCGGGGACACCCTGCTCCTCGCCTCGCCCGGTCTCGCCGAGCCGATGCGCGGCGAACCCGCCCTCGCCCGCGAACTCGCCGCCCGCTGGGCCGGCCAGGAGCCGCCCGGCCTCGCCGCCTTCCTCGCCGACACCCAGCTGAGGGTGACGGGGTACGCCGACGACCGTACGGGGGCGGCCGTCTGGGAGGCGTAACGCGCCGGGTCATGTGTTGATGGAGCCATGGCCAAACAGAACGTCGCAGAACAGTTCGTCGACATCCTCGTGCGCGCGGGCGTGAAGCGTCTGTACGGCGTGGTCGGCGACAGTCTGAACCCGGTCGTCGACGCCATCCGCCGTACCCCCGCGCTCGACTGGATCCAGGTGCGGCACGAGGAGGTGGCCGCGTTCGCCGCCGGCGCCGAGGCACAGATCACCGGCAGCCTCGCCGCCTGCGCCGGCTCCTGCGGTCCCGGCAATCTCCACCTCATCAACGGCCTGTACGACGCCCACCGCTCGATGGCCCCGGTCCTGGCCCTCGCCTCGCACATCCCGTCCAGCGAGATCGGCCTCGGCTACTTCCAGGAGACCCACCCCGACCAGCTCTTCCGCGAGTGCAGTCACTACAGCGAGCTCATCTCCAACCCGAAGCAGATGCCCCGGCTGCTCCAGACGGCGATCCAGCACGCCATCGGCCGCAGCGGCGTCAGCGTCGTCTCGCTGCCCGGCGACATCGCCTCCCTGCCCGCCCCGGACAAGGCGGTCGAGACCGCGCTCGTCACCTCCCGCCCCACCGTCCGGCCGGGCGACGACGAGATCGACGCGCTCGTCCGGATGATCGACGCGGCCGATCGGGTGACGCTCTTCTGCGGCAGCGGCACGGCGGGCGCGCACGCCGAGGTGATGCAGTTCGCCGAGCGGATCAAGTCCCCGGTCGGCCACGCCCTCCGCGGCAAGGAGTGGATCCAGTACGACAATCCGTACGACGTCGGCATGAGCGGGCTGCTCGGCTACGGCGCCGCCTACGAGGCCACCCACGAGTGCGACCTGCTCATCCTGCTCGGCACCGACTTCCCGTACAACGCCTTCCTGCCCGACGACGTGAAGATCGTCCAGGTCGACGTCAGGCCCGAGCACCTCGGCCGGCGCTCCCGCCTCGACCTCGCCGTCTGGGGAGACGTCCGCGAGACGCTGCGCTGCGTCGTCCCGCGCGTCCGGGCCAAGACCGACCGCCGCTTCCTCGACAAGATGCTCAAGAAGCACGCCGACGCGCTCGAAGGCGTGGTCAAGGCGTACACGCGCAAGGTCGAGAAGCACGTTCCGATCCACCCCGAGTACGTCGCCTCCGTGATCGACGAACTCGCCGACGGGGACGCCGTGTTCACCGTCGACACGGGCATGTGCAACGTCTGGGCGGCCCGCTACCTCTCGCCCAACGGGCGGCGCAGGATCATCGGCTCGTTCAGCCACGGCTCGATGGCGAACGCGCTGCCGCAGGCCATCGGCGCCCAGTTCACCGACCGCAACCGGCAGGTCGTGTCGCTCTCCGGCGACGGCGGATTCTCCATGCTCATGGGCGACTTCCTCACCCTCGTCCAGTACGACCTTCCGGTGAAGGTCGTCGTCTTCAACAACTCCTCCCTCGGCATGGTCGAGTTGGAGATGCTGGTGGCCGGACTGCCCTCGTACGGGACGACGAACAAGAACCCGGACTTCGCGGCCATCGCGCGCGCCGCCGGGGCCTACGGCGTCCGCGTCGAGAAGCCCAAGCAGCTCACGAGCGCCCTCAAGGACGCCTTCAAGCACAAGGGCCCGGCCCTCGTCGACGTCGTCACCGACCCCAACGCGCTCTCCATCCCGCCCAGGATCAGCAGCGAGATGGTCACCGGCTTCGCCCTCTCCGCCAGCAAGATCGTCCTCGACGGCGGGGTGGGCCGCATGCTCCAGATGGCCCGCTCCAACCTGCGCAACGTCCCCCGGCTCTGAGCCCCCCGGCTCCGAGACCCCGGCCCGGAGTGCCGCGGCTCCGAGGGAATGCGGGCGGCCCCGTGGGGCATGCATCCCCGTGAGCCTGTTCGACGACGCGTGGGTGGGGGATATGGCCGGGGAGGCACGACAGCCGACTCAACTGCTCAGGAAGGTGGGATGCGAGGATCTCACCGCGGTGCCGGAGGTGCGACATGCCTTGCGGGAAATGCTGCGGACATGGGGCGGACCGGGCGCCTCCGACGTGGCCGAACTGCTCACCAGCGAACTGGTGACCAATGCCCTGGTCCACACCGACCACGGAGCCGTCGTGACCGCGACGGTCGTCCCCGAGCAGCTCAGGGTCGAGGTCCGGGACTACCTCCCCGGCCTGGAATCGCCGCACGCACCGCCCGCCGACGACGGTACGCACGGCCGGGGGCTCGTCCTCGTCCAGGCCCTGGCCGACTCCTGGGGAGTCGAGGAGCACGGGGGCGGCAAGGTGGTCTGGTTCGAACTGAACGGCGGGGCCGCCTGAGAGGCGGCCCCGCCGGATTCGTGTGGTTCCCGCTCAGCCGAACTGCTGCTCCAGGTCCTTGAGCTTGCGCTCAAGGGAGTCGAGCCGGGGCAGCGTCTGGGTGTCGTCCTCGGCGGTCAGGTCCACCGTCCGGGAGTCGCCCGTGCGCGCGTCAGCGCCTTTTACGGCTTGCAGGGAGGGCCGGGGTCGAAGCGGCAGTTGTCCCGGGTCCGCTATGGCGGGCTCCGCGACGGCGGCCTGCACGGACGCCGTCGCGGAGCCGGAGCCCGCACCCGATCCGGAACCGGAACCGGCGCCCGAGCCCGTACCGGCGCTCCCCGCGGCGCCCAGTGCCGCCATCTCGACCTGCCGGTCGGTGCCGCCGCCGCGGCCGAGCCCGAAGGCGCGGTGCTGGCGGTTGATGGCCTTGAGCCGCGCCCGGTCGAGCTTGACCTGGTCGCGCCGGCGGAGCCGGTTCTGCTCCTTCTCCCGCCGGTCCTCGCGGACCTCGTCGACGGCCTCGTCCAGCGTCCGTACGTTCTCCAGGAGCATCAGCGACCAGGCCGCGAAGGTCTCCCGGGGGGCCCGCAGCCAGCGGACGATCCGGATCTGCGGCAGCGGTCGGGGCACGAGGCCCTGCTCGCGGAGTGCGGCCCTGCGGGTCTGCTTCAGCGCCCGGTCGAAGAGGACCGCCGCCGAGAGGGACATGCCCGCGAAGAACTGCGGCGCCCCGTCGTGTCCCAGGCCGCGCGGGGCGTGCACCCAGTTGAACCAGGCGGCCGCGCCGGCGAACAGCCAGACCAGGAGCCGCGAGCCGAGCGCCGCGTCACCGTGGCTGGCCTCGCGGACGGCGAGGACGGAGCAGAACATGGCGGCGCCGTCGAGGCCGAAGGGGACGAGGTACTCCCAGCCTCCGGAGAGGTTGAGGTTCTGCCGGCCGAAGCCGACGAGTCCGTGGAAGGAGAGCGCCGCCGCGACGGCGGCGCAGCAGAAGAGCAGGACGTAGGAAGCCGTTCCGTACACCGCCTCCTTGCGTCTGCGGCGCTCTTCGTTGCGCTCCCAGGAGTCCTCGGCCGCGGCCTGGTCACCGGCGCGCTTCCCGCGCGCGAGCACCGCCACCGCCGTCAGGACCCCGGCCACCATCACGCCGCCCGGAAGCAGCCAGTCCAGCGATATGTCGGTCAGTCTCATGCGGTGTCCCTTGCATCGCAGTAGGGCGTTCAGCGGCCCATATTGGCCGACCCCGTGCGGCGCTCAAGCGGTTTCGGGGCAAGAGCACGCCATCGGGGTGCCAGGGCATACGAATAGGTGCCATCTGCTCGAACATCCATGCAAGGGAAGGGGGTTGGGTTCGATTTACGCCATCCGTTCGGGTGGCGTAATCACCCGGGAGCCTCAGGCGGTCGCGGCCAGGCGACGGACGCGCTCGGTGTCGCAGGTGCGCGGGCAGGTGAGGCAGGTGTCCTCGGGGCGCAGTGTGTAGAAGAAGCAGCAGGTCGCCCGGTCGCGGGTGGCGCGCGGCGCGCCGTCCGGCCCCTGGGTCCCGGCGAGCTCGCGGAAGCCGGCCGATCCGGCGTACGGCTTGTGCTGCTTGCGGGTGACCGTGGAGCCCGGCAGGAGGAGGTCGAGCTCGGCCATCGCCCGCTCCTCCTCGCCGAGCAGGGCGCCGATGTACCAGAGGCCCTCGACGATCTCGTCCGTGGCCATGCCCCACAGGGCCCGGCGGCCGCGCTTCATCCGGGGGCCGAAACCGCCGAGGACCGCCTCGAAGTGCTCGGCGAGCGAGGCGCGCACCTCGGTCCGCAGCGCCTCCTCGTCGGCGACGACCCGGGCGCCGGGCAGGCCGGCGGCGGGGTCGTCGGGCAGGCAGGCGAACTCCTCGACGCCGACCGACATGCGGCCGAGCGCGCGCTGGAACGACACGTTCGCGACGGGCAGTCGGGGCACCCGACGGTGCAGGAACCAGGGGACGGTGACGAGGAGGCAGGCGGGCCAGGCGTAGCGGTGGAGTCCGAAGCTCGCGACGACGTCGGGGCGGGCCTGGGTGCCGTAGTCGCGCAGGACCTGGGCGTTGTCCCAGGCGAGGAAGGCGTCGAGGGCGGCTCCGCCGGCCGCGAGCTCGTCGGCGCCGACCCAGCCCGCGCCGCGGGGCAGCTGTTCGTCCCGGGCCGTTTCCTCTATCCGCAGACCGGAGAAGACCTCGGCGAGCCGGGCGTAAGAGGCCGCGACGGGCGAGGTGAGGGGTGCGGGCAACAGGGCGGGGACGGTCATGAGGCCACCGAATCGCGATCGTTAGCAGGTAAGCCTTACCTTACCCGAAACTCGATCCGCTCTCACCACCGCTCGGACCGCGCCCGCCCGCGGGACGGTCCCCGTGCCCCATATGTCGGTCCGTTCGCCTATGGTGCACAGGGGACCCGGGCGACGCGAGCCGGGCCCGGCACGAGGCCGCAGGAGGACCCGGGTGGAGCAGGGCGCAGCGCGCGAGCGGGCGACGGAGAGGTCGTACCCGCCCTTCGGCGACGCCGTACGCGTACCGGAACAGGCCCGCGGCACCGATCAGGAACAGGTCCGCGGCACCGAACAGGAACGGGCCCGCGGCGCCGAGCGGACTCGCCGCACCGAGCAGGCCCGCGGCACCGAACAGGCCCGCGGCGAGCACACGCACGGCGAACCGGCGACGACCCGCCCCGCGCCCGCGCCCGTCCCCGCCCCGCGCGTCGTCCACCGGCACTCCGTCCGCGACCAGATCCTCGAAGCCCTCCGTACCGCCCTCGTCGGTGGCGAGCTCGTGCCGGGCGAGGTGTACTCGGGACCCGCCCTCGCCGAGCGCTTCGGCGTCTCGGCCACCCCCGTCCGCGAGGCCATGCAGCGCCTCGCCGTCGAGGGGGCCGTCGAGGTCGTCCCGAACCGCGGCTTCCGCGTCACCGAGCGCACCCCGCGCGAGCTCGCCGAGCTCGCCGAGGTCCGCGCGCTCATCGAGGTCCCCGTCATGCTGCGGCTCGCCCGCACGGTCCCGGCCGCCCGCTGGGCCGAGCTCCGCCCGCTCGCCGAGGCGACCGGGGCGGCCGCCGCCCGGGGCGACCGCGCCCACTACGCCGAGACCGACCGCGCCTTCCACCGGGCGGTCCTGGCCCTCGCCGGGAACGAGCAGCTGCTCGCCGTCGCCGACGACCTCCACCGGCGCTCCCAGTGGCCGCTGATCAGCGCCCCCGCCCTCCGCCACGGCGAGCTCGTCGCCGACGCCGCCGAGCACACGGCCCTGCTCGACGCCCTGGTCGCCCAGGACCTTCCGGTCGTCCAGTCGCTCGTACGGGAGCACTTCGCCGGATCGGAGTACTGATCGCCCGGGAGGCGTCCCGCGCATTAAGGTCGGTGACGTCAGCCCGCCCGCACCGCGTCGCCCGTGAGGTGTCCCCATGCCGTCCGCGACCCCGCCCCCGGCACGGGAGGGACGCCGAGCCCTCACCGGCACGGAAGCCGAGGCCGCGGCCCTGCTCGGCTGGCTCACCGACCCGGAGGCCCCCCGGCTCTGCCTCGTGACCGGCGCACCCGGCAGCGGCAAGACGGCCCTCCTCGACTGGCTCGCCGCGTACGGCCCGCGCTCCGGCCGCCGGCGCCGCCGCACACCCCGGGTGCTCGTCCCGCTCGCCGGGCAGAGCGCCCTCGGCGCGACCTGGACGATCGCCGACCTGCTCGGGGTGGTGGCCAGGTCGCCGGACGAACTCGTCCACGCCCTCGCCACCAGCGAGGCGCGGCCCTCAGGCCGGGCCGTCCTCCTCCTCACGGACCTCCACGCCGCCGCCGAGCCCGCCGCGCTCACCGAGCTCATCGGCGAACTCGCCGGGGTGGGCCGGATCCGGCTCGCCGTCGAGGCCCGGACCGGCAGCCCGGCCCCCGACACCCTGCGCGCCGCACGCCGGGCCACGGTCGTGGACCTGGAGGGCGAGCCCGGCCCCGGCCCCGGCCCCGACGCCGCCGCCCCCGCGGAGCCCGTACGCCCGCTCCCCGACCTCTCCGACCCGCTCGCCGTGTGCGCCGCCGACCCGCTGCTCGTCACCACCGCGTACGTCACCGGAACCGGCGAAGGCCCCGGCGGCGCCGCCGTCGACGACCGCGGGGGGCTCAGGACCGCCTGGCTGCGCGCCGGGCAGTCGCTCTGCCGCGCACAGGAACCGGCGGAGCGGGCGCTGGTGCTCCTCGCCGCACTGGGGGACGGTGCCGACCCCCGGCTGCGGCCCGCGCTGGCCGAGCTCGCCGCAGGCTCCGCCTGGCGGCTCCGCTGGTCCCGCAACCGCGGCGACCTGACACCGCCCTGGCCGGGTCCCGTCGCCGTACTCGGCGCCGCGGGCGGCCCGTTGGAGGGCACGCTGCTCGTCGGCGACCACACCGGGACCGTGCGCCTGCTCCACGAGGCCGACGCGAGTTCCGCCGGGCGCCTCCCGCACACCGTCCCCGGCCGGGTCACGGCGCTCGCGCCCGCCCCGGACGGCACGGTCCTGCTCCTGGACGACCAGGGGAGGCTCCACTCCGTCCGGGGAACGGTGCCCAGGGCCCCGTACCTGGAGCGTCTCACCGAGGCCGTCTCGAAGACCCTGGCCCGTCACCCCGGTACGGCCCTCGCGGCGATCGCGGGCTCGGTCGTGGTGGGGGACCGGCTCGGTTCGGTGCACGCCTTCGGTCTCACGGGCCTCCACCAGGCGGCCCCGCACAGCGGCCGGGTCACGGCGGTCGCCGCGGTGGAGTCCGAGACGCCGTTCGTGTGCTCCGGGGGTGCCGACGGGACGGTACGGCTCTGGACCCCGGGCCGCGACCCGCGCCCCGAACCCCTCGCGGAGCGCCGCTCCCCGGTGGTCTCCCTGCACGCGGCGGAGACCCCGCACGGCCCCCTGGTCGCCGTGGCCTGGGCCGACGGCCTCGTCGAGCTCCACCGCCCGGAAGGCGGCGCGACGCTCTCCTTCCGCCCCGGCCCCCCGGTCCGCGCGGTCGCGGTCACCGGCGCGGGCGCGCTGCTCGTCGGCACCGACGAGAGCCTGATGTGCCTCGTTCCGGCATCCCGGGAGAAGGTCGTCATCCGGTCGTCCGGCGAACGGTGACCTCGGAGGGTCGCGACGGTCGATCGCGGCCGCGACGCGGCGTTGTGCCCCGCGCCGCGGCGCGGGGCACAACGCACAACACCTGAGAGAGCGTCACTTCGGCGTTCCCGCCGGTGATTTCAGGTCGCGGTCCGGGGGGTCAGCTGGGCCGATAGCCAGGTCGGGACGCCGCCGAGGAGACGGAAGAGGCGGCGTGCCTCCGCCCGCAGCCGGCCGGCCTCCGGTTCCGTCTCGGTGTCGGCGAGGGCGGTCAGGGCCGGGGCCGTGCCGACCAGATAGCCCAACTCCTCGCGGATCCGCAGCGACTCGGCGAAACCGTGCCGGGCCTCCGCCAACTCGCCCTCCCTCAGGGCGAGTCCGGCGAGATGGCGCCAGGTGGAGGAGAGCAGCAGTGAGTCCCCCTGGTCCGTCGCCCCCGCGTGCGCCCTGCGGTACGCGGCGCGGGCCGCCTGCGGGGAGTCGCCGAGGTTCTGCGCGATGAGCCCGCGCCGGAAGTCCAGCAGGGGCCGGCCCCCTGCCGAGGGGCCGATCAGCGCCGCCGCGCGCCCCAGCGCCATCCGGGCCTCGTCGGCCCGGTCCCGTACCCCGAGGAGCGTGGACGCGTAGGCGAGATAGCCGCGTTCGCAGGCGGCGGCCCCGCGCTCCTCGTCGGTGCGGGCGACCGCCTCGGCGGTCCGGAGGGCCTCCTCGGCCTCGGCCCAGCCCTGTTCGGTGTAGAGACAGCGCTCGATCAGCAGGGCCGCCCGTTCGAGCGCGGCGGCCGGTTCGGTCGCGTACGGAGCGAGCAGTGCTGCCGCGTCCGTCCAACAACCTCGGGAGCGGAGCCGCCATATGGCGGTCTCCACGGGAGTCTCCTTGCCGTAGGCGAGGGACGGATCTTCGCCACCCCTTGATTCGGAACCAGACATGGCGGTATCCGCCACATTGCCCTCCCCGAGCGCGCCATTGAGCTGTTGAGTAGACCCGCATCTCAGCACGAAGGGCAGCACCTGGCCAAGGGGTCAGGTGAAAGAATTCACAAGAGTCCGGTGCGTGCGGACGCCACCGTCCGGGCAGTGGCCGACAGCCCGTCAGATCGCTGTCAGGCCCGGGATCAGGCGCCGGCGCGGCCCCTCGGCCACACCGGCCGAGGGGCCGCCACCAGCCCGGATGTCACTCCGACGGACTCCACCGAAAGAGTGAATTCGCCGGATGCGGATACCCGTGGATCAGCTCATCCGGAGGGCGAGGAAGAAGTCGAGCTTGTCCTCCAGGCGGGAGAGGTCGCGACCCGTGAGCTGCTCGATCCGGCCCACCCGGTAGCGCAGCGTGTTCACGTGCAGGTGCAGCCGGGTGGCGCAGCGCGTCCAGGAGCCGTCGCAGTCGAGGAAGGCCTCCAGGGTCGGGATGAGCTCCGCGCGGTGGCGCCGGTCGTAGTCGCGCAGCGGGTCGAGCAGCCGGGCCGTGAACGCGCGACGGACGTCGTCCGGGACGAACGGCAGCAGCAGGACGTGCGAGGCGAGCTCGTGGTGGCCCGCGGCGCAGACCCGGCCCGGACGGGCCGCGGCGACCCGGCGGGCGTGCCTGGCCTCCTCCAGGGCCCCGCGCAGGCCCTCCGCGGAGTGCACGGCCGCGCTGACGCCGAGCGTGAGCCGCCCGTCGTCGGCGAGGCCGGAGGAGAGCGGGGCGCGTACGGCGGCGAGCAGCGCGTCCGCGTGCAGTCCGAGCGCGGTCGCCTGGCCCTCGTCCTCGCTGTCCGGCAGCGGCGCGGCGGCCAGCGGCACCAGCGCGATCGCCTCGTCGCCGCTGTGCGCGACGGCGATCCGGTCCGCGGACTCGGCGCCGACGGTCGCCGGGTCGACGAGGATCTCCTCCAGGAGCGCCTGGGCGACCGGGCCGCCCTCCACGGCGGTGCCCTGACCGGCCTCCTGCTCCCATTCGACGCGGGCGACGACGACCTGCCAGTGCGGGGCCGTGCCGAGCCCGGGCAGCAGCACCGGGGCCGCGACCCGCAGGCGGGCGGCGATCTCGGCGGGCGCGGCGCCCGTCTGCACCAGCTCCAGGACCTCCTGGGCGAGCCGGCGCCGTACCGTACGGGCCGCGTCGCGCCGGTCCCGCTCGACGGCGATCAGCTGGGTGACGCCCTGGAGCAGGTCCAGCCGGGCGGCGGGCCAGTCCCCGGCGTCCGCCTCGACGGCCAGCAGCCAGTCCGACAGGACCGTCTCGCGCACGTCCCGGGAGGCGGGGGCGGGGCCGCGGCCGGTGTTGCGGATCGGGAACAGCGAGTACGTGGCTCCGGCGACGCTCAGCCGGTGCGGGCCGCGCCGGCCGGTCCGGGTCGCGGCCAGGTGTTCGCCCGCCAGGGTGGCCGCGAGGCCGTTGTCGAGGGGCTCGCCCGCGCCCGCGATCTGGCGGCCGGTGGGGGAGAGGACCCAGGCCCGGAGGTCCAGGTCGGAGCCGAGCAGGTCGAGGACGACCTCCGGGCCGCCGCCCGCCGGGCCGGACGTCATGAGCCGCCGGTGCCGGTCGACGACGGCCGCCAGGTCGCCGGCCCGCTCGCCGGAGACCTGTCGAACAACGTGCTCGGTGATCGTCGCGAACGCAACGGTCTCGTTCACCGCGAAGAGCGGCAGCCGATGGCGCAAACACGCCTGTACGAGATCGTCGGGAATGTCGCCGAGCTCCGCTTCGCCCGCCGCGAGGCCGGCCACCCCGGCCGAGGCCAGGATCCGGGCGAAGGGCTCGGCGTCCTCCGGCTCCCGCAGCCAGGCCAGACCGGTGAGCACCAGCTCGCCGCCGGACAGGTACCGGCTGGGATCCTTGAGGTCAGTCGTCATCACGCCGCGGACGGTGCGGTCCAGCTCGTCCTCGCCGCCGAGCAGGCGCAGCCCCAGCGCGTCGTTCTCCAGCAGTGCGCGCAGCCGCATCGTGTCGCCGCCGTTCCTTCGAGTGGGTGGTGGTGGGTCTTGGGTCTTCGTGGTGTCGCGTTGTCGACGGTGGCGTGGTGCCACCGTTTCCAGGGGAAAACGGAGAGGTTGCCGTTCTCCGCCTTTCGTTCGAATCTACAAGACGACGACGGGCACCAGCCAACTCCTTCATGTTTTCGGTGACTGCACCCGGGCGAAGGTGGGCTTGTGTACTAGGCCACACACCGCGTTAACAGCACATGAATAAGAAAGTCGAGGGCCGGCCGTCCCCCCGGGCCCATGCGTTCGACCCCCGATCACTAGAAGCACTAGAAGAGAGCCACCATGGACTTCCTTCGCCCCGCCAGCTGGGAGGAGGCGCTCGCCGCCAAGGCCGAGCACCCCACGGCCGTGCCCATTGCGGGTGGCACCGACATCATGGTCGAGATCAACTTCGACCACCGGCGCCCCGAGTACCTCCTGGACCTGAACCGTATCGAGCTGCTGCGCGAGTGGGAGGTCGGGGAGGAGAACGTCCGCCTCGGCGCGTCCGTTCCGTACACCCAGATCATGGAGAACCTGCGGACCGAGCTCCCGGGTCTGGCGCTCGCCTCCCACACGGTCGCCTCCCCGCAGATCCGCAACCGCGGCGGCGTCGGGGGCAACCTCGGCACCGCGTCGCCCGCCGGTGACGCCCACCCGGCCCTGCTCGCCGCGGGTGCCGAGGTCGAGGTCGAGTCGGTCCGCGGCAGCCGGTTCATCCCGATCGACGAGTTCTACACGGGCGTGAAGCGCAACGCGCTCCAGCCCGACGAGCTCATCAAGACCGTCCACGTCAAGAAGGCGGACGGCCCCCAGCAGTACTCCAAGGTCGGCACCCGCAACGCGATGGTCATCGCCGTCTGCGCCTTCGGCCTGGCCCTGCACCCGGAGACCCGGACCGTGCGGACCGGCATCGGCTCCGCCGCGCCGACCCCGATCCGCGCCAAGGAGGCCGAGGCCTTCCTGAACGCGGCTCTGGAGGAGGGCGGCTTCTGGGACAACGGCAAGATCATCACCCCGTCGATCGCGAAGCAGTTCGCCGACCTCTGCTCGGGCGCCGCCAACCCGATCGACGACGTCCGAGGCACGGCCAAGTACCGCCGCCACGCCGTCGGCATCATGGCCCGCCGCCAGCTCGGCTGGACCTGGGAGCAGTACCGCGGAACCGGTCGCACGCTTGAGGGAGCTGCATAACCATGCGCGTCAATTTCACGGTCAACGGCCGTCCCCAGGAAGCCGACGACGTCTGGGAGGGTGAGTCCCTCCTCTACGTCCTGCGTGAGCGGATGGGCCTGCCCGGCTCCAAGAACGCCTGCGAGCAGGGCGAGTGCGGTTCCTGCACCGTCCGCCTCGACGGCGTGCCGGTCTGTTCCTGCCTCGTCGCCGCCGGCCAGGTCGAGGGCCGCGAGGTCGTCACCGTCGAGGGCCTCGCGGAGTTCGCCAAGGACCGCGCGGAGCACGCCGGTTGCGCCACCGGCACCTGTGGCACCTCGCTCGACGCCGCCAAGCGGTGGGAGGCGAAGCCCGGTCAGGACTCGCAGACCGGCGAGGGTGTCGAACTCTCCCCGATCCAGCAGGCGTTCATCGACGCCGGCGCCGTCCAGTGCGGCTTCTGCACCCCCGGTCTGCTGGTCGCGGCCGACGAGATGCTGGAGCGCAACCCGTCCCCGACGGACGCGGACATCCGCGAGGCGCTCTCCGGCAACCTCTGCCGCTGCACGGGTTACGAGAAGATCCTCGACGCGGTCCGCCTCGCGGCCGCTCGCCAGGAGCGTCAGGAAGAGGCGGTCTGACGATGACTCAGAACACACGCACCGTTCCGGTGGGCACCCCCACCGACGTCACGCAGAACCACGTCAAGGGCGGCATCGGCGAGTCCACGCTCCGCCCCGACGGCACCCTCAAGGTCACCGGCGAGTTCGCGTACTCCTCGGACATGTGGCACGAGGACATGCTGTGGGGCCAGATCCTGCGGTCCACCGTCGCGCACGCCGAGATCGTGTCCATCGACACCTCCGAGGCCCTCGCGCTGGACGGCGTCTACGCCGTCCTGACACACGAGGACCTGCCGGCCGCGAAGAACTACGGCATGGAGTTCCAGGACACCCCGGTTCTCGCCTACGGCAAGGTCCGTCACCACGGTGAGCCGGTCGCCCTCGTGGCCGCCGACCACCCGGAGACCGCCCGCCGCGCCGCCGCGAAGATCGTGATCGAGTACCGGGAGCTCCCGGTCGTCACGGACGAGGCCTCGGCCACCGCTCCGGACGCGATCCTGGTCCACGAGAACCGCGACGACCACCACTCCGGTCACGTCCCGCACCCGAACATCGTGCACCGCCAGCCGATCATCCGCGGCAACGCGACCGAGGCCGCCAAGAAGGCCGACGTCATCGTCACGGGCGAGTACACCTTCGGCATGCAGGACCAGGCCTTCCTCGGCCCCGAGTCCGGCCTCGCCGTGCCGGCCGAGGACGGCGGCGTCGACCTGTACGTCGCCACCCAGTGGCTGCACTCCGACCTCAAGCAGATCGCCCCCTGCCTCGGCCTGCCCGAGGAGAAGATCCGCATGACGATGGCGGGTGTCGGCGGCGCGTTCGGCGGCCGCGAGGACATCTCGATGCAGATCCTCGCCTCCATCCTCGCGCTCCGCACCGGCAAGCCGGTCAAGATGGTCTACAACCGGTACGAGTCCTTCTTCGGGCACGTCCACCGGCACCCGGCGAAGCTCTGGTACGAGCACGGCGCCACCAAGGACGGCAAGCTCACGCACATGAAGTGCAAGATCGTGCTCGACGGCGGCGCCTACGCGTCGTCGACGGCCTCGGTCGTCGGCAACGCCTCGTCCCTCTCGGTCGGCCCGTACGTCATCGAGGACGTCGAGATCGAGGCGATCGGCCTCTACACCAACAACCCGCCCTGTGGCGCCATGCGCGGCTTCGGAGCGGTCCAGGCCTGCTTCGCGTACGAGGCCCAGATGGACAAGCTCGCGGCGAAGCTGGGCATGGACCCGGTGGAACTGCGCCAGCTCAACGCCATGGAGCAGGGCACGATCATGCCGACCGGCCAGGTCGTGGACTCGCCGGCCCCGGTCGCCGAGCTGCTGCGCCGGGTCAAGGCCCGCCCGCTGCCGCCGGAGCGCCAGTGGGAGACCGCCGGCGAGGGTGCGGACGTCCGCGCGCTGCCGGGCGGCCTGTCCAACACCACGCACGGCGAGAGCGTCGTGCGGGGCGTCGGCTACGCCGTCGGCATCAAGAACGTCGGCTTCTCCGAGGGCTTCGACGACTACTCGACCGCCAAGATCCGCATGGAGGTCATCAACGGCGAGGCCGTCGCCACGGTCCACACCGCCATGGCGGAGGTCGGCCAGGGCGGCGTCACGATCCACGCGCAGATCGCCCGTACCGAGCTCGGCGTCCAGCAGGTCACCATCCACCCCGCCGACACCCAGGTGGGCTCGGCCGGTTCGACCTCCGCGGGCCGCCAGACGTACATGACCGGCGGCGCCATCAAGAACTCCTGCGAGATCGTCCGCGAGAAGGTCCTGGAGATGGGCCGGCGCAAGTTCGGCTCGTACCACCCCGCGTGGGCCCACGCCGAACTCCTCCTGGAGAGCGGCAAGGTCGTCACCGACGGCGGCGACGTCCTCGCCACCATCGCGGACGTCCTGGAGGACCGGGCCGTGGAGGTCGAGGAGGAGTGGAGGCACCGTCCCACCCAGGCCTTCGACCTCGTCACCGGCCAGGGCGACGGACACGTCCAGTACGCCTTCGCCGCGCACCGCGCGGTGGTGGAGGTCGACACCGAGCTCGGCCTGGTCAAGGTCATCGAACTGGCCTGTGCCCAGGACGTCGGCAAGGCGGTCAACCCGCTCTCCGTCGTCGGCCAGATCCAGGGTGGCACCACCCAGGGCCTGGGCGTCGCGGTGATGGAGGAGATCATCGTCGACCCGAAGACCGCGAAGGTCAGGAACCCCTCCTTCACGGACTACCTGATCCCCACGATCCTCGACACGCCGACCATCCCGGTCGACTACCTCGAGCTGGCCGACCCCAACGCGCCGTACGGCGTCCGGGGCATCGGCGAGGCCCCGACCCTGTCGTCCACCCCGGCCGTCCTCGCGGCGATCCGGGCGGCGACGGGCCTGGAGCTCAACAAGACGCCGGTCCGCCCCGAGGCGCTCACCGGCACCCTGTAGGACTCTCCGGGCGGTGTGTGCCTCCCAAGGAACGTCACACTTCCCCCGCCCGCACCGCCCGGAGTACTTCCCCCCCAGCAGTACCCGCAGTACCGGCACCACCGGCAGTACTAGTACCAGCACCACCGCAGTACCCGCAGTACCCGCAGTACCCCCGAAGTACCTGCAGTGCCGATTCACATCCGTTCGTCTCGGGCCGTCCCCCGGGTCGTGCAGCCCACGCACCATCCCAAATCCCGCAGCTTCAACCAGATCAGAATCCCTTCGAAGTCTGATGCGGGTGCCCCTTTGAACCTTGGGAGTAGGCCCCATGACCCAGTCGTCCGTGGAGCCCAAGACCGCATCGGAGGACGCGGGCTCCGGCTCCAACGTCCCCGCCGGCCGTTCTTGGCTCGACCGGTACTTTCACATCTCGGAGAGAGGATCCACCGTCGCGACGGAGATCCGCGGCGGCGTCACCACCTTCATGGCGATGGCGTACATTCTCCTGCTCAACCCGATCCTCCTCGGAGGCCCGGACGTCGAGAAGAACGTCCTCGGCTCCTCCGCCGTCATCACGGCGACCGCCCTCGCGGCGGCGGTGACCACCCTGCTGATGGGCTTCATCGGCAAGGTGCCGCTCGTCCTCGCGGCCGGTCTCAGTGTCTCCGGTGTGCTCGCCACCCAGGTCGTGCCCCAGATGACCTGGCCGCAGGCCATGGGCATGTGCGTCGTCTACGGTCTGGTGATCTGTCTCCTGGTGGTCACCGGCCTCCGCGAGATGATCATGAACGCGATTCCGCTCGCGCTCAAGCACGGCATCACCATCGGCATCGGCCTCTTCATCGCGCTGATCGGCTTCAACAAGGCCGGCTTCGTCGGCGCCGGCCCGCAGTTCGGCCCGCCCATCACGATGGGATCCGGCGGTGAACTCGTCGGCTGGCCCGTCCTGATCTTCGCCGTCACCCTGCTCGCGATCTTCGCACTCCAGGCCCGCAAGGTCCCGGGCGCGATCCTCATCGGCATCGTCGCCGGCACCGTCATCTCCCTGATCGTCAACGCGGTCGCCGACATCCCGGCCAAGGGCCCTGGCTCCTGGGCCAACGGCGCGCCCGAGCTCAAGGGCAGCGCGGTCGAGTCCCCGGACTTCTCGCTCTTCGGCGACGTCAGCTTCAGCGGCTGGGGCGACGTCGGCTACATCACCATCGGCGTGATCGTCTTCACCCTGGTCCTCGCCGGCTTCTTCGACGCCATGGCCACCATCATCGGCGTCGGCACCGAGGCCAACCTCGCCGACGACAAGGGCCGGATGCCCGGCCTGTCCAAGGCGCTGTTCATCGACGGTGCGGGCGGCGCGATCGGCGGCGTCTCCGGCGCCTCCGGCCAGACCGTGTTCGTGGAGTCCGCCACCGGCGTCGGCGAAGGCGCCCGAACCGGCTTCTCCTCCGTCATCACCGGCCTCTTCTTCGCGGCCTGCCTCTTCTTCACGCCGATCACCCAGATCGTGCCCCGCGAGGTCGGCTCCGCCGCCCTGGTCGTCATCGGCGCGATGATGATGATGAACGCGAAGCACGTGAACTGGGGCGACAGCGCCGTCGCCATCCCGGTCTTCCTGACCGTCGTACTGATGCCGTACACGTACAGCATCACCCCGGGTGTCGCGGCCGGCGTCATCGCCTACACCGTCATCAAGGTGGCGCAGGGCAAGGCCCGCGAGGTCGGTGCGTTCATGTGGTGCCTGACGGCGATCTTCATCGTGTTCTTCGCTCTTCACCCGATCGAGAGCTGGCTGGGCGTCAGCTGACGCCGTACCGTCGCCCTCCGCACACACCCAAGGAGACCGAAATGCTGGACATCGCCGAAGAGCTGCACCGGTGGGTCGAGCAGGGACGCACGTTCGCCGTCGCCACCGTGGTGGCGGTCGGCGGCAGCGCGCCCCGGCAGCCCGGAGCCGCTCTCGCCGTCGACAGCGAGGGCACGGCGATCGGCTCGGTCTCCGGCGGGTGTGTGGAGGGTGCGGTCTACGAGCTGTGTCAGCAGGCCCTCGAAGACGGTCAGACCGTCCTGGAGCGCTTCGGCTACAGCGACGAGGACGCCTTCGCGGTCGGTCTGACCTGCGGCGGCGTCATCGACATCCTCGTCACCCCGGTCCGCGGCGGGGTCTTCCCCGCCGCGCTCGCGGCCGCCTCCACGGGGGAGGCGGCCGCGCTCGCCCGGATCGTCGACGGGCCGGCCGAGCTGCGGGGCACCGCCCTCCTCGTCCGCCCCGACGGCTCGTACGAGGGGAGGCTCGGGGGCCACCCCGAGCTGGACCGCACCGCGGCGGGCGAGGCCCGCGCGATGCTCGACGCGGGCCGCACCGGCACCGTCGAGATCGGCGAGGACGGCAGCCGCTGCGGACAGCCGCTGACCCTCCTGGTCGAGTCCTCCGTCCCCGCCCCCCGCATGATCGTCTTCGGTGCCATCGACTTCGCCGCCGCCCTCGTCCGGGTCGGCAAGTTCCTCGGCTACCACGTCACCGTCTGCGACGCGCGGCCCGTCTTCGCGACGCCGGCCCGCTTCCCCGAGGCCGACGAGATCGTCGTCGAGTGGCCCCACCGCTACCTGGAGTCCACGGAGGTCGACGGCCGCACCGTGCTGTGCGTCCTCACCCACGACGCCAAGTTCGACGTGCCCCTCATCAAGGCCGCCCTGAAGCTTCCCGTCGCGTACATCGGCGCGATGGGCTCCCGCCGCACCCACGAGGACCGCAACAAGCGGCTGCGCGAGGTCGGCGTCACCGAGCTCGAACTCGCCCGGCTGCGCTCCCCGATAGGCCTCGACCTCGGCGCGCGTACGCCGGAGGAGACCGCCCTGTCCATCGGCGCCGAGATCGTCGCCAACCGGCGCGGCGGCACCGGCGCCTCGCTCACCGGCGCGCACACCCCGATCCACCACGAAGGCCCCCGCGAGCCCGACGGCCGCATAGGGTCCGTCGCCTGAGACCTGTCCGGGCCTTGAGGGAGCGGTCGGCGCGCGGTCAGTGCGCCTCCCGCCCCCGTACGGTCGACGCCCAGGCGGGCTCCTCCTCGGGGGCCTCCGCCTCGGCCCGACGCCCGCCCCGGGCGAAGAAGTCCGCGAGCGGCAGGATCGCCGCGCCGACCGTCACCGCGTCGGGGCCGAGCGTGCCCATCGCGATGTCGACCCGGGCCGCCGGGTACGTGAGCGCGTACTCCTTCGCGTAGCCCTTGACCGTCTGCAGGAAGCGGGCCCCGAGCTGGAGGCCCGCCCAGCCGCCGACGAGGATGCGCTCGGGCTGGAAGAGATTGATCAGATCGCCGAAGCCGGCGCCCAGGTACTCGGCGGTCTCGTCCAGGACGGCGAGCGCCGTCGCGTCGGGCGTCCGCTCCGTGTCGGCGGGGTACGCGGCGGCCAGCATCGCCGTCAGCGCGGTCTCCTCGTCCGCGCCCGCCGGCGCCGCCCCGCCCGCCTCGCGCCACCGCTCCAACAGGGCTTCCGCGCCCGCGTACGCCTCCAGGCAGCCCAGGGACCCGCAGCGGCAGCGCCGCCCCCGGACGCGCACCGTCAGATGACCCCATTCGAGCGCCCGGCCCGGACCCATCGGGTCCGTGACGACACAGGCGCCGACGCCCGAGCCGAAGAGCACGACCACGGCGCTGCGCGCGCCCCGGCCGGCCCCGAACCACATCTCGGCCTGGCCGAGCGTCTTGGCGCCGTTGTCGATCCGGTACGGGACGGAGGCCGGCAGCTCCACGGCCTCCCGCAGGAGCCGCTCCAGCGGGACGGCGTCCCAGCCGATGGTCTGGCCGTGCACGACGGCGCCGTCCTCGGCGGTACGGGCCACGATGCCGGGCACGCCGACGCCGACGCCGAGGAGACGCTCGGCAGGGACGCCGGCGATCCGCAGCACCTCCGCGATGCCGTCGCGGACGAGGCCGACGACGAGCCCGACCTCGTACCGGTCGTGCGGGTCGGCGGTGCCCACCGCCAACGGGCTTTCCGTGCGGGCGAGTTCGGTGAGGGTGAGGTCGAAGAGCTCGACCCTGACCCGGGTCTCGCCGACGTCGACGCCGATCATGCAGCCGCTGCCGGGGGTGACCCGCAGCAGGGTGCGGGGCCGTCCGCCGGCCGAGTCGACGCTGCCGGCCTCCTCGACGAGGCCCTCCGCGACGAGCTCGGCGACCACGTTGCTGACGGAGCCCGAGCTCAGTCCGGTCGCGGGCCCCAGCGAGAAGCGGCTCATCGGCCCGTCGAAGTACAGACGGTGGAGGACGGCGGTGCGGTTCTCGCGCCGCAGGTCACGTACCGTGCGGCCGTTCCGCGTGGTCACTGGGCCCCCTGGTGAAGTAGTCCTGACCGAAACATACCGCTGCCGGGACTCGCGGGGCGATTTCCTTGAGGTTTAACGCACAGCCTGAATTAAGGGGCGCGGGGGGTGTGGGGCGCGGGGGTGTGGGGTTATGGGGGCGTGGGGCGTGGGGTTACGCGCCGAGGAGCGTCCGGAGGTGGGCGCAGGCCGCGGCCTCGGTGTCGTGTGTCGCGACGGGCTCGTGGACCCCGCGCTCGTACACCCCGGTCTCCCACGTCGCCGGGCCGGCCCCGGCCCCGCCCGGCCTCGTCCGCAGATAGACGAAGTCGGGCGGGGTGGGCGCCGGTTCGTGGACGCCCTCGATCCAGTAGTACGCCGCGGGCACCCCGGCCTCCCGGAGTGCCCGTTCCAGCGCGTGGCGGTCGGTCACGCGGGGACGCGCACCAGATAGCCGTTGTCGAGCAGCCACTTGACGCTGAGGCGCTGGCCCTCGCCCGGGTTCAGGAAGGCCGGGTCCAGCTTGATCTGGCGGCCGCCGCCGGGCTGCTCGAACCAGGGCGCGATGGAGCCCTCCCAGACCACGAACTCCCGCGTCACCTCGTACAGGTGGTAGTCGCAGGGGAAGGCGGCGTCACGGGTGTTGAGGTTCTGCGGGGGCAGCGCGCGCTTGGCGTAGGCGTCGCCGGCCGGTGCCAGGTAGGAGCCGAACTCCGAGCCGAAGCGGTCGAGGCGCTCACCCTCCTCCAGCAGCTCGGGCGCCTTGTCGACGGTGCCGTTGACCTCGCCGAAGCCGTCGTTCGGCGGGTACTTCCAGCTGCCGGTGTCGGCCGGGCCCTCCCAGTACTTCCTGAGGAAGTCGGCGGAGGAGAGCTTCCCGGTCCGGTGGTAGCGGTTGAGCAGCGGGCCCACCGGCTCCTGCCACTTCTTCGGCAGGAACTTCGGGCCCAGCCGCTTGTCGTCCTGGAACTCCCCGGTGCAGGGCTCCGGGGGAGCGGTGAGGGAGGCCGCCCCGGGCCGGTGCGCGGTGGGCGTCTCGGAGGGTGCGGCCTGCGCCGCGGGGGCCGCGGCGAGGGCGGCGGTCACGCCCATGGCGGCGAGGACGGCACGGATCCTGAAGGCGGTACGGCTGCGCTCCACGCGGAGGTCTCCCTGGGGACGGAGTGGTCACTGGCGCCGCACACAGTAATGGATCACCTGCACAGAGTGATCGAACGTGGGCGTGAACCGGCCATGTCCGTCCAGGTGGCCGTTCAGGCCTTGCGGAGGCCGCTGAGGAGCAGCTCGGCGAGCTGTTCGTACGCCTCGGCGTCGGCCAGACCGGTCGCCGCGGCCACCTGGCGCCGCTGGATGCGGACCATCACCGAGGAGATGACGTCCGCCGCGAAGGTCACGTGCACCTCGCGGAAGACGCCCGCGCGCACGCCCTCCTCGATGAGCTGCTGGACCCGGCCGGCCGCCGCGCGCGTGTTGCGCTCGTACACCTCGGCCGCCGGCTCGAAGGCGGCGACGTCGTCGAAGAACTGCGGCGAGACGGGTGCCAGCTCGGCCGAGACGGCGCGGAGATACGCGGCGAGCCGTTCGGCGGGGTCGGTCGCGGCGGCGAGCACCGCCTCGACCCGGGCCGTGGCGCGCCGGAAGAAGTGCACGACGGCCGCCCGGACGAGCTGCTCCTTGCTGCCGGCCAGGCCGTACAGCGTGCGCTTCGAGCAGCGCAGGCGGGCGGCGAGGTCGTCGAGCGTCAGGCGGGCGAAGCCCTCGCCGACGAGCAGGGCGACGAGCTCCTCGAAGAGGGCGGTGCGGCGCGCCGCCCCGCGACCCGTCAGTTTCGGGGCGTCGGCGGAGGAGGTCTCGATCACGCCGCCAGTATTCCAGGCCGCGCCTCGCCGAGGCCTTGAGCCCTGCTGAGGGGGTCGGCGAGGGGGTTACGCCGATTCCCTCCTGCGCTACGCTAAGCGGTACTGCAGTACCTGCCCCAGTACCACTTTGCGCGCCGCTGGAGTCGCCATGGATGTCGACCGCCTGCTTCCCACCCCCGAAGCGGCGGACCTCATCGCCCTCACCCGGGAGATCGCCGACAAGGAGCTCTCTCCGCGGGTGAACGAGCACGAGGCCGCCGAGACCTATCCCGAAGGTCTCTTCACCACCCTCGGAGAGGCCGGGCTCCTCGGCCTCGCCTACCCCGAGGAGTACGGCGGCGGAGGCCAGCCGTACGAGGTCTACCTCCAGGTCCTGGAGGAGCTCGCCGCGCGCTGGGCGGCCGTCGCCGTCGCCACCAGCGTCCACACGCTGGCCTGCCACCCGCTCCACACCTTCGGCACGGCGGAGCAGAAGGAGAGCTGGCTGCCCGCGATGCTGGAGGGCCGGGCCATCGGCGGCTACAGCCTCTCCGAACCGCAGGCCGGCTCGGACGCGGCCGCCCTCTCCTGCAAGGCCGAGCTCCAGGACGACGGCAGCAGCTACCGCGTGACCGGCACCAAGGCCTGGATCACCCATGGCGGCAAGGCCGACTTCTACGCCCTCTTCGCGCGGACCGCCCCCGGCAGCCACGGCATCTCCTGCTTCCTCGCCCCGGGCGAGGCCGAAGGGCTGAGCTTCGGCCTGCCCGAGCGGAAGATGGGCCTCCAGGCGGTCCCGACCACCTCCGCGTACTGGGACGGCGCCCTCCTCGACGCCGACCGGCGCATCGGGGAGGAGGGCCAGGGCCTCCAGATCGCCTTCAGCGCCCTCGACAGCGGCCGCCTCGGCATCGCCGCCTGCGCGACGGGCCTCGCCCAGGCCGCGCTGGACGCCGCCGTGGACTACGCCAACGAACGCACCACCTTCGGCCGGCGGATCGTCGACCACCAGGGCCTCGGCTTCCTCCTCGCCGACATGGCCGCCGCGGTCGACGCGGCCCGCGCCACCTACCTGGACGCGGCCCGCCGCCGCGACCTCGGCCGCCCCTTCAGCCGCCAGGCCAGCGCGGCCAAGCTCATCGCCACCGACACGGCGATGAAGGTCACCACGGACGCCGTCCAGGTCCTCGGCGGCTACGGCTACACCCGCGACTTCCCCGTGGAGCGCTACATGCGCGAGGCGAAGATCATGCAGATCTTCGAGGGGACGAACCAGATCCAGCGGCTGGTCATCAGCCGGGGCCTGGCGCGGCCCGAGTAGAGCCCGGCGGCGCAGCCCCCTCGGTCTACTTGCCGAGGGTGGCGACGCCGGCCTGGGCGAACTTCTCGTCGAGGTCGCCGGAGGGGGCGCCGGCGACGCCGATGCCGGCGATGGGGGCGCCCTTGGCGGTGACGGGGGCGCCGCCCGCGAGGAAGAGCGTGCCGGGGATGTCCTTGAGGGTGGGGGCGTTGGTGAGGCGCTTGGCGAGTTCGGAGGTGGGGGCGTTCCAGGAGACGGCGGTGTACGCCTTCTTCACGGCGGACTCGTAGGACTGGGGTCCGGCGCCGTCGCCGCGCAGGGTGACGATCGTGTTGCCGTTGCGGTCGACGACGGCGACGGAGACCCGCTGGTTCTCCTTCTCGGCGGCGTCCAGGGTCGCCTGCGCGGCCTTCGTCGCGGCCTCGATCGTCAGGTGCGTCGAGCGCGTCGTGTTCTTGTTCTTCGCGTCCGTCTTCGCGGCGGCGGCGGCCGGGGCGGCCGTCGTGTCCTCGTCGGTGGCGCTGGCGGAGTAGGCACCGAAGCCGCCGAGCGCGAGGGCCGCGACGAGCGCGCCGCCGGTCACGACACGGGTGCGCGAGGAGGCCTTCTTCACGTGCTTCATGGGGTCTGCTCCAGTGAACTCGGGGAACTGCGCGGGCCGTCGGGGGACCGACCCGCTCTCTCCCTTCCATCCTGGGGTCGTTCCGCGGCGCGCCCCGTCGGCGGCCCGGCTGCACCCGCGGGGCACAACGGTGGACCCCGGGGTCAGCCGATCGGATGATCCGGCGTGGCTTCCTACCCCTCCGTGCCCTCCCTCGCCAGTGCGGCGAAGGCCTCCGCCGCCGCGCTCCGGTAGCCGCCGGAGCGGCGCAGGAGGGCGACGCCGCGGGACGGGAGCGCGGGGGAGAGGGGAACGGGCGTCAGATACGGGTGGTCCCGGGTGACGGCGTCGGGGAGGACCGTCGCCAGCGCCGTACGACGCACGATCTCGGTGAGCGCGCTGACGGAGTTGGCCTCCACCGCGATCCGGGGCCGGACCCGGTGCTCGGCCACGTACGCGTCGATGTGTCGCCGGGTCGCGAAGTCCTCGCTCAGCAACGCGAGCTGATGATCCATCAACTCCGCGACCGGCAGCGGCTCGGTGCGGCCCGCGTACGGGTGGGCGGGGCCGACGACGAGCCCCAGGGTCTCGGTGAAGAGCTCCGCGGCCTCGATGCCCGGGAGGTGGACGCCCTCGAAGGCGATGCCGAGATCCAGGCGGTCGGCGAGGAGTTCGGTCTCGACGCGGTCCTGCGGCAGCTCCCGCACCTCCACGGTGATGCCGGGGTGGCGCGTGTGGAACGCGGCGACGAGCGGACCCGTCAGGTAGGCCGTGAAGGTGGGGGTGACCGCGAGCCGGAGGTGGCCGCGCGAGAGGTCCCGTACGTCGAGCACCGCCCGCTCGCCCGCCGCCAGGTCCCGGAGCGCGCCACGGGCGTACCGCGCATAGGTCTCCCCGGCGTCCGTGAGACGCACGGTCCGGCCGGTGCGGTCCAGGAGCTGGACCCCGAGGGCCTTCTCCAGCTGCTTGATCTGCTGGGAGAGCGTGGGCTGGGCGATGCGGAGCTCTTCGGCGGCGCGGGTGAAGTTGGCGTGCTCGGCGACGGCGAGGAGATAGCGGAGGTGGCGGAGTTCCGGCTGCATGGGACCAGTCTAGATCGACTATAGATTTCATCTATGGCAGATATCGATGACCGGTCTTGGACGCTATAGCCCCTGGTCGTGCAGGGTGAAGGCATGCCTCATCTCGCCGAGGGAATCGACCGCTTCCAGCGGGAGGTCTTCCCTGCCAAGGCCGGGCTCTTCGCCCGCCTGGCCACCGTCCACCGTCCCCGCACCCTCTTCATCGGCTGCTCCGACGCCCGCGTCGTCCCCGAACTGATCACCCAGACCGACCCGGGCGAGCTCTTCGTCATCCGCACCGCCGGCAACCTCGTCCCCGCCCACACCCCGGCCGGCGACGCGGTGTCCGCCGGCGTCGAGTACGCCGTCGCGGTCCTCGGCGTGCGGGACGTCATCGTCTGCGGGCACTCCGCCTGCGGCGCGATGACCGCGCTCGCCGAGGGCCACGACCTCGGCTCCGCTCCCGCCGTCGCCGCCTGGCTGCGGCACGCGGACGCCTCCCTGGCCCGCACCGCCGCGACCGGCCGCCAGGGGGACGTGTCCGCCCTGGTGCGCGAGAACGTCGCCGCCCAGCTGGCGAACCTCGCCACCCACCCCTCGGTCGCCCGTGCGCTGGCCGAGGGAGACATCCGGCTGCACGGCTGGGTCTTCGACATCGCCCAGGGCTCCGTCGAGGAGCTCGACACCGTCGCCCGCCCCGCCGTCGCCGCCGCCTGATCCCCGAAACCCCTCCAGGAAGAAGGAGTACCTCTCATGGTGCACGCCCAGTTCGACCCCACAGCCCGCCGCGAGCTCGCCCTCACCGCCGTCGAGGCCAAGACCGTCAAGGACCTGACCTGGCAGCAGATCGCGGACGCCGCAGGGTTCTCCGTCGCCTTCACCACCGCCGCCGTGCTCGGCCAGCACGCCCTGCCGGAGCCGGCCGCGCGGGCGGTCGCCGAGCTCCTCGGCCTCGACGAGGACGCGGTACGGCTGCTGCGCACGATCCCCACCCGGGGATCCATCGACGGCGGCATCCCGACCGACCCGACGATCTACCGCTTCTACGAGATGCTCCAGGTCTACGGAACCACCCTCAAGGCCCTGGTCCACGAGGAGTTCGGCGACGGCATCATCTCCGCGATCAACTTCAAGCTCCACGTCGAGAAGGTCGCCGACCCCGAGGGCGGCGAGCGTGCCGTCATCACGCTCGACGGCAAGTACCTGCCGACCAAGCCCTTCTGACGGAAGCTCAGACCGAAGGAGAGGAGACCCTCGCGCCCAGCAGGGCCAGGGAGTTCGCCCACAGGACGTCGAAGCGCCCCACGTCGTCGTACAGCTTGGCGAAGAGCACCTGGCCCTCCAGCTGGGCGACGAGGGCGCGCGCGGCCCCGCGGTCGTCGGCGACGGTGACCTCGCCGCGCCCGCGGGCCTCGGCGACGGTCTCCTCCACCAGGGCCACCTGCTCGTCGAAGATCTCCCGCAGGCGCTCGCGCACGGTCGCCGTGCCGGTGCTCATCTCCAGGGCCAGGTTCCCGAGGAGGCAGCCCGTGACGGTGCCGCAGCTCCGCTGCCCGGCGCGCAGCTCGGCCGCGGTGACGTCGTAGAGCCTCCGCAGCCCCTGGAGGGGAGGGACGTCCCGGTCCAGGGCGCGGGTCCACTCGGCTCGCTGGGCGGTCCAGTGCTCGTCGACGACCGCGAGGGCCAGCTCCTCCTTGGAGGCGAAGAAGTAGTAGAAGCTGCCCTTCGGCACTCCGGCCGCCTTGCAGATCTCCGCCACGCCCAGGGCGGAGTAGCCGCGCGACAGCATCAGCGTCTTCGCGGCGGTCAGGATCCGCTCCCGCGCGTCACTCGTTCGCCCCATGGCGGAAGTGTACGACCGGTCGACCACCGCTCGGGGATGTCCTGGTTCCGCTTCCGGGGGCGCTGCCTGCGGTTCTATGGTGGGCGGCGCAGATCGCGCGGACCGCGCGGTCCACCGCGGGCATGTGCCCGATCCGGCGGCCACCCCGGCGGCAGGGTCCCACCCGCACGACACGAACGAGGAGTTCCATGGACATCGCCGGCTCCGCCGCTCTCGTCACCGGCGCCGCTTCCGGCCTCGGCGCCGCCACGGCCGCCGCGCTCGCCGCCCGTGGCGCCGCCGTCTACGGCCTCGACCTGGACAAGGCCGTCGCGGCCGCCGGGCCGCTGCCCGACGGCGTCCGCCTGTTCGCCGCGGACGTCACCGACGAGGACCAGGTGCGCGAGGCCCTGGCCGCGATCGACGCCGACGGCGCCGAGCTCCGGCTCGCCGTGAACTGCGCGGGCATCGCCCCCTCCGCCCGCATCCTGGGCCGTAAGGGGCCGCACGACCTCGACCTGTTCCGTACGGTCCTCAACGTCAACCTGCTCGGGACGTTCAACGTGATGCGGCTCGCCGCCGAGAGCATCGCCCGGCACGAGCCCGACGAGCACGGGCAGCGCGGCCTCGTCGTCAACACCGCCTCGATCGCCGCCTTCGAGGGCCAGGTCGGCCAGATCGCCTACGCCGCCTCCAAGGCGGGCGTCGCGGGCATGACCGTCACCGCCGCCCGCGACCTCGCGCAGTTCGGCATCCGGGTCGTCACCGTCGCCCCCGGCATCGTCGACACCCCGATGATGGCCGGGTTCGGGGAGGACGTCAGGGCCGGTCTCGCCGCGAGCGTGACCTTCCCGCAGCGCCTCGCGCGCCCGGAGGAGTACGCCCGGCTGGTCACGATGATCGCCGAGCACGACTACCTCAACGGCGAGACGATCCGGATGGACGGCGCCCTGCGCATGGCCCCGCGCTGAGCCTCCGTACCCCCGATGCAGCACTCGGTGCCGGATTCTCCCGGCACCAAGTGCCGCATCGGCCGGTCCGAGTGTTAGGTTCGGGCCATGGGAACAGCCTCGACGAACACTCCGAAGCCCGCGATGCGGGACTCCCTCATCGCCGCGGCCTTCCAGCTCTTCCTTGAGCGCGGCTACGAACAGACCACCGTCGACGACATCGTCACGCTCGCGGGCGTCGGCCGCCGCTCCTTCTTCCGGTACTTCCCGTCGAAGGAGGACGTGGTCTTCCCCGACCACGAGCAGTGCCTCGCCGACATGACCCGCTTCCTCGCCGCGAGCGCCGACTCCGACGACCCGGTCGTCCGCGTCTGCGACGCCGCCCGGCTCGTCATGCGGATGTACGCCGAGAACCCGACCTTCTCCGTGCAGCGCTACCGGCTCACCCGCGAGGTGACCGGACTGCGGACGTACGAGCTCTCGGTCGTCTGGCGGTACGAGAAGACCCTCGGCGACTATCTGCGCACCCGCTGGGCCGACCGCCGGGACGGCACCCTGCGCGCCAACGTGGTCGCGGCGGCCGTCGTCGCCGCCCACAACCACGCCCTGCGCCACTGGCTGCGCTCGGGAGGCGAGGGTGACCCGCTGGCCGAGGTCGACCGGGCCCTGGAGTTCGTCCGCGCCACCTGGAGCCCGGACGCGGTCGCGGACGCGCCGGCCGAGGAGACCGAGGACGTCGTGGTGGTGATCACCAAGCGGTCCACCCCCATGTGGCGCGTGGTGCGCGAGGTGGAGTCGAGCCTCGGCGAGGACTGACGGAAGGAGTGAGGAGAGGGCTGGGGGAAGTCCCGGCCCCTCCCGATGCCCCTGGGTTCTCGGTATCTCGAATTGAGGGAACTCAGGTCTTTATTTGATGGCACTCAGTGCCATATCTTTGCCCTGCACGGTCGAGCCGCCGAGTGCAAGGAGAAGGCATCGTGTTCCACACGGGACTGAGGAGCGGGACCGCCGTCCAGGTGGACGAGTCGGCACCCGACTCCGAGCTCTACTTCCAGCGCTGCCGCTGGTGCCACACCACGACGTTCCAGCGCCTGCTCTGTCCGACCTGCGGGTCGACGGACCTCTCGCCCGAACTCAGCGGGGGCGAGGGCGTGATCTCCGTACGGCGCGGGGTCGCCGCGGCCGACGCCGACCTCTGGCCTGTCCACATGACGGAGGGCTTCGTGGTCCGCTGCCGCGTCGACGGGCCGCTGCACGCGGTGCGCCCAGGGGTCCGGGTCAAGCTCTCCTCGGGCGTCGGCGTGACCGGTCGCAGGCCGGTCGTCCGGCTCTGCGAGGAGGTCCCGCTCGACGGCTGGTTCTGAGCCGCGCGACGACACGAAAGGGGCGGGTGAGTGGCACAGAGTGCCACTCACCCGCCCCTTACCGTTGGGCGGCGAGGACGGTCAGCGGGCGCCGATCTCGTCCGTGAGCTGCGGCAGCACCTCGAAGAGGTCGCCGACCACGCCGTAGTCCACGAGGTCGAAGATCGGGGCCTCGGGGTCCTTGTTGACGGCCACGATCGTCTTCGACGTCTGCATGCCCGCCCGGTGCTGGATCGCACCGGAGATGCCCGCCGCGACGTACAGCTGCGGCGAGACCTGCTTGCCGGTCTGGCCGACCTGGTTGGCGTGCGGGTACCAGCCGGCGTCCACGGCGGCGCGGGAGGCGCCGACGGCCGCGCCGAGCGAGTCGGCCAGCTTCTCGACGACCGCGAAGCCCTCGGCGGCGCCGACGCCGCGGCCGCCGGAGACCACGATCGCGGACTCGGTCAGCTCGGGGCGGCCGGTGGAGACGCGCGGGGTGCGCGAGACGACCTTCGCGGCGTTGCCGGTGAAGGCGACGGCGACGTTCTCGACCGTGCCGGCGGCCGGGGCGGCCTCCGGGGCGGCGGAGTTCGGCTTGACCGTGATGACCGGGACGCCGTGCGAGACCGTCGAGCGCACCTGGTACGAGGCGGCGAAGACGGACTGCGTGGCGACCGGGCCGTTCTCGCCGGCCTCCAGCTCCACGGCGTCGGTGATCAGACCGGAGCCGAGGCGCAGCGCGACCCGGGCGGCGATCTCCTTGCCCTCGCCGGAGGAGGTCACCAGGACGGCGGCGGCCCCCTTCTCCTTGGCGAGCTGGGTCAGCGCGTCGACCTTCGGGACGACCAGCTGGTCGGTGAACTCGGCGCCGTCCGCGACGTACACGGTGGCCGCGCCGTACTCGCCCGCCTTGGCGGCGATCGAGGCGGCGGCCTCGCCGGCGCCGAGGACGACCGCCGAGGGCTCGCCGATGCGGCGGGCCAGGGTGAGGAGTTCGAGGGCCGGCTTGCGGACCGCACCGTCGGCGTGGTCCACGAGAACCAGGATCTCAGCCATGATTCATTGCTCCTGAGTGGGTGTCTGGCTGACGGCAGGTCAGATGAACTTCTGGGTGGCGAGGAAGGCGGCGAGCTGCTTGCCGCCGTCGCCCTCGTCGGTGACGATCGTGCCCTGCGTACGGGCCGGGCGCGCGGCCACCGCGTCGACGAGGGTCCAGGACCCGGCGAGGCCCACCTCGTCGGCGTCGATGTCCAGGTCGTCCAGGTCCAGCTCCTCGACCGGCTTCTTCTTGGCGGCCATGATCCCCTTGAAGGAGGGGTAACGGGCCTCGCCGGACTGGTCGGTGACCGAGACGACGGCCGGGAGCGGGGCCTCCAGGAGCTCGGTGGCGGAGTCGCCGTCGCGGCGGCCCTTCACCGTGTCGCCGTCGACCGAGACCTCGGAGAGCAGCGTCACCTGCGGCACGTTCAGCCGCTCGGCGAGCAGGGCCGGCAGGACGCCCATCGTGCCGTCGGTCGAGGCCATGCCGCAGACGACCAGGTCGAAACCGGTCTTCTCCAGGGCCTTGGCCAGGATCGCGGAGGTGGCGATGACGTCGGAGCCGTGGATGTCCTCGTCGTTGACGTGGACGGCCTTGTCGGCACCCATCGACAGCGCCTTGCGCAGCGCGTCCTTGGCGTCGTCCGGGCCCACGGTCACGACGGTGACCTCGGCGTCGTCGGACTCTTCCGAGATGCGCAGCGCCTGCTCGACCGCGTACTCGTCCAGCTCCGAGAGGAGGCCGTCGACGGCCTCGCGGTCGGTCGTCAGGTCGTCGGCGAACCCGCGGTCGCCGGTCGCGTCGGGGACGTACTTCACACAGACAGCGATCTTCAGAGTCACGGCCTGTCTCCTTTCAACGGATGGGGGATAGGGGGTGCGGCGGGGCAGGGTCCCCTACGGGAGGTTGCGGGCCATGACGATGCGCTGGACCTGGTTGGTGCCTTCGTAGATCTGGGTGATCTTGGCGTCGCGCATCATGCGCTCGACGGGGTAGTCGCGGGTGTAGCCGTAGCCGCCGAGGAGCTGGACGGCGTCGATGGTGACCTCCATGGCGACGTCGGAGGCGAAGCACTTGGCCGCGGCGCCGAAGAAGGTGAGGGCCTCCTTCTCGCTTCCGGCGGAGACGCGCTCGCTCTTCGCGGCGGCGGCGTAGGTGAGCTGGCGGGCGGCTTCGAGCTTCATGGCCATGTCGGCGAGCATGAACTGCACGCC